>CAISOD010000026.1 GCA_903887045.1 uncultured Gammaproteobacteria bacterium | reverse complement strand
GGAGGCATCCAATGGCGAAGGAAAAATTTGAGCGTAAGAAGCTCCACGTTAACGTAGGTACGATTGGTCACGTAGACCATGGCAAGACGACGTTGACAGCGGCTCTGACGCGTGTGTGTGCAGAAACCTGGGGCGGTACAATCCGCAACTTTGACCAGATCGACAATGCACCGGAAGAGCGCGAACGCGGCATCACAATCAACACCTCGCACGTGGAATATGACTCTGCAGTGCGTCACTACGCACATGTAGACTGCCCGGGCCACGCTGACTATGTGAAAAACATGATCACGGGTGCTGCGCAGATGGATGGCGCGATTCTGGTGTGTTCAGCCGCTGACGGTCCGATGCCGCAAACCCGCGAACACATCCTGCTTTCCCGCCAGGTTGGCGTGCCGTTCATTGTTGTATTTATGAATAAAGCCGACATGGTGGACGACAAGGAGTTGCTGGAGCTGGTGGAAATGGAGATTCGTGAACTGCTGTCGATGTATGAATTTCCGGGTGACGATACTCCAATCATCATTGGTTCGGCTTTGATGGCGCTGCAAGGAAAGGATGACAATCAGATGGGTACCAGTGCAGTACGCAAACTGGTAGAAACGCTGGACTCGTACATCCCTGAGCCGATACGTGATATCGAAAAGCCGTTCCTGCTGCCGATTGAGGACGTGTTTTCGATCTCGGGTCGTGGCACGGTGGTAACGGGCCGTGTAGAGCGTGGTATTGTAAAGGTAGGTGAAGAGATTGAAATTGTTGGTATCAAGCCGACAACAAAGACGACTTGCACGGGCGTTGAAATGTTCCGCAAGCTGCTGGACGAAGGTCGAGCTGGCGAGAACGTAGGTGTGCTGTTGCGCGGCACCAAGCGTGAAGAAGTGGAGCGTGGTCAAGTACTGGCGAAACCGGGTTCTATCACTCCCCATACGTCGTTTGAATCGGAAGTGTACATTCTGAGCAAGGAAGAGGGTGGTCGTCATACGCCATTCTTCAAAGGCTATCGTCCGCAATTCTACTTCCGTACGACGGACGTGACGGGCGCTGTAACGTTGCCTGAGGGCGTAGAGATGGTAATGCCGGGCGACAACATCAAGATGGTAGTGGAGTTGATAGCTCCAGTGGCGATGGATGAAGGCTTGCGCTTCGCGATTCGTGAGGGTGGTCGTACGGTAGGTGCAGGCGTTGTAGCAAAAATCTTCAAGTAATGGCGCCAGAAGTGATTTCCTGCATATTTTTATACAGGAAATCATTTTTCAGTTGACACGCGAATACATGAAAAATAGAATTCGCGCTCTTTTTTAGCCCTCTAAGGCCGCGCTCTAAGGTCGTTTGGGGTAAGACGTTCTTTAACAATACGGGAGATGTTGGTCCTATGCAGAACCAGCGCATCAGAATCAGGCTCAAAGCCTTTGACCATCGTCTGATTGACAAGTCCACACAGGAAATTGTCGAGACGGCGAAGCGGACGGGTGCGCAGATCCGTGGTCCCATTCCTATGCCGACTCAGATTGAGCGTTATACAATTTTGACGTCACCGCATGTAAACAAGGATGCGCGAGATCAGTACGAGCTTAGAACCCATAAACGTCTCCTTGATATTGTTGAGCCTACAGAAAAAACCGTTGACGCCTTGATGAAGCTTGACCTGGCGGCTGGTGTTGAAGTGCAAATAAGACTCGGATAGTAGGTTCGGGCACCTGTAGTGGTGTCCGGTAGTGGTGTCTGTATTTCTAATGCTGGCACTTTAAATACTACACATATGGTTGCCCGGTAAGGGTACCTGAATCACATGGTGTAATGCGCAAGCAGCCATAGTGGGTAAAGCCCCATACACGATGGAGTTGAAAATGACGATTGGCTTAGTCGGTCGGAAAAGCGGTATGACCCGCGTTTTCACCGAAACAGGGTCCTCTGTACCCGTAACGGTAGTGGAAGTGCTTCCGAATCGCGTCACGCAGGTCAAAACTGCTGAAGGCGACGGATATTCCGCTATACAGATTACCACTGGCAGCAAAAAGGCCGGTCTTGTAAGCAAGGCTGAGGCTGGCCATTTTGCAAAAGCTGGAATGGAGGCTGGTAGAGGGTTGTGGGAGTTTAGGACTTCCCAAGCTGATGCTGCGTCGTACGTACAGGGTTCTGAGTTAACCGTCGCTCACTTTGCGCCTGGCCAAATGGTCGATGTTACCGGCGTCTCAAAGGGCAAGGGGTTTCAGGGGGTTATCAAGCGTTATCACTTCACCATGGGTGATGCTACTCACGGCAACTCGCTCTCCCATCGTGCTCCTGGCTCCATTGGTCAACGTCAAACTCCTGGTCGGGTCAAGAAAGGCAAAAAAATGGCCGGCCACATGGGTGATGAGCAAGTCACCATCCAGAATCTGGAAGTGGTGAGTGTTGATTCAAACAACAACCTTCTGCTTATCAAGGGCGCAATCCCTGGTGCTACCGGTGGCGACGTGATCGTCTTCCCGGCAGTGAAAGCAGGCGTATAGGAGGCTCTGAACCGTGGAACTTCAAGTTACTTTGCCGGGGTCGAAGCCTGCAGATACCAAAGTGTCGGTATCCGATGATTCCTTCAACAAGGAATTCAATGAAAGTCTTGTTCATCAAGTGGTTGTCACCTACTTGGCCGGAGCCCGTCAGGGTTCGGTAAAGCAAAAAACGCGTGCAGAAGTGCGCGGTGGTGGTCGCAAGCCTCATCGCCAAAAAGGTACTGGTCGTGCGCGTGCCGGCAGTACGCGCAGTCCATTGTGGAGAAGCGGTGGCAAGACCTTTGCTGCTGTACCGCAGGATCACTCCAAGAAAATCAACAAAAAAATGTACCGCGGAGCGATGCGCTGCATCGTATCGGAATTGGTGCGTCAGGGAAGGCTGATTGTTGTGGATGAGTTCAAGCTGGATTCCCACAAAACCAAAAGCTTACTGGAAAAGCTGGATCAATTTTCGCTGCAGGACGTCCTGATCGTAAGCGATCAAGTCGATAAAAATCTGTATCTGGCGGCCAGGAACCTTCACACCGTTGACGTGGTTGACGCTGATGCCGTGGATCCTGTCAGTTTGATTGGCTATGAGAAAGTGCTGGTTACCGTGCCGGCTCTCAAAAAACTCGAGGGGTTGTTGGCATGAACCAGGAACGCAGATTACGCATCATCCTTGGCCCCCATCTTTCCGAGAAAGCCAGTCGTATTTCCGAGTTGAATAATCAGGTTGCCTTCAAGGTGTTGTCTGATGCAACCAAGCCGGAAGTAAAAGAAGCTGTCGAAAAGCTCTTCAACGTGCAGGTGCGTGAAGTGCAGGTGCTGAATGTAAAAGGCAAAACCAAGCGGACCGCGCGCGGTAAGTTGCGCAGTCGCGGCGATTGGAAGAAGGCGTATGTTCGCCTTGAGCAGGGTCAGGAAATTGATCTTGCGAATATGGTCTAATACGACAGGTTGAGAGAATTTTATGGCAGTCGTTAAATGTAAACCTACCTCACCTGGGCGCCGGTTTGTGGTGAAGATTGTTCATCCGGAGCTTCATAAGGGTGCGCCTCTTGCGCAGTTGACCGAGAAAAAGAGCAAGACCGGTGGGCGTAATAGCTCGGGCCGTCTTACGCAGCGCCACGTAGGTGGTGGGCACAAGAAAAAATATCGAATCATTGATTTTCGGCGCGATAAAGATGGTGTGCCCGCACGCGTTGAGCGTCTGGAATATGATCCGAACCGAACTGCAAATATTGCACTCCTGCTATACGCAGATGGTGAGCGTCGTTATGTGATTGCTCCTGACAAAGTTGTGGTTGGAGATGAGTTGATTTCAGGTCCTGCTTCTCCAATGAAGCTTGGTAATTGCATGCCATTGCGAAATATTCCGGTTGGCAGCAACGTTCATTGCGTCGAAATGAAGCCTGGCAAGGGCGCCCAAATTGCGCGTAGTGCTGGTGCGTCTGTGCAATTGGTGGCTCGCGAAGGTCAGTATGCAACTCTGCGTCTACGTTCAGGTGAAGTGCGTCGAGTGCCTGCAGATTGTCGTGCCACGATTGGTGAAGTTTCGAATGGTGAACACAACCTTCGCTCAATTGGTAAGGCCGGTGCTATGCGCTGGCGTGGCGTTCGGCCTACTGTTCGTGGTGTGGCCATGAACCCAGTTGACCATCCGCACGGTGGCGGTGAGGGTCGTACCTCTGGTGGTCGTCACCCGGTATCGCCTTGGGGAACTCCGACCAAGGGTTACAAAACCAGAACCAACAAGCGCACAAGTAATCTGATCGTGCGTCGTCGCAATGCGAGCAAATAAAAGGGTAGGGTAAGTCAGTGCCAAGATCACTCAAGAAAGGTCCGTTCATTGATCTGCATCTTCTCAAAAAGGTGCAGGTAGCTGCTGAAAAGAACGACAGGAAACCCATAAAGACGTGGTCCAGAAGGTCAATGGTCTCCCCTGAAATGCTGGGTTTGACTCTGGCCGTTCATAATGGTCGCCAGCACGTACCGGTACTCATTACCGAAGATATGGTCGGTCATAAGGTGGGCGAGTTCGTCTTGACCAGAACTTACCGCGGCCATTCGGCAGATAAGAAGGCCAAATAGTTAGCTGGTGTCCCGTCTGACCGGGCGCTCGCAAAGTTTTAAGAGGTATAAAAATGGAAGTATTAGCCATTATGAAGGGTGCCAGGCTTTCGGCCCAAAAAGCCAGGCTGGTTGCTGACCAGATCCGTGGAAAGCGGGTTGGTGAGGCACTTGAGTTGCTGACCTTTAGTACCAAAAAAGGTGCTGTGCTTATCAAGAAGGTCCTTAACTCTGCTATTGCCAACGCAGAGCATAACCAAGGTCTTGATGTGGATGAATTGAAAGTTTCCACGATCTTTGTGGACGAAGGTGTTTCGTTGAAGCGCATCATGCCGCGTGCAAAAGGCCGTGCTGACCGCATCACGAAGCGCTCCTGCCATATCACCGTTAAAGTTTCTGAAAGCAATTCCGGAAAGTAATCAGAGGAACTCATGGGTCAAAAAGTTCACCCGACTGGTATTCGCCTTGGTATCGTCAAGCGTCACGCCTCCGTTTGGTACGCAAGCGGCAAAGATTATGCTCGCTACCTCCAACAAGATATGGAAGTCAGAGAGTTGGTGAAGAAAAAGCTGGCCGCTGCATCCGTTTCCCGTGTTGAAATCGAGCGCCCGGCTCAGACGGCTAGGATCACAGTATTTACCGCCCGTCCGGGTATTGTTATCGGCAAAAAGGGTGAAGATGTAGAGAAGCTGCGTGCTGAGTTGGTCGCTAAAATGGGCGTTCCGGTCAATATCAGTATTGAAGAGATTCGCAAGCCGGACCTCGACGCTCAGCTCGTCGCAGACAGCGTGGCCCAGCAGTTGGAACGCCGTGTAATGTTCCGCAGGGCGATGAAGCGAGTAATGCAGAATGCCATGCGCCAAGGTGCAGAAGGTATCAAGGTGCAGGTTAGTGGTCGCCTTGGTGGTGCCGAGATTGCCAGGACCGAGCGATACCATGAAGGTCGCGTGCCATTGCATACTCTGCGGGCAGATATTGATTACGCCACAAGTGAAGCATTGACTACCTTCGGAATCATCGGTGTGAAGGTCTGGATTTTCAAAGGGGAAGTGCTGAACCCGGATGAAGTTCTGACGAACGATAGCAGCAAGAAGAAGGCACAGCCCTCCCAGTGATGAACAAGCACTGGTAAGCGGAAAACAGAGGTAGCCAAAATGTTACAACCCAAACGAACAAAATTTCGCAAGCAGATGAAGGGTCGCAACCGCGGCTTGGCATTGCGCGGCAGTACGATCAGCTTTGGTGAGTACGGTCTGAAGGCAATTGGTCGTGGTCGCCTGACGGCACGTCAGTTGGAATCAGCACGTCGGGCGTTGACGCGTCATATCAAGCGTGGCGGTAAAGTGTGGATACGTGTATTTCCTGACAAGCCAATCACACAGAAGCCCTTGGAAGTGCGTCAGGGTAGCGGTAAAGGTAACGTTGAGTATTGGGTCGCCAACATACAGCCTGGCAGGGTTCTTTTTGAAATTGAGGGTGTGACCCCGGAAATTGCCAAAGAGGCCTTCGATCTGGCGGCAGCGAAGCTGCCATTTGCGACAAAATTTGCCAAACGTGTGGTGATGTAATGGCTAAGCTTGAAGCGAAAGACTTGCGTGAAAAGACTGTCGTTGAGCTGCAGCAGGTTCTGCGCGGTCTGCAGACAGACCAGTTCAACAACTTCATGAAGAAGAATACTGGGCAGCTGACGCAACAACACTTGTTGAAAGATACGCGCAAGAACATTGCACGCGTCAAAACTTTGATTAGCGAAAAAGCGGGTTTGTAATCTATGTCAGAGCTCCAAAAACGTGCGCGTACCGTGACTGGCAAAGTGGTCAGCAACAAGATGGAGAAATCCATTACGGTGCTGATTGAAAGACGCGTTAAGCACCCGGTCTACGGCAAGTACGTGACCAAATCTTCCAAGGTGCACGCGCATGACGCGAACAACGAGTGCGGTATTGGTGATGTTGTCACTGTGAGAGAAGTACGTCCCATTTCAAGGACCAAAACCTGGTCGCTGGTGAGCATCGACGAAAAAGCCGTACTGGCCTGAAGTTAATTGGCCAGATCGGGCTTCATGAGCAGATAAGACTAAACAGGAGCATGGCCCTTACAGGGTCGAAGACATACAGATGATTCAAGTACAGTCCTATTTAGATGTCGCTGACAATAGCGGCGCACGCAGGGTGATGTGTATCAAGGTGCTTGGCGGTTCCCATCGTCGCTATGCCCGTATCGGTGATGTGATCAAGGTTACTGTGAAGGATGCCATTCCACGGGGCAAGGTCAAGAAAGGCCAGGTGCTCAATGCGCTCGTCGTTAGGACCAAAAGCGGTGTGCGTCGTCAGGACGGGTCCCTGATCCGCTTCGACGATAATGCTGCGATCTTGTTGAACAACCAAGACGCGCCGATTGGTACTCGCGTCTTTGGTCCTGTGACACGTGAATTGCGCAACGAAAAATTCATGAGAATCATTTCGCTGGCTCCAGAAGTGCTGTAGGCATATTTGTTGTTCGGATTTGGTTCGGAGCTCTGCAAGGCAGGGCGAATCGTAAAGAGGTTGAGATTAGTTAAATGCAAAAGCTCAAGCGGGATGACGAAGTGATCGTGATTACTGGTCGCGACAAGGGCAAACGCGGCAAGATCACCAGGATTCTTGACAGTGGCCGTGCACTGGTATCCGGCATAAACATGGTGAAGCGGCATACTAAGCCGAATCCGAATATCGGCCGTCAGGGTGGCATCGTAGAGAAGGAAGCTGGCATTGCGATTTCCAATATCGCTATCGTCAATCCCAAGACGCAGCAAGCTGACAAAGTCGGAGTCAGGGTTGAAACTGATGGGACGAGAACGCGGATTTTCAAGTCCGACAAGTCTGTCATTGGTTGATTGGTCTGTTAATAGCAAGGTTAATGCAAGGCTTTTATAAGCGGGTTTTATCATGGCGCGATTGAAAGAATTCTATAAAGACACGGTTACGAAGGAACTGACGAAACAGTTTTCCTACGCTAATCCGATGCAGGTACCGAAAATCACCAAAATTGTGCTGAATATCGGCAGTAGCGAGTTTGGTGACAAGAAGGTGCTCGATAACGCAGTGGGTGACCTTGTGAAAATTACCGGTCAGAGACCTGTGGTTACAAAGGCAAGGGTCTCCGTCGCTGGTTTCAAGATCCGTCAGGGCTGGCCGGTTGGCTGCAAGGTAACTTTGCGTGGTGAGCGCATGTACGAGTTCCTGGATCGCTTGGTCAATATTGCCATTCCTCGTATCAGGGACTTCCGCGGCCTGAACCCACGCGCCTTCGACGGTCGTGGAAATTATGCGCTGGGCGTAAACGAGCAGATCATTTTCCCTGAAATCGATTACGACAAGATCGACAAGCTGCGCGGTATGGATATCACTATTACCACCACAGCCGGCTCGAACGATGAGGGACGGGCTTTGTTGCGGGCTTTCAATTTCCCGTTCCGTGGTGAAGTGCAATCGGCAGAAGCAGGCAGAGGTTAAGTCATGGCCAAGACATCGATGATCGAAAGAGAGAACAAGCGCCTGCGTACTGCAAAGCGCTTTTCAGTCAAGCGGGCGGCACTCAAAGCTACGATTGTAAGCGTAACGGCTTCTGCAGAAGAAAAGTGGGAAGCCCAGATCAAGTTACAGAAATTGCCGCGAGACGCTGGTCCGACTCGTCAGCGCAGGCGCTGCCAGATCACAGGTCGCCCACACGGGGTGTACAGAAAATTCGGCATCTGCAGGAACAAATTGCGTGAACATGCCATGAAGGGTGATGTTCCCGGATTGACCAAGGCAAGCTGGTAGTGATCAGTAGAGGTAAATAGAAATGAGCATGTCTGACCCGATCGCAGATCTCTTGACCCGTATTCGTAATGCGCAAATGGCAGGGTTGCCTGTCGTTGAGTGTCCGTCCTCCAAAATCAAGGTGGCGATACTCAATGTGCTGAAGCAGGAAGGCTATATTGCCGGCTATTCACTTAGCGCTGATGTTGTAAAGCCAGGGCTCAAGATCGAATTGAAATATTACAATGGCCGCCCGGTAATTGAAGAGTTACATCGTGGCAGCTCGCCTGGATTGCGTATGTACAAGGGGCGGGAAGAACTGCCGAAAGTACGCGCTGGCCTCGGCATTGCCGTAGTGTCGACCAACAAGGGCGTGATGACCGACAAAGCTGCGCGAGCAGCTGGCATCGGTGGTGAAGTACTCTGCACCGTTTTTTGAAGCTGCTGGCGTATTTTTGACTGGTTGATTTTTAAGTTTTGTTTTAAAGAGTAAGCATATGTCCAGAATTGCAAAAGCGCCTGTGCTGTTGCCTAAGGGAGTCGAAGCCACCATTTCCGGTAGCGCCGTATCAATCAAAGGTGGCAAGGGCACTTTGAATATTGAATTGAGCGATCAGGTTCAGATCGTTAATGACAATGGCATTTTAAAATTGTCACCAAAGAACAATAGCCAGGCTGCAAACGCGATGGCCGGCACAACGCGAGCAATTGTGCAAAACATGGTCAAGGGCGTCAGTCAGGGATTCGAGCGAAAGCTTGAATTGGTGGGTGTAGGCTATCGTGCTAAGGCCCAAGGTAAGGCTGTCAATCTGGTGCTGGGTTTTTCCCATCCGATCGACTATCAGTTGCCTGAAGGGGTGACGGCAGAAACGCCGACCCAGACCGAGATAGTTTTGAAAGGTGCTGATAAGCAAGTGCTCGGTCAGGTAGCAGCAGAGCTGCGTGCGTTCAGGGCGCCTGAGCCTTACAAAGGTAAGGGTGTCAAATATTCCGGTGAGCAGGTTTACCGCAAAGAAGCCAAGAAGAAGTAGAGCAGGTAACAGGATTTTGATCTGGTTCTTTCATGGGTGAAGGCAGGGCTTTCATCGGGAACAGACAGGTAGAGGCATCAAGATGAACGTTAAAAAAGTTTCCCGTTTGCGCAGAGCCAAACGTGTTCGCGCAAAAATCCGCGAGCTGAAAGTAAATCGTCTTTGCGTGTATCGCAGTCCGCGACACATCTACGCGCAAGTAATTTCGCCTGACAACAAAGTGGTTGTTGCGGCATCGTCTTTGGGCGGTGAAAAGACGGGAAATGTCGAGTCTGCAAAGCAGATCGGCAAGCTTATCGCCGAGCGTGCAAAATCTGCCGGCATTACCAAGGTTGCATTTGACCGCAGCGGCTATATGTACCACGGCCGCATCAAGGCACTTGCCGACGCAGCCCGTGAAGGCGGTCTGGAATTCTGATCCGGGAATACTCTAATGGCATTCAAGAACGAACAAACCAAAGGCGCAAACGAAGAAGGCCTGCAGGAAAAACTGATCCAGGTTAACCGTGTAGCCAAAGTGGTGAAGGGTGGCCGTATATTCTCATTCACTGCGTTGACTGCAGTCGGTGACGGTAAGGGACGTGTAGGTTTTGGCCGTGGCAAGGCCCGTGAAGTGCCCCAAGCGATCCAGAAGGCAATGGAAGCGGCTCGTCGTAATATGATCAATGTGAAGCTTGATGGCAGCACTTTGCAGTATCCAGTGAAGGCCAACCATGGAGCATCCAAGATCTATATGCAGCCGGCATCTGACGGTACTGGTGTAATCGCGGGTGGGGCAATGCGATCGATCCTGGAACTTGCAGGTGTGCACAACGTGCTTGCCAAGTGTTACGGCTCTACCAATCCGGTTAACGTAGTGCGTGCCACCTTCAAAGGATTGAAGAACATGCGTTCTCCCCAGGATATTGCTGCCAAGCGTGGCAAGTCACTGGAAGATATTGCCAGTTAATGGCTACTTGTCCTGTCTTAGCTGAGCAGGGCATCCAAACAGAAGTTATTTTCAAGGTTAGAGTCATGGCTACCAAGACTGTAAAAGTGCAACAGATCAAGAGCTCTCATGGAATTCTTGCCAACCACAAGGCCTGTTTAACGGGTTTGGGTCTGCGCCGGATTCGCCACGTCGTGGAACTGCAAGACACTCCTGCAGTACGAGGAATGATCAGCAAAGTACGCCATCTGGTACGGGTCCAGGAATAACTGGCCGGCATATTTCGGAGAACATCATGCGTTTGAATACTTTGAGTCCGGCACCGGGTTCGACCCATTACCCGAAACGGGTAGGTCGCGGTATTGGTAGTGGATTGGGCAAGACATCGACTCGTGGCCATAAAGGTCAAAAGGCCCGCAAGAGTGGTCATGTACGTCCAGGCTTTGAAGGCGGTCAGATGCCGCTGCAAAAGCGCTTGCCGAAATTCGGATTCTATTCCCGCATTGGCAGCACCACTGCTGAAGTCCGTACTTCCGAGCTGAACAAGTTGGAAGGCAATTTGGTGAATATCGAAACGCTTGAGAAAGCGAACCTTATTGATCGCAGCGTTTCTCGCGCCCGGATTATGCTGTCTGGTGACGTAAGCCGCAGCTTTACGGTGGAAGGCGTAGTTGTAACCAAAGGAGCCAAGGCAGCCATAGAAGCAGCTGGCGGTAAGGTCTCTTGAAGATGGTACCAGCCGTTGAGTTTAAGGCTGGGTACAACTTCTACTTGTCGATTGCGGTATAACCAATGGCACAAGCAATGAATCCCGGCAAGGCCGATGGTCTGGCTGAACTTAAAGCCAGACTTTTGTTCTTGTTGTTTGCCATTCTGGTTTACAGGATCGGGACACATATTCCAGTTCCTGGCATAAATCCGGATCAGCTTGAATTTCTGTTCAATCAGAATCAAGGCACGTTTCTGGGTCTGTTTAACATGTTTTCGGGCGGCGCCATTGAGCGCATGAGCATTTTTGCACTCGGTATCATGCCTTACATTACGGCTTCGATCATTGTGCAACTGCTGACGGCTACGACGCCGCAGCTGGAACAGCTGAAGAAGGAAGGTGAGTCAGGACGGCGCAAACTTAGCCAGTATACCCGCTATGGTGCGTTGTTTTTTGCTGCAATACAGGCGATTGCTATTACCACCGGGTTGCTGGCGCAATTGGCATTCAATGCCGATTTCAGTTTTTACCTGACCGCGTTCGTGTCGTTGGTTACCGGTGCAATGTTTCTGATGTGGCTGGGTGAGCAGATCACTGAGCGCGGCGTAGGTAACGGTATTTCGATGTTGATTTTCGCCGGTATTGTTGCCGGTTTGCCTGCAGCAGTAGGGCAGTCGCTTGAACAGGTTGCTGAGGGGTCCATTCAGCCCCTGGCTTTGTTCGTAGTGGTACTTATTGGCGCCGCTGTCATAGCTGGTGTTGTATTCGTAGAGAGAGCCCAGCGGCGCATTACCGTAAACTATGCTCCACGTCAGCAGGGGCGCCGCATGTATCAGGGGCAATCCAGTCACTTGCCTTTGAAGGTCAACATGGCTGGTGTGATTCCGGCAATTTTTGCGAGCAGCTTTCTGCTGTTCCCGGCTTCATTGGGGCAGTGGTTTGGTCAGAATGAAGGGTTTGAATTTTTGGCGGATCTGGCGTTGATTCTTGGCCCGGGTCAGCCTTTGAATATTTTGTTGTTTGCGGTGTTGGTGATTGCATTCTGTTTCTTTTACACATCCTTGGTGTTCAACCCCAAAGAGATTGCCGAGAACCTCCGGAGATCAGGTGCGTTTATTCCAGGCATCCGGCCAGGTGAACAGACTGCATCTTATGTAGATAACGTGATGACGCGGCTTACTTTGTTCGGCGCTGTCTATATAACTACGATCTGTCTGTTGCCACAGTTTTTGCAGACATCGGCTAACGTGCCGTTTCAGCTGGGCGGGACCTCCCTGCTCATCGTGGTAGTGGTCTGCATGGATTTCATGGCACAGGTGCAGTCGCATTTGATGTCGCATCAGTACGAGTCGTTGATGAAGAAGTCCAATATTGGTTCATTCAAGCGCTAGATTTGATATTTGGCCTTAGAGCTGGATATCGACAAGTTGTGGTAGTAGTAAAGTTTTCGGGAGACAGGCAATGAAAGTCAGAGCATCGGTTAAACGTATTTGCAGAAAGTGCAAAGTCATCAAGCGCAATGGTGTTGTGCGGGTGATTTGCTCAGAGCCACGTCATAAGCAAAGACAGGGTTGAATGCTAAAGATACGCCGGTTGATTTTATATTGTCCGGAGTATAAGCTTGTCGCCCTTTTTTCCGGCATTCGCCTTTGTTGATTTTGAAGAGGCTGTACTTGGGAAGCCGGAACAACTTGATGATTTCTCACAGGTTTCTGGGTTTGAATCGGTAGTAGCGGCTGATCGCGCTTGCAGCGGTTAAGCTAACAAATACAAAGCATTTTGGAGCGAAAAATATGGCCCGTATTGCCGGAGTCAACATACCTGATAACAAGCACGTGGTGATTTCGCTGCGCTATGTCTATGGCATTGGTGCAACCGTTTCCAGGAACTTGTGCAAATTGACGGGCATCAATCCGACCGCCAAGGTCAGCGAACTAAGCGAAGACCAGTTGGATTCGCTCCGCAGCGAGATCGGCAAGATAACTGTTGAAGGTGATCTGCGTCGTGAGGTTTCCATGAACATCAAACGTCTGATGGATTTGGGTACCTACCGCGGCATACGTCATCGCAAAGGTTTGCCAGTACGTGGACAGAGAACCAAGACCAATGCCCGGACCCGTAAAGGCCCACGCAAACCGATCCGTAAGTAATTTCCGCTGCCCCGCATTGAATGCCAAGGCAAAGTAAAACAAGGTAATCAGTAATGGCCAAACCAGCACCTCAAGTCCGCAAGAAAGCCAGAACGTCAGTTTCCGACGGCGTGGCGCATATTCACGCTTCGTTCAACAACACGATCGTGACCATCACCGACCGTCAGGGCAACACGCTGTCATGGGCGACTTCTGGTGGTTCGGGCTTCCGTGGCTCCCGCAAAAGCACGCCGTTTGCGGCCCAGGTTGCCGCAGAGAAGGCAGGCAAGAGTGCGGTTGAGCTATATAGCCTGAAAAACGTGGACATCCGCGTAAACGGCCCTGGCCCGGGCAGGGAGTCTGCAGTTCGTGCGCTTAATGCATGCGGGCTCAAGGTGAGCAACATCACCGATGTGACTCCGATCCCGCATAACGGATGCCGTCCCCCCAAGCGTCGTCGCGTATAACAAGCGTCCAAAAGTTGATTGCGCGGTGTGATAGCACCGACGCATAGGAGAGAGAGATATGGCCCGTTACATCGGCCCCAAATGCAAACTGGCTCGTCGTGAGCGTACTGATCTTTTTCTGAAGAGCGGTGTTCGCTCTCTTGAAGACAAGTGCAAATCGGAAACTGCCCCTGGCCAGCATGGTCAGCGTCCTGGCCGTCTTTCTGACTATGGCGTCCAGATGCGTGAAAAGCAGAAGGTTCGTCGTATGTACGGCATTCTGGAGCGTCAGTTCCGCAACTACTATATTGAAGCTGCCCGTATGAAAGGTGCTACCGGTGAAAACCTGCTTCAGTTGTTGGAGTCGCGTCTCGACAACGTCGTCTACCGTATGGGTTTCGGTTCAACGCGCTCAGAAGCTCGCCAACTGGTGTCGCACAAGGCCATCTTGGTTAATGGCAAAGTTGTCAACATTGCGTCCTATCAGGTGCAGGCTGGCGACAAGGTGTCGGTCAGGGAAAAAGCCCGGAACCAGTTGCGTGTCAAATCCTCGCTCGATATCGCCGGTACCCGCGCGCCGATCGAATGGATTGAAGTGAGCCAGGACAAGCTTGAAGGTCTGTACAAGCACAAGCCTGAGCGCAGTGAATTGTCCACTGAAATCAATGAAAGCTTGATCGTTGAGCTGTACTCGAAATAAACCTATTCCTTAAGAGGGATTCCATGCAGATTTCGTTGGCAAATTTTCTTACTCCGCAGGACATCAAAGTAGAATCCGCCGACAAGTGGCATTCTAAAGTCGTGCTGGAGCCTCTCGAGCGCGGTTTTGGCCATACATTGGGCAACGCTTTGCGCCGGATTCTGTTGTCTTCGATGCCCGGTTGCGCAGTAGAAGAAGTTGAGATTGAAGGAGTTGTACACGAGTACGGCGCTATCCAGGGTGTGCAGGAAGACGTGCTTGTCATTCTTTTGAACCTGAAGGAACTTGCCGTTGTTCTGCACAGCCAGCAGAGCGTTGTGTTGACCTTGAAGAAGAGTGGCAAAGGACCTGTTAAGGCAGGGGATATCACGTTGCCCCACGATGTAGAAATCGTGAACCCGGAACATGTGATCTGTAACCTGAACGACAACACTTCGATCAGCATGCAGATCAAGGTGGGCATTGGTCGCGGTTACGTTCCGGCAGATGCCCGTGTTTCGCGCGACAGTGAGACGCGCTCAGTAGGCAAATTGATGCTGGATGCTTCCTACTCACCGGTCAATCGCGTGACTTACGCTGTTGAGAATGCTCGCGTTGAACAACGTACCGATCTCGACAAACTTATCATCGAACTGGAAACCAACGGCACCATTGATCCGGAAGAAGCAATCCGTCAGGCCGCGACCATCCTGCAGCATCAGCTGAGTGTGTTTGTCGATCTCAAGAACAGCTCGGTCAAGGAGCAGCCAAAGCATGAAGACAAGATTGATCCAATTCTGCTGCGTCCCGTCGATGATCTGGAACTTACTGTGCGTTCGGCCAACTGCCTCAAAGCAGAGAATATTTACTACATCGGCGATCTGATCCAGAGAACTGAAGTAGAGCTGCTCAAAACGCCAAACCTCGGCAAGAAATCACTCACCGAGATCAAGGACGTGCTGGCATCCAAAGGCCTCTCGTTGGGTCTGCGGCTTGAGAATTGGCCACCAGCCAGCCTGAAAGGCGATGACCGCGCTGCCTGAAGGGGCAGTCTGTCGGGGCAGTAAAGCAGTTCATTAACGAGTCATATTCACGAATAATCAGGTAGCAGTGTCATGCGTCATCGTCTCAGTGGCCGTAAATTCAACAGAACCAGTTCGCATCGTCAGGCGATGTTCCGCAATATGACTTCCTCGCTGGTTGAGCATGAAATAATCAAAACCACGCTTGCGAAGGCAAAAGAGCTGCGGATGTTTGCCGAGCCGTTGATCACTTTGGCCAAGGAAGACAGCGTGGCGAACCGCCGTCTGGCGTTCGATCGTACTCGCAGTAAGGAGACTGTAGGCAAGTTGTTCACAAACCTCGGTCCGCGTTTTACCAATCGGGCTGGTGGTTACACCCGCATCATCAAGTGCGGTTACCGCTCTGGTGACAAAGCGCCAATGGCATACATCGAGTTGGTGGATCGTCCCGCGGCTTCAGAAGATGCGACGGCAGGCTGATAGCCCAAAGCAATAAAGAAAAGCCGTTGAATCAACGGCTTTTTTTTTGAGTTTGGATTTGTCACTTCAAAGAAAACGTTGCACCAATTTACTTTCACTCAATCGCCAATAAATCAGTTGAGCCAAACATGACCAAATCTTTCCATCCTCCCCTGAGGACCCTGATGGGCCCAGGCCCGTCGGATGTAAATCCCCGTGTTACCGCTGCGATGGGCGCACCTACGATCGGCCATCTTGATCCAGAGTTTGTCCGTTTGATGGATGAGATCAAGCAGATGCTCCAATACGCGTTCAAGACCAAAAACCGTTTTACCTTTCCCGTATCTGCACCAGGTTCTGCCGGCATGGAAACCTGCTTCGTGAACCTGCTGGAGCCTGGTGACAAGGCGATCGTTTGTCAGAATGGTGTGTTCGGTGGCCGTATGAAGGAGAACGTCGAGCGTTGTGGTGCAACAGCAATCATGGTGCATGACGCCTGGGGCGACCCGGTCGATCCCAATAAGGTTGAGGAGGCCCTGACGGCGAATCCGGATGCCAAACTGCTGGCCTTTGTACACGCAGAAACATCAACGGGCGCCTGCAGTGATGCAAGACTGCTGACATCACTGGCTCACAAATTCGGAGCCTTGTCGCTGGTAGACAGCGTGACTGGCCTCGGTGGTGTAGAGCTCGATGTTGATGGCTGGGAAATTGATGCCATTTACTCCGGTACGCAGAAATGCCTGTCGTGTCCGCCGGGCCTGTCACCAGTAAGCTTCGGCGCACGCGCTGAAGAGGTCATCCGCACCCGTAAAACCAAGGTGCAGAGCTGGTTCCTGGACATGCAGTTGGTGATGGCTTACTGGGCAGGCGATGGTGCCCGCACTTACCACCACACAGCGCCGGTCAATAGCATGTATGGGCTGCATGAAGCCTTGGTGATGCTGAAGGAAGAGGGGTTGGAGAACTCATGGGCCCGTCATGCGTTTCATCACAGTGCGCTGGCCGCTGGTGTTGAAGCAATGGGTTTGCAGTTCATTGTGCGCCAGGACGCCCGCCTGCCCCAATTGAATTCAGTGACGGTACCAGCCGGCGTCAAGGAAGCAGAAGTGCGTGCGCGTTTGCTGGCTGATTACAACCTCGAAATAGGGGCCGGTCTCGGTGCCTTGGCTGGCAAGGTGTGGCGAATTGGGTTGATGGGCGAGAGCGCCTGCAAAACCAACGTGCTACTTTGCCTTGGTGCCCTTGATGCGGTGCTCACTGATATGGGTGCTCCCATCCATGGCGGCAGAGCGGTAGCCGCTGCTCAAGCGGTTTACCGCCAAGCCCACTGATCCGGTAACGCTGGACAAGATGCTATCGCCCGGCTTGTCCGGGTGTTTGCTTTTGCAATTGCGCAAGAGCACCAAGCTGCTATCGGTCCAGCGCCGAACCACTTGGGACTGAATGTGTACGTAACAAGGAATTTCCCGACAAAGGCCCGCTTGGCTATGTTTGGCTGTCCCCGGTTTTTATACTCATCGCTGATTCTTTTCTGACACCAACTCCATGAAATTAAAGCACTATTTTCTCATCGCAGCACTGGCGACTTTTCAGTTTGCCGTTGCCCAGCAGCCGGCTGCTACCGGCGGCGATGCACCGCCGTCACAGGGTGCACGCAAGAGCATCGAAATCAAGAGAACCGAGTTGGAACCCAGGATTGATGGTGTGCTGGATGACGCGCTGTGGAAAGAGGCTACTGTCATCGCAGACTTGCATCAGTTCGAGCCGGTTGACCACGGTACACCCTCTGAGAAGTCGGAGTTTTACCTGGCCTACTCCGAGCGGTTTTTGTATGTCGGTGCGCGCCTTTATGACAGTGATCCGTCTGGCATCAGCGCACGGCAGTTGGTGCAGGGCCAAGGCATGCAGTTCGACGATGCGTTCGAATTCATCCTCGACACATTCAATAACGGTCGTACCGGCTACCAGTTTCAGGTAAATCCAAATGGCATCCGTCGCGAAGGAGTTTACGAAAGCCCCAACAACCTCAACAGCGATTGGGCAGGCATCTGGCTGGTCGAAAGCCTTATTGATGATCAGGGTTGGACTGCCGAAGTCGCGATCCCGTTCAATACCCTGAACTTCGACCCTGCCACCGAAGAGTGGGGCTTTACCATCGCGCGCACAATTGCACGCAAGCGTGAAGAATTGGCATGGTCGTCTTTCAACCGCAACATCAATCCTACTACCACCGGTCTCATTACCGGCATCCGCGATATTCGCCAGGGTGTGGGCCTTGATGTGATCCCGTCGATTGCCATGGCAATGACGGAGGATTATGTCGCCGGCACCAATGGCGATCGCATTGACCCATCGCTGAACGTCTTTTACAAGATCACCCCTAATCTGACGGGTGCACTCACGCTCAATACTGACTTCTCAGCCACTGAAGTGGACAACCGACAGGTTAACCTGTCGCGATTTTCGCTTTTCTTTCCTGAAAAACGTGACTTCTTCCTGCAGGACGTCGATATCTTCAGCTTTGGCGGACGTGGCGGTGGTGGTGGCAACTTCAACAACAACCAGAACGGGATCCCCTTCTATTCACGCCGCATTGGTCTTAGCTCTGCCACTGGCCAGCCGGTAGACATCAACGCCGGAGTCAAACTCACTGGCCGAGTAGGTGAGTGGAACGTTGGTGCGCTCGCAGTGCAGCAGGGACAGAACGGCTTGCTCGACAAGGAGCAGTTGTTCGTTGGTCGCGCCACCATGAACGTGCTGGGAGAATCCAACGTTGGCGTGATCATGACCAGCGGCAACCCCAACAGCGCCGTCGACAACAGTCTTGTCGGAGCTGACTTCCGCTATCAGAACACGCGCTTTTCATCGAGCCATACCCTGCGTAGCGATGTGTGGGTCCAGCAAACCGACACCGAGGGACGTACTGGTGACGATAAGGCCTATGGTTACAACGTCAGCTTTGATACCCAGAACAACGGCTTTTGCGGCAATACGGGCTTCTACCATTTTGGCGAGGACTACAACCCGGCACTCGGCTTTGCCAACCGTACCGGTGTAGATGTCTTCTCGGTGGGTGGCAGTGGCCGTTATTTTCTGGTTGGAAATCCAATCATTCGTTCACTCAACTCTTTCACACGCTTTGAGCATACCCGTGATGACGCCACTGGCGAGATGCAAAGCGAAAACTGGTTCATGCGCCCGCTCAACATCAACACCCATCGTGGTGACCAGATGGGCATCGGTTTCAGCCGCAACCGTGAAGGCTTGACCAGAC
Organism: uncultured Gammaproteobacteria bacterium; assembly: GCA_903887045.1. Taxonomy (GTDB): domain Bacteria; phylum Pseudomonadota; class Gammaproteobacteria; order Pseudomonadales; family Pseudohongiellaceae; genus CAILUG01. Next base: position 19,770 of record CAISOD010000026.1, on the reverse strand, counting down.
CGTTCCAGATAAGCCCCGGCATCTTCCTGCCAGTCGGCGATTATTCCTATACGGATGTCAACATTGAATTCAACATGTCGAACCAGCGCGATTTTGCGCCAGGCATGCAGATTGCCCGCGGTGAGTTCTGGAACGGCGATCGTGATCGCATCCGAGTCGGCTTTGACTGGCGTCCGGACGAACACTTTTTCTTCAGCTGGAACTATGACTATCAGCAGATCCAATTGCCGGCCGGCAATTTCGATGTGCGCCTTGTCACGGCCAACGCCAATTACGCCTTCACATCGAAATGGTCATGGGTCAACTTGATCCAGTATGACAACAATTCCAGCAGTGCCGGCATCAACAGCCGTTTGCGCTGGAACCCGGAGGCCGGCGAAGATCTCTTCATCGTGATCAATTACAACTTCGACTCCGAAGGCGTGTTCACCAACGTCAGTTCGGAAAAAGCCGAGATCGCGCTCAAGTACACCAAAACCTTCCGTTACTGACCGTTATGCTGCGTCTGCTCAAACAACCGCTGTTGCACTTCGTGCTGTTGGGTGCGCTGCTGTTTGTATGGAATGCCCGCGTATCGGCTCCGACGGCCGCCGACAATGACGTGGTTAACGACAACGTTATCGTGGTCGACCGCACCTCATTGCTGGACTACCTGCAATACCAGGCGAGGGCCTTTGATCCCGCCAGCTTCAATCAGCAGCTGGATGCGATGACTGCCGGCGAGAAGCAGAAGATCGTCGCTGATTATGTGCGTGAGGAAGCCCTGTACCGCGAAGCGTTGCGCATGCAGATGGAAACCGGCGACTACATCATCAAGCAGAGGCTGGTACAGAAGGTGGAATTTCTGCTGGAAAATCTTGTCAGTCGTGACGTTGAACCTGATGAAGCGACGCTGGCGGCGTTCTATGCCGAACGCCAGCAGGATTACCGTATTGATGCGGTTTATTCATTCACCCACATTTTTTTCGATGCCGGGAAAGATGGCATTGAAGGCGCCAAGACAAGGGCAGATGCTTTGCTCGCGCAGTCAGACAACATCGGTTTCAACGACGCCGGCCTGCACGGAGATCGGTTTCCTTTTTTGCAGAACTACGTTGAACGTACACGCGATTTCGTAGGCAACAATTTCAGCGACGATTTCGTGGCCGCACTCGATACGTTGAATCCTGCCGACAAGTGGCAAGGCCCCGTAGCGTCGCGTTATGGCTATCACCTGGTGTTGCTGACGAGTCGTAGCGAGCCAGGCATTCCCTCTCTCAATGCTGTGCGTGACCGCGTGCTGGACGATTATCGTTACGAAACCCTGGTACGCAGCCGCGAAGCTGCGGAGCAGGAAATCGTGGCCGGTTACGAAGTGCGCGTTGAGCTGGAACTTGCGCAATGAGCCCGCTGGCCAGGTTGGCCTCATTGCTGCTGCTTGTGATGATGGTGGCCTTGCCGGATTCTGCATCGGCTCATGACGCCCGGCCGGTAGCAATAACGATCACGGAAACCGTGCCGGGTCTCTATCGCTTTTCGATGCTGGTGCCTCCGACAGTGGAGCCCTCCAACCTGCCGGATGTCGTTTGGCCGGTGTCGTGTACACGTCTGCAGCAGCCAGACGCAATTGACAGCTTGATGCGCTGTGATGGCGATCTCGCCGGCCAGCAGTTTTCGCTGAAGTATCCGCAATTCAATCCTTCGCTCGGCACTTTCTTCCGGCTAGATCGTCTTGATGCAGGCAGCACCACGGCAATGCTGGCGCCGACCCAGGAAGCGTGGACGGTGCCCGAAGCCATGACACCATTGCAGGTAATCAAGCAATACACACTGCTTGGCGGTGAGCACATCATCGGCGGCTACGATCACTTGTTGTTCGTGTTGGGATTGCTGGTGATTGCCCGCACGCCACGACGTATCCTGCTGACGGTCACCGGCTTTACGCTGGCGCATTCGATCACATTGTCGTTGTCGGCTCTCGGTTATGTGCAGGTGCCCATTGCCCCGGTCGAGGCGACAATTGCACTGTCGATCGTGTTTCTTGCTCATGAAATCACTCGCCAGCAGTTCGACAGCCTGACCTACCGCTTCCCTCTGCTGGTGGCGTTCGGCTTCGGCCTGCTGCACGGGCTGGGTTTTGCCAGCGCGCTTGGCGAAATCGGTCTGGTCAGGGAAGAGGCAATGTTGTCGTTGTTGTTCTTCAACATCGGTGTCGAAATCGGGCAGCTGCTGTTCATTGCCACTGTAGCTGCTCTGGTGCTGACCGCGTCGCGGGTGTTGCCTGTCGCCACAAGAAGTCTGTTGGTCAGACGGCGTACTGATCTTGTTGCTGCTTACCTGATCGGCATTCCATCCGCCTACTGGCTTATTGATCGCGTGGTTCAGTTTGGCGCTTGAGCTTCCATTACCGTCCTGAACCCGATGTGGTCAGTTCCGAGTCCCTTGCTCTGACCCTGTCGCGCTTCCGGGCGATAGCGCATGCAGTAGTTGGGTGCACACAGGTACGAGCCGCCCTTGATGACCGCTACCTCGTCTGTCGGCTGGTTGGGATCGTAGCCGCCGGGGAAGTCGGCCTTGGCAGCGAAATCGTGGCTGATGTAGTACGTACTCGACGTCCATTCCCATACGTTGCCAATCAGGTCATACACGCCTTGGGCATTGGTGGCGTAGCAGCCGACCGGCGAGGTGCCAATGTAGCCGTCGGATGAGTCGTGCTGGAACGGAAACAGCCCTTGCCAGGTATTGGCGATCTGGTTGCCGTCGGCATCTTCGCGGCCGGTGCCACGGGCAGCGTATTCGAACTGCGCTTCAGTTGGGAGGCTGTGGCCTTTCCACGCGGCGTAGGCTTGGGCGTCTTCGAAAGCAATGTGCACCACTGGGTGCTGTTCAAGTCCGGCGATGCTGCTGCCGGGGCCGGCGGGTTGTCGCCAATTGGCCGCAAGCCGGAATTGCCACCACGAGCGGAACGGATCGGGCTGGCCGTCGGTATAGGGCGGCACAAATACGGAAGAGACGGCAACCGGTGCTGCTTGCGGTTGCGCAGGGTTGCCAATGCCGCGTTCGGCCAACGTGCGGTAGCCAGTAGCTGCTACGAACTCGGCAAATTGCCCGTTGGTGACTTCGGTTTGGTCGATCCAGAAATCGCCGACAGTAACGGCGTGACTGGGGCCCTCTTCCGGGTAGGCGTAGTTGGCGCCCATCATGAAATTGCCGGCGGGAATGAACACCATGCCGGGATGCGCTGCATCAGTAGCTGCCAGTTGGCAGGCAGCGAGAGGGCTGCTGTCTGCGATCGGCTCCAGCTGATTCCGGTACAGCGCAGCCGCCAGGGCAGCGCCGACCAACAATGCGCCGGCTATGGCGCCTGCACGCAGCTGCATCAGTAGATCACTCCGGTTTCACTGGCGTAGACATCCCAGTTGGCAAGCATCTCAGCCAGCTTGTCGGGCATGGTGCTGCTGAGGTCGTGTCGCTCGGACGGGTCTTGGGCCACGTTGAACAGTTGCCAGCGACGTTCGTCCGCCGGTACAGCCTGATCCCATACAAGCTTCCAGTCGCCCTGGCGCACGCTGCGGTGGCCGTAGAGTTCCCAGCCAAATACTTCGCTTTGGCTGTGAATGGCCGCACTCTCACCACTCAGCAGCGGCAGCAGCGATGCGCCGCGCACCGGCAGGATCTGCTGACCGCGATACTGCGTGCCCGGATGCGTGGTACCAGCAAGCGCCAGCGCCGTAGGCAGTATATCCATCACCGTGCTGATGCCTGCTGCGTGAGTGCCGGCTTTGACGAGTCCCTGATAGTGCACAAAGGCCGGCACATGGATGCCACCCTCGTAGCCCGTAGCCTTGTGACGTGAGAACGGCGCAGCGCTGACACTGGCCCAGTTGGCGCCATACATGACATAGGTGTTGCCGCGACCGAGGTTGTCGAGACTGTGGTCGTATTCAATGCCAATGTGGCTGGCGATGTCGGGCGCCAGGTCGCGGCGCGACGATTCTGCACCGTTGTCAGACATGAACAGGATGAAGGTGTTGTTGAACTCGCCGATGTCTTTCAGGTAGCGCACGACCTGACCGACATAGGTGTCGAGATCACTGACCATGGCCGCGTAGATTTCCATCTTGCGGGCTTCGACTTGCTTGTCGTCGGCACTCAGCTCATCCCAGCGCGGTTTGAAGCGTGCGTTGTCAATCGGTTCAGCGCCGGCCGGCAATATGCCGAGCTGTTGCATCCGTCCGTAGCGGCTGGCGTACAGCGCTTCATAGCCCTGGTCGTACCAGCCCTTGAATTTGGCGATCGACTCATCCGGCGCCTGCAGTGGCCAGTGCGGTGCGGTGTAGGCGAGGTAACCGAAGAACGGCTTGCCGTCTGCACGGCCTTCTTCGATGTAGCCGAGCATCTTCTGTGTGTAGTCGCGGGTGGTGTAGAAATCGGCAGCAACGTGGATGAGGTCATCATCGTCGCGGTAAGCAGCCGGCGTAGGACCACGCCAGTCCCAGCCGCCAAGATGCGCTGCACCGTCCAGCGACACGAACGAGCGCTTGAAGCCGCGCGCACGTGGGCCGTTTTCTACTTCAGCACCGAGATGCCATTTGCCGGATATATAGGTGTTATAGCCGGCATCGCTCATCAGGTCGGCCAGTGATGCCACCCGGAAATTGAGGTAACCGACATAGCCCGGCTGGTTCATGTGCTCAGGCCGGGTCGGGCTGTTCATCACGCCGACCCCGGCAAGATGGTTGTCCGTGCCTGACAGCAACATCGAGCGCGTGGGTGAGCAGGTGAGCCCGGAGTAGAACTCGTCGAGCAACATGCCGTTCGTGGCCAACTCATCCAGATTGGGTGTGGGAATTTCGCTGCCGAAAACGCCAAGGTCGCTGTAGCCGAGGTCATCGGCGACTATCAAAAGTATGTTGGGCTTTTGGCCAGGTTCCTGCGCCGCAACGGCAGTAACTGTTGCCGCTGTTTCCGTAGTGGAGTCACTGCCGCCACAGCTGGCGAGTGCGGCCAGCATCATTGCCAGCACACTGCGTTGCAGTAGTGGAGTAGTGATGAAATCCTGGTAGGACATGGCGTTCTCCCGGCTCTTTGGCAATTATCGTTCAGTGCTGCGGTAGTGTGGTTCAGGCCCCCATCAACCGGCTGCGAGAGGTGCTAGCGGGCCTTGTGTTTCGGATTCTTTGTTTTGACCAGGTTGTCGAAGTCCGAGATCAGCGTGAATGCGCGGGCCAATTCCTCAATGAAAAGGCGTTGCCCCATGAAGATCGGGCCGGGCTGGTTGATGATGGTGCTGTTGATGGTGCCAAGCAGCACCTGGAAAGCGAAGGCGATATTGGCCTCCTCAGTGGAGGTGAGGCTGCGGCCGATTTCGTTGTTTACGCGTTCAATGAAACGGCCGGTGAATTCGTGGCCGTGGCGGCGTATCGGTTCCCAGAAATCGGAATCGCGTACGCTGCGCACCAGCACGGCACGCCAGAATTTTCGGTGTTCCCAGTAATAATTCACTACGTTGCGAATCAGTTCCACCAACAGGGTTGCAGTGGGCAGTGTGGAAAACAGGTGAATCTGGGTGCCGGTACGGGTTTCCAGATGCTTGGCTACGAGCGCATCGAAGAATTCGTCCTTGCTGCGGAAACGCGAGTAGAAAGCACCCACTGAGTAGCCGGCTTCGCGGGTGAGTTCCGCTATCGAGATGTCCTGCAGGTCATGCAGTTCCAGCATGCGGAAACCGGTCGTGATCAGCTTGTCATACGTCAGCTGACCGCGTTCCTGTTTGATGGCAAGGCCGTAGATCTGGGGGGATAGACTGGGCTTATTCACGCAAAAGTAGAATCATTCTTCTGATAATGTTTTCGGGTCACGCCGGAGGGCGTCGGCGATCACCATACCCGACCCCCAGCGCCCAAAACAAGCGCTTCCACTTGCACCTGCTTGCATGCCCTGCATAGTATCGGGACAACATTCCTGACCTTTGCGGAGCCTTGCATGAGCCACCCCCAATCGACCCCGACAGCCGCCCCGCCCAGCGGGACCATGCTGCTGGGTCATCCTCGTGGATTGTTGATCCTGTTTCTTACCGAAATGTGGGAACGCTTTTCCTATTACGGCATGCGCAGCCTGCTGATTCTGTACCTGACCCAGCATTTCCTCTTCAGTGACGAACGCTCCAACGTACTGTACGGCGCCTACACTGCATTGGTGTATGTGATGACAATTATCGGCGGCACGCTGGCTGACAAATACCTCGGCTCGCGGAAAGCGGTGACATTCGGGGCCATCCTGCTGGTGTTGGGCCACTGCGGCATGGCGTTTGAAGGAAGCGGCTCGCGTCAGCTGATGACCTACCAAGGGCAGGATTACCAACTGACACTCGATGGCCGCGGGGGTGATGCCAATCAGGTCGTGGTGTCTTCACAAGGCACTTCAACGATTCGCTTCAATGAAGGCGCTACCGCCATGCTGATCGCCAATCCGGCGGCGGTCGGATTGCCGGCGACAGTGCCAGTGACAGATTTCACGTTGCGGGTGGAGACCGAAACTTTTTACCAGAACGTCATGTACCTGTCGCTCGCACTGATCATTGCCGGAGTCGGCTTTCTCAAAGCCAATATCTCGACTATCGTTGGAGCGCTGTACGGTTTTGGTGACAGTCGCCGAGACTCCGGCTTTACGATCTTTTACATGGGAATCAACCTCGGCGCTTTCCTGTCGTCGGTGTTGTGCGGCTATCTCGGTATCGCGTGGGGCTGGAAGTACGGCTTCGGTTTGGCCGGAATCGGCATGTTGCTCGGACTGACCGTCTTCCTCCGCTTCCAGCACTGGCTGGAAGGCAAGGCAGAGCCGCCCAACCCAGCGCTCTTGCGCAAGAAAGTATTCGGCCCGCTGACAGTCGAACAGTTGTGCTACCTTTCCGGACTGGCAGTGATCACAGTGTCGATGCTGGTAGTGATGAATGCCCACCTCGTCGAAGAAAACTATGTCGGTCTGCTCGGCTTGGCCATCCTCGTTGTGCTGATCGGCTATGCCTTCGTCAGTTGTCGTGGCGAAGAGCGCGATCGTATGCTCGCCAGCATTTATTTCATCCTGGCGCAGATTCCTTTCTGGGCATTGTTTGAACAGGCGGGCTCATCGCTGACACTGTTTACTGATCGACTGGTTGATCGCACTATCTTCGGCTTGAGTGTCCCGACACCGGTGTTCCAGGCTTTGAACGCCATGTACATCGTGATATTCGGACCAGTGATGGCATGGCTATGGATTGCGCTGGCACGCCGCAAACTGAATCCGTCGGCACCAGTGAAATTCGCGCTCGGTGTAGCGATGGCAGGCATGGGCTTCCTGGCTTTGGTTGCCGGCATGAAAATGTCGGGAGCCAATGGCATGACGGCTGTCTTCTATATTTTCCTGATCTACTGGATCCACACGATAGGCGAGTTGATGGTGTCACCAGTCGGTATGTCGGCGCTGACAAAACTGGCTCCCGCTCGCGCAGTAGGCATGACAATGGGCGCCTGGTTTCTCTATAGCGGACTTGGCAACTATCTCTCCGGAGTAATCGCGCAGACCACTGGTGCTGAAACCATCGGCGGTCAGCTGATAGACGTGGTAGCCGCCAAGGCCACCTATGCTGATGTCTATACGCAAGTTGGCTATCTCTCACTGGCGGTGGCAGTGGTAATGCTGGCGCTGTCACCACTCATCCGCAAAATGATGCACGGCGCTGATTGAGTCGATTGAAAAATGGCCAACAGAACGCGTGGAGAGAATCTGCGAAGCAGTAGTCATTACCTGTTTTGACAATAAAAACAATGAGAGGAAATGCCATGCTCAAGTACCGTCTGCTCGCCGTGTCCACACTGTCCGCGATACTCGTGGCCTGTGGCGGCAGTGAAAATGCTGCACCGCCTGCGGCAGAATCCGCCGCTGGCCAGATCGCCGTACCGGCAGCCGCCAATGTCACCCGCGAGCGTTTACTCAATGCAGCGAGCGAACCAGGCCAGTGGATGACGTACGGTGGTGGCTACCAGGAACAGCGCTACAGCGGCCTCAGCCGGATCACACCTGACAACATCAGCCAGCTTGGTCTCGCGTGGTTTGCCGACTTCGACACCAATCGCGGCCAGGAATCGACACCGCTGATGATCGACGGTGTCATCTATGTTTCACAGTCCTGGAGCAAGGTGCAGGCGTACGATGCCAAAACCGGCGCCCTGTTGTGGGCGTACGATCCGAAAGTGCCCGGCGAATTCGGCTCACGCGGCTGCTGCGATGTAGTGAATCGTGGTCTCGCCGCCTGGAACGGCAAGATCTATGTCGGCGTTTACGATGGTCGTCTGGTGGCACTTGATGCTGCTACCGGCAAGGAAGTATGGAGTACCGTAACCACCGATCAGTCGAAGTTCTACACCATTACCGGCGCGCCACGCGTGGCCAACGGCAAGGTGTTCATCGGCAACGGCGGAGCTGAGTATATCTACCGTGGTTATGTATCCGCCTACGACGCTGAAACCGGCGAGCAGGTGTGGCGTTTCTACACAGTGCCTGGCAATCCCGCCGATGGCTTCGAAAATCCGGCGATGGAAATGGCAGCGAAGACCTGGTCAGGTAACTGGTGGGAAAAAGGTGGCGGCGGTTCCACCTGGGATGGCATCACCTATGACCCCCAAACCAATCTTGTGTTGTTCGGTGTAGGCAATGGCGCGCCGTGGAATGCAAAGGCGCGCAGCCCGGAAGGCGGCGACAACCTGTTCACGATTTCCATCGTTGCCGTAGACGCCGACACCGGTGAATACAAATGGCATTACCAGGAAATTCCGGAGGAAGAATGGGATTTTGATGCCGTGCAGCAGATCACGCTGGCTGACATCGAAATCAACGGTGCTGTGCGCCACGTGGCGATGCAGGCCACCAAGAGCGGTTACTACTACATGCTCGACGCCGCCACTGGCCAGTTGCTGGTTGCCAACAACTTCGTGCCGGTGAACTGGACTACCGGTTACGATCTTGCCACCGGGCGTCCTGTCATCAACGATGCTGCGCGTTACACGCTGGCAGAAGGGCCGCGTATCGCCCAGCCGGGCCCTGCTGGCGCGCACTCGTGGCATCCGATGGCCTACAGCCCGCTCACCAGGTTGCTGTACATCCCGGCGCGGGAAAGCAGTATTGCCTACACCGTCAATCCGGCTGGCAGCCCCGGTAACTTCAACCTCAATGTCAACTTCACTGGTGGCGATGCGGCCTACGACGAACCCGGCAATACAATTCAGCGAGGTGGCAAGACCAAAGTGATCGCGTGGGATCCCGTGCAGGCAAAGCCGGTGTGGACGTCCGAGCGTGACACTGGCGCCTCGGTGGGCATGCAAGTAACCGCCGGCAACGTGTTGTTCACCGGCAATCCGGTAACGCGGGAAATGCTGGCTTTCAAGGCCGACACCGGCGAACAACTGTGGTCGTACCCGGTGCAGGCAGGTATTTCGGCCGGTTCCATTTCCTATGAACTTGATGGCGAGCAGTATGTGGCGCAGGTGGTTGGAGGCCAGTCGCCCGGCGGCTACTATGCGCCGACCTATGCGCGCCTGCTGGTGTTCAAGCTCGGTGGCACAGCCCAACTGCCGCCTAATGCCGAATACACCCAAGCACCGTTTGCTCCACCCGCACAGACTGCTTCCATTGACGATGTAGCCAAAGGCGGCACGCTGTACGGCGGCGCTTGCGGTATCTGTCATGGTGATGGTGGTGCGAGTCGCGGCATGTTTCCGGATCTGCGCCGCTCGCCGTTGCTGGTCAGTCAGGAGGCCTTCGATCAGGTAGTGCTGGGCGGAATCCGCAAGGACAGGGGCATGGCGTCGTTTGAAGGCAAGCTGACACCCGCCGACACCGCGCTGATCCGCGCCTACATGGTGGACCGTGCGATAGCCGCGCGGGATGCACCACCGTTCGCGCCACCCGGCCAGTAACTGTTTTTTCAACGCAGTAGAAGTGAGCAAGCAATGAGCAATATCCTCGAGCAGTACTACCAGTGTTTCAACGCAGGCGATTACAACGGCATGCTGGAATTGTTGGATGACAACGTCGTGCATGATCCCTGCCAGGGCAATCCGCGCCATGGCAAGGGCAAGTTCCGTGAATTCCTGCAGCACATGGAGCGCTGCTACAAGGAGCAGGTGCATGAGCCGTGCATTTTTTACAGCGCCGACGGCAACCGCGCGGCAGCAGAATTCATGCTGACAGGTGAGTACCTCAGCACCGACAGCGATCTGCCGCCGGCAGCGGGGCAAACCTACCGTCTGCGGGTAGGCACTTTTTTTGAAATCAGCAATGGCCGCATTACGCGGGTGACCAACCACTACAATCTGCAGGACTGGTTGCATCAGGTTGGCGCCTGAAATTAGTCCCGGTATTGCGATCGGTAGAATGCAGAACAACCACAAAAAGGAGCAAAGAGCATGGGTGCGATCATTACACTGGTAGTGTTGGCGGCAGTACTGTTCTCGGTGATCGGCATCTACAACAAGTTGGTGACGCTGAAAAACCGCTATGCGAATTCGTTTGCGCAGATCGCCGTGCAGTTGAAACGCCGGTACGACCTTATCCCCAACCTGGTTGAAACTGCCAAGGCCTACATGCAGCACGAGAGTGGCACGCTGGAAGCCGTCATCAAGGCGCGCAACCAGGCGGTCAGCGGCCTCGACAAAGCCGCCGCTGCACCGGGCAATGCCGGTGCCATGGCGGGACTGGGTCAGGCGGAAGGACAACTGGCAGGCGCGCTGGGCCGACTCAGCGTTGTGATGGAGGCCTACCCTGATCTGAAAGCCAACCAGAACATGATGCAGGTATCGGAAGAGCTGACCAGCACAGAGAACAAAGTGGCGTTCGCACGGCAGGCTTTCAACGATGCGGTGACGGCCTACAACACCTACAAGCAAACCTTCCCGCCGGTAATGCTGGCTGGCATGTTTGGCCACGGCGCCGATGCTACCTTGCTTGAGTTTGCCGACAACGAAGCCATCCAGGAAGCTCCCAAAGTCAGCTTCCAGTAACGCTGGCTCCGCGTCATCATGAATTTCTTCGAGCAGCAGGATCAGGCGCGCAGTTCCACCGCGCGCCTGACCCTGTTGTTCTCTGTGGCCATAGTCACTTTGATTTTGATAACCAGTTTCCCGGCGGCGTGGTTGTTTGCCACGATTGATGTCCAAGCGCAGGGCAACGATGCCACGGCAACCACGCTGCGTTTTGATGTGTTTGCCGGCGTGGCTGCCGTCATCCTTTGCGTGGTAGTGCTCGGTGCCCTGTATCGCATCGCACAGCTGCGCAGTGGTGGCAGCGCCATCGCCGCCAGCATGGGGGGCATACTGCTGACGCGGAATCAAGCAGCGGACGATGAGCTGAAAATCCTCAATGTGGTCGAGGAAATGGCAATTGCCTCAGGTCTGCCGGTACCGCCGGTTTATCTGATCAACGATGACGCCATCAATGCTTTTGCTGCGGGCTATCGCCAGCAGGATGCAGTCATCGGCATTACGCGTGGCGCCATTCGCCTGCTGGATCGCGATGAACTGCAGGGGGTTATAGCCCATGAATTCAGCCATGTTTTCAACGGCGATATGCGGCTCAATCTGCGTTTGGTCGGTTGGTTGCACGGCTTGTTGCTTATCGGCTTGCTAGGCCGCGTGCTGCTGCGCATTCCGCGCAGCGTGAATCGTCAGCGCAGCCAGTTTGGAGGCGGTGTCGTGGCGTTGGGATTTTTGTTCACGGTGCTTGGTTACACCGGCGTGCTGTTTGGCAACCTGATCAAGTCAGCCGTCAGCCGTCAGCGTGAATTTCTGGCCGACGCATCGGCTGTGCAGTTCACCCGCAATCCTGAGGGCATCGGCAATGCGCTGAAAAAAATCGGTGGCTTTCCCCTGGGCTCGCGCTTGCTGATGAACGAGGTAACCGAGATCAGCCACATGTTGTTCGGTGATGGTGTGATGAAGCGCAGCTTCAGCTGGTTTGCCACTCACCCACCATTGGCCGATCGCATCCGGCGCATAGATCCGAATTGGGACGGCGTATTGATCAATCCGGAAAAGCCGCGTGAGCGTTCGTGGTCGTCGCTGCCGCCGGAAGCACAGTCAACGCCACAGCCGCTACGGCCGGAAGAGGTGCTGGCATCGACTGTGGTGGCATCCATCGGCAACGCCACCGCTGCCAACATTGCCGAGGCCAGGGCACAGCTGGACGCTTTGCCCACGGAAATGCGGCAACAACTCGATACCACGCTCGAAGCGGCATTGATGATGTATGCCATCGTAATCGCTGATGCCGGCGCCGACACCGCGAGAAAGCAGCTGGCGCTGTTGCAACAGTTGTTATCGCCGCCATCCTTCAGGTTGTTGGTGCAGCAACTGCGGCTGGCCAGGCTGCAATCACGCGCGCTTGATCAGACCGTGGTTGATTTGGCGCAGCCGGCATTGAAACAGTTGTCGCCTGCGCAGTTGGATGACTTCCTGCGCGTGCTGGAGAAACTGGTGGCAGTTGATGCTGTGTTGACGTTGCACGAATGGAGTCTGGGTGCGTTGCTTCGGCATCACCTGGGGATAAGCCAGATTATCGATAAGCAGCGGCGTGAACTGGCAGCGTGCCCTGGGGAATGCCGGCTGTTGTTGGCCGCACTGGCTCAGGCAGGGCAGCAGGACGCCGTGGCCGCTGCACAGGCGTTTGCGGCAGCTTGGACGCTTTTGGGCTTGCTGCCGGTGGATTACCTGGTGGTCAGTGACTTCCGCCAACTCGATTCGGCAGTGCGCACCTTGCGTGCCTTGAAACCATTACAAAAGCCTGCACTGTTGAAGGCGATGGTCAGTTGCATGCATCACGATGGCACCGTCAAAGACACTGAATCGATGTTGCTGCGCACCGTGGCAGCATTGCTGGATTGCCCGCTGCCGCCATGGGCTCGCTGATCGCTGCCTCCAGTCCTTGCGCTGGTCCCTCAGCAAATCGCCTGCTTAAGGCATCGTTCAGTTGGCCGGGTCTACAGTTGCTCCGGGTCCGCAAGCGCGGGCATCACTATGGATTGAGCTGGCGTCGCCGGCATGCGCTTCGAGGAGTCTGTCATGAATAAAGTCAACCAACACCCCAACAAATACCCAGACAACAAACACAACAACACCGTCCGTGGCGCAGTGGTACTGACACTGTTGGGCCTGAGTTCCACCGTGATGGCGGCCACCACCTACGAGGAAGCCGATGTGCTTTCCACGACTCCGATTTACCGTGTGGTGGAGACCACCACCCCGCAACGTGAATGCTGGGAGGAGGAAGTGAGTCGTCCCGTTCGTCGCTACAGTCGCGACAATTCGGCCACGCCTGAATTGTTCGGTATGCTGCTGGGAGGTGCGCTTGGCAATGCCGTCGGGCATAACAAAACCAATCGGCGGGTGGGCACTGTGGTCGGTGCCGTGCTCGGTGGTTCTATCGCCAGCGATATCAGTCGGCAGGGTCGGGTGGAAGAAGAAATTGTGATCGATACCGTCGAACGTTGCCGCACGGTATCGCTAACCGAGCAGCAGGAGAAACTGGTTGGTTATGATGTACGCTATAGCTACAATGGAACGGAGCGTACTGTACGGCTGGATCGTGATCCTGGCGCCACGGTGAAGGTTCGGGTCAATGTAGAACCCGTGCTGTAAACACCGGATCAGTCGGTTGAACCCGACGAATGGAAGTTGATGCCATGAACGCTGCTCCGCCCACGAACTGTTACAGCGGTTGATGCAACGATTGATGCAACGATTGATGCAACTGACATATCGATCGCTACAACAACTGCTAAAAAATGGTCAGCGTTGATGAAATTCCTGTTCGCCCTTTTCGTTAGCAACTGCCTGCTGGTCTCTATCGCCAGCGCGCAGAGCTATGCTCAATTGGGGGACAAGATGGGCGACCAGATCGGTGGCGCGATAGCGGAAGAATTCCGTAATCGCAACAACAGCGACGTGCGCGTGCAGAATGAATTGATGGCGCCGGGTTCCGACGAAGGACAGACGGCCATCAGCCGCCGCGAAGCCTCCGACCTCGCACGCAGTTCCTATCCGGGCCGTGTGCTCAGCATCAGGCTCGATGGTCGCCGCTGGCGTGTGCGTATGGATGAAGAAGGCACTGTGTTCAACGTGTTTGTCGACTCTGAAAACGGCGAAGTCCTGCGCCCCTCCGAATAACCTCTCCCTCAAAGACCATCTCCCATGCGTCTACTGGTTGCTGAAGACGAAGACCTGCTGAGGGCTCGCCTCGTGAAGGCCCTCGAAGATAATTCCTACGTGGTCGACAGCTGCAGCAACGGCAAGACCGCGCTGTTCCAGGCTGGTGAATACGGTTACGACGCCGCCATCATCGACCTCGGGCTGCCCGGCCTTGATGGAATTTCGTTGATCAAGGCAATACGTGCCAAAGGCATGTTGTTTCCGATCCTCATCCTTACCGCACGCGACAACTGGACTGACAAGGTCGCCGGTCTCGATGCCGGTGCTGACGATTACGTGGTCAAGCCCTTCCAGATCGAGGAAATCCGCGCCCGCCTCAACGCATTGCTGCGCCGCGCAGCCGGGTTCGCCAAACCTGCGCTGGATTTTGCCCATCTCAGTCTCGACACCACATCCAAGAAGCTCACTGTCAGCGGCGACGACGTGGAACTGACTGCGTTCGAATACAAGGTGCTCGAATACCTGATGCTGCATCCAGGTAAAGTGGTATCCAAAACCGAACTTACCGAGCATCTGTATGAGCAGGATCATGACCGCGACAGCAACGTGCTGGAAGTGTTCATCCGCCGGCTGCGGCAGAAGCTCGATCCCGATGAGACGCTGAAACCCATCGACACCGTGCGCGGTCAGGGATACCGCTTCAATGTCCCGGCTACCCGGAACTGACATTTCGTGGTCGATGCGCCGGCGCCTGGTGCTGGCGTTCGGCGTTTTGCTTATTGTTTTTCTCGGACTTGCCGGCTTCGTGCTTGATCGCGCCTACAAGCAAAGCGTGGCTGCCGCGGTGGCAGAGCGCTTGCAACTGCAGGTATACGCACTGCTCGGTGTCGCGGAACCCGAGGCAGACGGCAAGTTCTTCCTGCCCGATCTGGAAGAGGCCCGCTTTTCGCAAATCGATTCCGGCCTCTACGGTCTTATCTACAACAAGGATGGCACCGAACTCTGGCGCAGTCCTTCCGCACTCAATCTCAATGTCGATCCGGCGCCGATGGTCGACAGCGAACTGTTGCCCGGCCAGACCAGTTACGGTGAACACAGTACGCAAGACCAGGGCGCATTGGCATGGGCGAGTTATCGCACCTATTGGGAACCGCTCGACCAGTTGTTCTTCTTTGTAGTGATGGAATCAACGGCGCCGTCGGCAGTGGAGATCCGCGAATTCCAGTCGACCTTGTACCTGTGGTTTGGTGCGTTGACGGTTTTGCTCAGTGTTGCCCAGTACCTCCTGCTGCGCTGGGGACTGCGGCCTTTGCAGCAGCTGGCACAGGATGTATCCGCGATCGAGAGCGGCACCCAGGACCAGCTGGAACAACACTATCCGCGTGAGCTGTTGCCGGTGACCGACAACCTCAACCTGTTGATCAAGAACGAGCGTGAACGCCAGAATCGCTTCCGCACCACCTTGGGCGATCTTGCCCACAGTCTGAAAACGCCATTGGCCGTGCTCTCGACTGCGCTGCAGGAAGCGCGCAGTGCACAGCATTTCACCGAGCAGCAACAACGCGACATGAGCGAGCAACTGCAGCGCATGAACCAGATTGTGTCGTATCAGTTGAAGCGGGCCGTGAAGAGCAATCAGGCTGTACTTGCGCGGCCTGTGCTGCTGGCGCCGGTGCTCGAACGCATCACCGGTGCGCTGCATAAGGTGTATCGCGACAAGGAGGTCAGTGTTGAACTCATGCTGGTTGAAGGTGCGCAATTCTTTGGTGAAGAAAGCGATTTGATGGAAGTGTGCGGCAATCTGCTTGATAACGCCTTCAAGTACGGCCATCGCCGTGTGCAGGTGAAGGCCGAGCGCAAGGGCAAATCACTGCTGTTGGAGATCAACGACGATGGTGCCGGCATCGCCGAGAGTCAGCGTAATTTTGTACTGCAGCGCGGTGCGCGTGCCGATACGGTGAAGAGCGGACAGGGCATTGGTCTCGCCGTGGTAGTCGATATCGTCAGCGCATACGGCGGCGAGCTGAAGATTGAACGCAGCGAGTGGGGCGGTGCCAGCATCAAGCTGCGGTTGGGCTAAGTCCTTGGTAGCGCTGACTGGTAGCGCCAAAAAGAGTCAGGGGCCAGGCATGAACTGCGGACTATCTCCCGATCATCCGCCGCCAATGGGACCTGGCCCCCGACAATACCAACCAACAACTTCCTGCTTAACATACTTTCAAAAATCACATTCGGACGCATCGATCTCAGTGCGAATCTCGTTGCCATTGCGATCGATCACACGCTCGAAGCAGCGGCCCTGCAAATCGCGCAGCAGGCTGGTGCCGCTTGTACGGCTGCTGTAGGTAGTAACGCTGCTGCGCTCAACTGGTTGACTGATATAGGTGTTGTGTTCAATCACTATCGGGCGGTTGTTGCGATAGCCCATCTGCGTGTACGGATAGCCATAGTTGAGGTTGTACTGGCCGCCAAACGAGCTGTAGCCCACGCCATAACCGAACGTGTTGAAAATGCTGTTATAGCGATTGCTGAAACCGGTGTTGTAGCGGCCACCATTACCGATAATCAGGTTCACTGATACGTCGGTATCATGATCGCGGCGATAGCGATTGGAGCGGCGGTCGCGGTTATCGAACTGCTGGTTTGAATTGCCACGATTCGAGTAGCCGCGATCCCGGTCATTATCGTCGTGGTCGCGGTTGGAACGCGAGTCGGCGAGGGCGGCCGTGCTGAGCAGACCGAGCGACAGCATCAATATCGGCCACGACTTCAAAGACAGCAGGGTTTTCATTGCATGTTCTCCTGGGAAGCCCGGCGTTTGAGATTGCGGCAGAGTGTAGGTGGCGCTGTCTGAATCAATACTGAATGATCTTGGCAGCACTTGGCTGCTTTGGGGGGCTGGGGTAAGCTCCGGCCCACTTCAAGAGAGGGGCACCATGACAAATATCAAAATATGCACCGGGATTTTCGTACTGTCACTGCTGGCTGCCTGCGGCGGTTCCGAGATGCAGCCTCCACAGGCAGATGTCGTGGCAGCACCCGAGGCTGCAGCACCGGGTGCGCCGCAATTCGCCAATGTGAATACCGAACGTCTGCTGGCTGCCAACAATGAGCCGAGCCAGTGGATGTCTACCGGTCGCACCTATGACGAACAGCATTACAGTCCGCTTACAGCCATTTCACGTGACAATGTCAGCCAGCTCGGTCTCAGCTGGTTTGTCGACTTCAATATTCCGCGTGGACAGGAAAGCACGCCGCTGGTAGTCGATGGTGTGATCTACGTGACAACCGCCTGGAGCAACGTGCGCGCCTACGATGCCGCCACCGGTGCCACCCTGTGGGAATTCGACAGCGAAGTGCCGCGTGAATGGGGCGTGCGCGCCTGCTGCGACGTAGTGAACCGCGGGGCTGCGCTATGGAATGGCAAAGTTTTCGTTGGCACCATCGACGGCCGCATGATTGCAATAAACGCCGCTACCGGCACCAAGGTGTGGGAAGCTGACACCCTGATTTCACGCGACCTGTCGTACTCGATCACCGGGGCGCCGCGCATCATCAAGGGCAAGGTTGTGATCGGCAACGGCGGCGCCGAGTACGGTGTGCGCGGCTACGTATCGGCCTTCGATACCGAAACCGGCGAACTGGCATGGCGCTTCTACACCGTGCCCGGCGATCCATCGCTCGGCTTTGAGAATGCGGCGATGGAAATGGCTGCCAACACCTGGAACGGCGAGTGGTGGAAACTCGGCGGCGGCGGCACTGTGTGGGATTCGATGGCTTACGATCCCGAACTCGATCTGCTCTATATCGGCACCGGCAACGGTTCGCCATGGAACCAGGACATCCGCAGTCCCGGTGGCGGCGACAACCTGTTCCTGTCGTCGATTGTTGCACTTGATCCCGACGACGGTTCCTACGTGTGGCACTACCAGACCACACCGGGCGAAACCTGGGACTACACCGCAACGCAGCCGATCATGGTTGCCACCATTCCGGTCGATGGCACCCCGCGCAAGGTAGTGATGCAGGCGCCGAAGAACGGCTTCTTCTATGTTCTTGATGCGGCCACTGGCGAGTTCATTTCGGCCAAGCCATTCGCCAGCATCAACTGGGCCACTGGTATTGACGACAACGGTCGGCCGATTGAAAACCCGGCCGCACGCTTCGACCAGACCGGCAAGGCTTTTGCTGTACAACCGGCACCTGCAGGCGCACACAACTGGCAGCCGATGGCGTTCAATCCGGAGACGGGCCTGGTGTATCTTTCGTCGACCAACAGTTCGTTCATCTACGCCTACGACCGCAGCTTTGATCCGAATCCACTGGTGTCGAATCTCGGTGTCGATCCGGTAGCCGGCGCTGCTGAACTCGGCCCCAATGCAACCGCCGATCTGCCGAGCGGCACCTTCATGGTGGCGTGGAATCCGGTGACGCAAGAGGAAGGCTGGCGCATTCCAGGTGCGTCGGCCGGCATGCTTGCCACTGCTGGTGGGCTGGTGTTCAAAGGCGGACAGAACGGCCTTACTGCCTATGACGCGGCCAGTGGCGCCGAGCTGTGGAAGTCAGTTGATACACAGACAGGCATTGCAGCGGCACCGGTGACGTATGAACTGAATGGTGAGCAGTACGTTGCTGTGGTGGCTGGCCGTTCCACCAATAATTACTACGCCCCGGATTATTCACGTCTGCTGGTATTCAAACTGGGTGCTACTACCGAGCTGCCGCCAGCGATCAGCTACACACCGCCACCGTTGAATCCACCACCGTCGGTAGCGTCGGAAGAGCAGATCACCCGTGGGGAAGATTTCTACCAGACCAACTGCTGGATCTGCCACAGCGATGTCGGCAACGCCGGTGGATTGTTGCGCCGTGGCCTCTTCCCTGAACTTGCAGTGTCGCCGGCGCTGGCAAGTGCTGAATTGTTCAAGTCCATTGTGCTCGATGGTGTACGTTCACAGAACGGCATGGTGTCGTTCTCCAATGTGCTGGATGCACAAGCGGCTGAAGACGTAAGGGCCTACTTGATAGCGCGTGCAAATGCAGCGCTGCAGGCACGACAGGCTGCAGCGCAATAAGCAAAAGCCGCTTTTGCTCCAGGCAGGAAAGCAGGCCCATGCGTAATCCCGGTGATCTCTCGCAGGATGAACACGAACGGCTGACTGCACTGCATGCGTTGGGGTTGCTGGATACGCCACGCGAGGCAATTTACGACCGTATAGTCCGTCTTGTTGCCCGGCACTTCGCAGTGCCATTCGCAGCACTGGCGCTGGTGGACAAGGATCGCGTGTGGTTGAAGGCGGCGCACGGTGCCGCTGTCGGTGAGTACGCCCGAGCCGGGAGTCTGTGCTCGCTGGCTCTTCAGCAGGACGCACTATTGGGGCTGAAAGGTGCAGCGGCAGCGCAGGGCAGCGAGGTTGATATGTTGCATGACTATAACCGGCAGGCGGCACGCGAATATGAATTGGCATGCCGCAGCACCATTGCCGAGTTCATGGTTGGCCATCACGCTTCATTGGAGCAATTGCTGGCAGCTGCAGAGGACGCCATGCACCAGCTCAAACATTCGCGTACTGGTTAGTACCCTACGTAATAGCGCACCTGCAGTGGTTCT
>CAISOD010000025.1 GCA_903887045.1 uncultured Gammaproteobacteria bacterium | reverse complement strand
GATGTGGATACCGTCCGAAGCGATCGACGATGGCTTTGTGCTTGAGCTCGAACTCGTAGTTGTAAGGCGGTGCATACTCACGATACAGCCGTTCCGCCTCTGCATGCACAAGCCGTGACTCGCTGTGCATATACGGCAGCATCAGGAATGAACACTCGGTGGCGCTGAGCGACTGATGGCTGCCAGCCGTAATTGCTTCCTGCCCCAATGCCAGCGCCATCGCATCCTGTGAGAACGCCATTGGTGTATTGCGATGGATATTGCGCGAGAACTGGTCAAGCACAATGATCTCGGCCAGTCGGCCCTTGGCCTTGTTGCGCCAGCGATACAGCTCGCCCTGCGCAGCTTGCTGCAGCATGGTGCCAAACCGCTGGCGGACCAGCTCGTCAAAGGCCGGGTCTGCCTTCCACCACTGTTTAGGGTCGACTTCGTTGAACCAGAAGGCAAGCACGGTGTTGTGCGTGGCAAGCAATCCTCAGGGACTTTCTGCGACGTTTTTGAACCTGCCAAGTATGGCAATGATCGTCGAATCCGGGTTGTTGGGGTCCAGATAATACATCTTCGTCATGGCGGCAATGCGATGGGCATAAAGACCCACCAATGCGTGTCGCACGGTAATCACGCAATCAGCTTGCAGAGCAACGCCCGGTAGCAGGTAGCGCCGATACAGGCGAAGCCGAGAATCCAAACCCGCACACTCAACGTCGTCTCCATTCCCACGGCTCCACCGCAGTGCCGCTGGCCCACAGCCCCCTGCGTGCAGCGCGGGCCTGCTGCTCGGCCAATTCAAGCTCGAATGCATCGCGCGCGTACTGTTCGTACCACCACGCATGGCCTTGCTCCACCATGGCGAGATTGATGTTGCTGTCATTGACGAACACCCTGCCCACCAGTCGCCCGTAGATATCGACATCCTCCACCGCCACCCGTACCTCGCGGCCATCAATCCACGCCGCCAGCGCCGTGGTGGCCAGCTCGCCATAGGCCTGGTCCCGTTCGGGCGCATCAATACCATAGAGCCGTACTGCGCGCGGCGCCTGCCCCACTGCATTCAGCGTGAAAGTATCGCCATCCGTCACCTTGGATACCCAGCCCGCCATGCCGGCTTCCGCCGCCGGCGCTTGCTGCGATTGGATTTGCCCATAGATATCATGGGCGGCGTAGTACAACTTGGAAGGCCACACTACGCGACCCTGTTCGACATACTCGAAAACCGAGAGGCCGATCAGCAGCGTAAAGATGGACAGCAATGAGTGGGTCTTGCGGGAGCGGCGAGTCATGGGAGCGTCAGATCAATCGTAGATGCAGCTAATGTGACACGTTGTCACGTCAATTCACTGGTGGTGGATGCGAGCAAGGGTATCAGTGGCCTGCAGTCAACTTGAGGCCCACCAGCGCAGTAACCAACAGCGCCAGAAACAGCACGCGCCACGGCGTTACCGGATCACCCAGAAATGCCATGCCGATAATGGCAACACCTACGCCGCCGATTCCCGTCCACACCGCATACGCAGTGCCGATGGGCAATGATCTTGCCGCCTGTTCAAGAAAGCCAAAGCTCAGGATGGCGCAAACATAGAACACAATCGTCCAAGGGATGTTTTTGTGGCCATCCATCAATTTGATCGCGCTTGCAAAGCCAATCTCAAGCAGTCCCGCCAGTACCAGGTAAATCCACGCCATAGAAGTGTTAGCCACAGTTGAGCCTCCGAAGTCTGTTGATTTTTACGCAGCAGGCGGCGCAGCAGATGCCATCAGCCCATGGATGGCGGCGGTCATGAAAAACTGATCTGAATCATCTGCAAGCCAGATTGAACGATAGAGCCACAACAGGTCGGCGTATAGTAGGTTCAATACCCATGGTGAGGATCTGTTATGCAAGACGCAATCTATCTGGTGGTAGCCGACAGCAGTCAGGCCCACGTCTATCTGACTGACACCGCACTCAGCACGCTTGAGCTGGTGGTGCAGCAGCAACATCCTTCGTCGCGCCTCACGCGCTCCGAACTGGATTCCGACAAACCCGGCTCCTCCAACTCAGGCGGCCGCGGCTATCACAGCCTTGGTGGCGATTCGAGCTCGCACCAGCACGAGAGCAGCGAGTTCGCCCGCAGCCTCGGCAAGTACTTGCACAGCGAACATCTGGCCCACAAGTTCGGCCAATTGCTGATCGCCGCGCCGCCACATTTTCTCGGTGAACTGCGCCAGCACCTGAGCGACGATTGCCAGAAAGTACTGGGCAAGACGGTGAACAAGAATCTGCTGCATATGGGAACGGCGGAGATGCTTGAGCATTTTGTCTGAGGCTATTAATAGCGCTTCTCTTTGTGAGAGAGCGGAAGCGCCACAATACTGAACTGCGAGACGATGGCTCGTTTGCACTTATTCAAGTACGCTGAACGCTGTACTCGATAACGCTTTCACGCAAGTTTCAGCAGCATGAGCAGTCCCGCCAGCAGTCTTCGCATCGCCTACGGCGGCCACTCGGTAGTGGGCGCCAAACAACGCAACGAAGATGCATTTGCTGCCATCCTGCCGAGCGGGCAGGCGCGGCTCGACAAAGGCGCAATAGCCGCCATCGCCGACGGGATGAGCTGCGGCGACAACGCGCAGGTGGCCAGCCAGACGGCGGTTGGCACCTTCATCCAGGATTACCTCAGCACGCCGGAAACCTGGGATGTCAAAACCGCTGCCTCGCGCGTGTTGTCGTCGCTGAATTCGTGGCTTTATTACCAGGGCCAAAGTGCACTGACGCGCCAGAACGGTTTCGTTACCACCTTCAGCAGCGTCATCATCAAATCCACCGCTGCACATCTGTTGCACTGCGGCGACAGCCGCATCTACCGCTGGCGTGATGGCCAGCTGCTGCAACTGACAGCCGACCACACGCTGCTGCAAGCCGGCGGAAACGTAACGCTGACGCGCGCACTCGGCATGGATACCGATCTGAAGGTGGACTATCAGCAGCGCAACATCCGCGTAGGTGATTTGCTGATGCTGACCACTGACGGCGTGCACGAAACCCTGAAAGCAGGGCAACTGACTGAACTGCTGCAGCCGCTGAATTTCGACAAGGTGCTGCAGGCCGGCGAAAGTGCCAATGCCAGATTGGAGGCAGCAGCGAAAAGCATTACCCGG
>CAISOD010000024.1 GCA_903887045.1 uncultured Gammaproteobacteria bacterium | reverse complement strand
TTTGTTTACGGAGAACGCTGCCTATGCCAGGCCGATCGCGCCAGACGCGTTGATCGAAGGCAAGCCCGCCATCCGCGCCACCTTCGAGGCACGTCCGAAAGAGCGGGTGGGGCGCCATATCATCAGCAACATCATTATTGATGTGCACAGCCCACAGCGGGCCACCGGTATCTGTTACGCGCTACTGTACAGCGGCAATGTCGACAAACCAGCGGAGAAGTTCGGCCTGCAGGCGATACCGCCGCAACTGGTCGGTGAATACTACGATGAATTCGTACTGACCCCGGCTGGCTGGAAATTCCAGGTCCGCAAGGGTCGCATCATTTTTTCATCGTAACGGCCTGCATGCGTTCACGACTGGGTTCCCCGGGTTTTACCTCAGGCTTTCAGCCACGATAGTTCAATTCAATCTTGAGGCCGTTCGGATCAAACACGAACAGCTGTACGAGACCGACATGTGGAACGTCGTTGCGGTGGAAGCGGATGTTCAGACGTGTCAGTCGGTCAATCATTTCCTGCACGTTGTTGCCGTTGAAGGCGATGTGGTCGAACACGCCAGTGCTGCCGTTGGCGCGCGTCGTTACCGGGATGCCGAGCTTGTGCGAATGCTCCGTGTAGGTAAGCCATTCGGCGATATGGATTACCGGAATGTCGCCCAGATAAAGCCAATGCCCGGGGAATCCCAGCGCGGCGCGGAAGCCGACTTCCAGCCCGATTACATCGCGATAGAAGTCGCGGGTGGCGTCGATGTCGTCGGTCATCACCAGGTAGTGTTCGAGTTTGGTCAGTGGCATGGCAACTCTCCGGTTATTCGGGCGCCGGCATTGTGCGCCAGCGCCGGCAACCTTGCCACAGCCCCGCTTTGGGGTGGACGCTGCAAAACCGGCCGCCTATGCTGGCGCAAATCATTCTGGAGTAGTTGTATGCGCGCCCCATGTTCGTCCTCTAGCAGCCCCGTGGCTTTTTTGTCGGCGCGGCCGCCGCGCCACTATTTGCCGCTGGCTTTATGGTTATCGTTGCAGGGTGTTGCCGCTGCACTGGCGCAGAACGTTGACGGTGATGCAATCGATTCGCTCGATCTCAGTGGCCAGGCTGGTGCAGCTGCCCAGATTATCGACATCGTTCCCGGTGGCGAAGACCAGACAGGTGACATGGGAGCCGGCTGCAGCGGCTACATCTACGCTGCCAGCCCCGATCTGGAACTGACGATAGACCGCGATTTTCGCCCGCTTGGTATTTTTGTCGATGCTGATGTCGACACCACACTGGTCATCAACGATCCTGATGGCAACTGGCACTGCAACGACGATGCCGACGATCTCGCCAACTCCAATCCCGGCCTTTCGTTCAGCAAGCCGAAGGCAGGCATCTACGACATCTGGGTAGGCACCTATAACAGTGGCGAAGCCGGCAAAGGCAAGCTGGTTGTCACGCAGCAGAACGGCAGCCAGTGGGCAACTATTGATACCGGCCTGCAGAGGGGAGCTAATGCTCCAGCGGGTGGTAACTCTGTCACCGCTGCCGGCGGCGTTGATTTCGGTGACAATCTCAGCAATTGGTCCAACGACGGCGAATGCGATGATCCTCGTTTCAGTGGTGATGGCACGGCCAATACTCTGCTTGACGCTGACCGCTACCACGATGCCAGCGATTGCCGGACATTGTTCGAACAGGGGCGTGTCAGCCTGGCTGATGCAGCCGTTGACGGCAGCAGCGATGAAACGGCCATGCTGCAGCGCGGCAGCCTCGACAGCTCTGATGACGAACTCGACGGCTTCGGCTATGTCGATACCTATACCTTCGAGGGCGAAGCGGGAGCTACTGCTGTAATCGATCTGCAATCAGCCGACTTCGACACCTATCTGGTGATAGAAGGGCCGGATGGCGAACAGTTCAACAACGACGACTATGAAGGCAGCTATTCGCGCTCGCTGCTGTCGCTGGAGCTCAGCGATTCCGGCACCTACACCGTGCAGGTGACCAGTTTCGAAAGCGACGCCACCGGCAGCTACACGCTGGAGATGCTCGATGCCTTGCCTGCAGGGGGTGGTGAAGGTCAGGTGCAGAACGGCACGCTCGCCGCTGGCGACAGCACCTACGAGGACGGCGAATACTTTGACACCTACACCTTCGAGGGTAGCCCGGGCCAGACGGTGACCATCGCACTGGACTCAAGCGCTTTCGATACTTATCTGGTATTGGAAACACCGGCTGGCGAGACCGAAGCCAACGACGACGCCGGCGATAGCACCACTCACAGCCAGTTGGTGACACAGCTATCGGATGTAGGCACTTATTCGGTTCACGTCACTTCCTACGGCGCTGCCGAAACCGGTGATTACCAGTTGCGCATCAGCTACGGCAGTGCTGCCGGCAGCGGCAACAGCTACACCAACCGTGATTCAGTGCCGATCGATTTTGGCGACTCGGAGCAGGGCAATCTGGAGACAAGCGATTTGCGTTCAGACGACGGCCACTACCAGGACTACTACGCCTTCACCGGCGAGGTTGGCGACACTGTGCAAGTGGATTTGCGTTCCGGTGCATTTGACACCTATCTGTCGGTGGTGACACCAAGCGGGCAGAGCATCGACAACGACGATTTCGATGGCCGTACCGACCGCTCGGTAGTGGAGTTCACGCTGCAGGAAGGCGGCCGCTACCGC
The DNA here is from genome assembly GCA_903887045.1 of uncultured Gammaproteobacteria bacterium. Taxonomy (GTDB): domain Bacteria; phylum Pseudomonadota; class Gammaproteobacteria; order Pseudomonadales; family Pseudohongiellaceae; genus CAILUG01. The sequence goes on along the minus strand of CAISOD010000024.1, from coordinate 20,285 downwards.
GTTATCGCCTCCACCTATTCCGGCGATGCGGTAGGCAACTACGCACTGGCGCTGAACCGCGGCAGCAGTGGCAGTGTGGCGCCACCGGTGCGCAACAGCAGTGGCGGCAACATCTATGGCCTCTTTGCCGGCATGGCGGATTACCCCGGCGAAGACAACGACCTCGAACTGACGGATCAGGATGCACTGCGGGCACGCGATGCGCTGATCAATGGGGCTGGCATGGACACAGATAACGCCTATACCCTGATCGACAGCGAGGCCACCAATGCCAACTTCCGCGCGGCACTGGCGACAATTGGCTCACAAGCCGATGCAGACGACACCGTGGTGATTTTCTATTCCGGCCACGGCAGCTTCTACGACCGTGCCGACGGTCCCAACAACACCGATCCTGACGGCCGCGATGAATCCATCGAACTCTACGACGGACCGCTGCTTGATGACGAGCTGGCCGCACTGCTGGACGAAGTGCATGCAGGCACTATCCTGTTGGTATTCGATTCCTGCTTCAGCGGTGGCTTTGCCAAGGACGTGGTATCGGCACCAGGCCGCATGGGATTGTTCTCGTCAGAGGAAGATGTCACCTCGCAGGTGGCATTCAAGTTCCAGGCCGGTGGTTACCTGGCAGCTTTCTTCGATGAGGCCATTCGTGGCAACTACGCCGATCAGGACATGAACAACGAAGTGACTGCGCTTGAGCTGAGCCAATATTTGCACGACCGCTACCGTGCTGATGTGAAATCCTTCGGCAGCGACTACGTGCAGACCAGCGGGCCACAGTCCAGCTATCAGCACCTTGTGGTGGACCGCGGCGGTGTTGGCGCCTACAACGTGTTGTTCCATCACTGAGAAAACCGGCCAGCGCGCACATGGCTTGCGCGCTGGCCCATACTCACTCCGTTTGTTGCAACACTCGTTGCAGTGTTGCCAACGCAGTTTCCATGTCTTGCCGGCTCACCAGCAGATCCGGCAGCAGCCGGATGATGCCGTTGCGGGTTGGTACTACCAGCAGGCCTTCGTCGGCACAGCGGAGCGTCAACTGACGTGCCAACGCGGGCTGGTGGAACTCGATTGCGCAAATCAGGCCGAGTCCGCGCACCTGCTTGATCAACTGCGGCAACTGTCGCTGCAGCGCCTGTAACGCCTGTAGCAGGAAGCTGCCCGACAGTTGTACCTTGCTGGCAATATCGTGCTCGCGCAGGTAGCCGATCACGGTGTTCGACAGCGCACAGCCGAGTGGATTGCCACAGTAGGTGCCGCCATGATCGTCTTTTTGGATACGGGCGTTCACCGCTTCATTCACTGCAAATGCCGCAAACGGAAAACCGCCAGCAATGCCTTTCGCCATCGTCATGAAGTCGGGCTGGATTGGCGTCGGGCTGTGTTCGAGCGCGAAGAATTTGCCGGTACGGCAGAAGCCGGTCTGGATTTCATCGATAATCAACAGAGCGCCTTGTTGCCGGCAAAGTGCCTGTACCTCACCCAGCCAATCCAACGGTGGAATCCGCACGCCGCCTTCGCCTTGCACTGGCTCAACGATAACAGCCGCTGTCTCAGGATCCAGCGCGGCGGCCAACGCAGCGGTATCGCCATGTGGCACGAAGCTGATGTCGGCCAGCTGCGGCAGGTAACGGCTGGTGTTGTCGGTGCCGCGAGACACTAACAGCGTATTTAACGAACGCCCATGGAAGCTGCCTTGTGTACTCACCACTTTGTGTTTGCCGGTGACTTTGCGAGCCAGCTTGAGTGCAGCGTCGTTGGCCTCGGCGCCGCTGTTGCAGAAATACGTATTGGTCAGACCTTTTGGCAACACCGCCTGCAACTGCTGCAACAACGCCGCACGCTCCGGTGAATAACTGAAGCCGGCGTTGGGGCTCTGCATCAGTCGCGCTGCCTGTGCCGCAATCGCCGCCACCACCGCGGGATGACTGTGGCCCAGGCAGGTAACTCCCCAGCCTGACGTGAAATCCAGATACGCCTTGCCCGCTTCGTCCCACACCTGCGTGCCCATGCCGTGCGTGAAAGCGAGCGGCAGCCGTTCGCAGAAAGTGATGCCCAGTGTGTTTTCAATGTCGATGGTGCTCATGGTCTGTCTCCGTGGTGGTGGTATTGCGCAGGCAAAAGCGCCTGCGGCGTTCGGGAAACACCTCTCATCAGTGCTCATCGTTCCTGCGGTAGCGCTGAACTCCGGACATAAAAAAACCTCCGGTGCTTTCGCATCCGGAGGTTTTCTGAAACCTGCTGGGTGGTGATTTACAGCGTTACGGCTGTCGATTTCTCCAACCCGATTCTCCGGATGCCATGAGTCGCGCACGCGCACGACGACGCGCGGCGGCCATTGCGGCTGCTGCGGCAGACATCGTTGCCTGGGCAAACAATCTGGACATGGAGTCAGGAGTCCCGGTTGGAGAAGGCGCGCATGCTAGCGGCGCGCCGAGTCACACGTCAACCGACAATATGGGAAGTAGAGGCTTGCAGTTCCAGTGTGCGCAGCAATCGTGTTGGTCACTCTGCTTGGGCATGGTGGCAAACGACCGGGAAGAGTTCGCTTGGGCCAGCAGGGGGGAACAACAGGGCAGCGATGCGCTGAAAGGGGGGGCAGGAAAACAGCATCATGTGGACTGCGCCGTTACTTGGTAAGCGACTGCTGCACTCGAACTCGCTTCACAACAACTGCGAATCCTGCTGTGGGAGCAAACAATTGCAACTCGTGAAGAATTGGTACCGGAGGTCGGACTTGAACCGACACGCTTTTAAAGGCAGAGGATTTTGAGTCCACCGTGTCTACCATTTCACCACTCCGGCACGGAGGGATGTAGCTGAGCGGCGCGGATTATAACCATGCTTCCAGCGACTGCCTACTGCTGATTTGCACGTTACAATGCCGACATGCAGCTTGCCGATTTCCATTTCGATCTTCCTCCGGAACTCATTGCCCATCACCCGCCGGCCCAACGCAGCGGCAGCCGGCTCTTGTGTATGGACCGGCCAAGCGGGGCAGTGCAGCACCATCGTTTCACCGAACTGCCAGACCTGCTGCAGCCAAACGATCTGCTGGTGTTCAATAACACTCGCGTGATTCCGGCGCGCTTGTTCGGGCTCAAGCCCAGTGGCGGCAAGCTGGAAGTGCTGCTTGAGCGGGTGATGACAGACAACAAGGTGCTGGCCCAGGTACGCGGCAGCAAATCCCTCAAGGACGGCAGCGGAATAGTTCTGACCGACAGCGACGGCACTGCCGTAAACGCTCGCGTCGAGGGCAGGGAGGGTGAATTCCTGATCCTGCAGTTTCCGCCAACACTTGATTTGATGGCCCTGCTCGATCGTATCGGTCATATGCCGTTGCCACCGTACATCAAACGTGCCGATGAGCTGGCTGACCGCGAGCGTTACCAGACTGTGTATGCGGAAAAAGCCGGTGCAGTGGCAGCACCAACCGCAGGCCTGCATTTCGATCAAGCACTGCTTGCGGCAATGAAAGCAAAAGGTATCGAGACTGCGACAGTGACGCTCCATGTGGGTGCCGGGACGTTCCAGCCTGTACGTGTGCAGAATCTGGCCGAGCACCGCATGCATGCGGAATATCTGGAAGTCAGTGAGTCAGTGTGCAGTGCCGTGCGTGAATGTCGTGCGCGCGGCGGGCGGGTTGTGGCGGTAGGAACCACGACAGTGCGTTGTCTGGAAACCGCAAGCCAAAACGGCGAATTACTGCCGTTTGCCGGTGATACCCGCATCTTCATCTATCCGGGATACCGGTTCCGCAGTGTCGATGCGCTGATCACCAATTTCCACTTGCCGGAATCGACGCTGCTGATGCTGGTTAGTGCGTTCAGTTCGCGCGAGAACATTCTGGCGGCGTATGCAGAAGCGGTACGTCAGAAGTACCGCTTTTTCAGTTACGGCGATGCCATGTTGCTGGCGTAGCAACTAAGGCAGGTAGCGGATCTGGATGCCGACGCTGTCTTTGTCGATCAACAAGTCGGAAATCACCACTACTTTGTCGCCGCTCTTGTAATTCACCTTGTCCTTCAATTCAGCAAACGCTCGGGCCATGGTTTCTTCCGGGTCCGCGCTGAACTCGATCTTGAACGGGTAGACGTAGCGGTTCAGCGTCATGATGCGGCGGGTTACGCCTACGTTGGTGAAGGCGAAGATGGGTGAACTCGCCGGATGGCAGTTGGTCACGTAGTTTGCCATCACGCCGTGGCGCGTCACTACCACAATACCCTTGGCTCCCAGTGATTCCGCCAGCTCCACTGCCGTGGCGGCCAGATGTTCCTTGTCGCTGTTTTTGCGCAGGTTCTTGATGAAACCGAGGCCAGGGTTGGGTTCAGTGGCGCGTGCGATCGAATCCATGTACTTGATACAGCGCAACGGGTGTTTGCCGACAGTGGTTTCGCCCGACAACATGATGGCGTCGGCTTCTTCGTACACAGCATTGGCTACGTCGGTTACTTCAGCGCGGGTCGGGATCGGGTTTTCGATCATCGATTCCAGCAAGTGGGTGGCTACGATTACGCGTTTCCCGTACTCAGCACACAAACGCACGATGCGGCGCTGCGTGTTGGGTAGATCGGCCAGATCGATTTCAACACCGAGGTCGCCACGGGCGACCATGATGCCGTCAGCCACCTGAACGATTTCCTCCAGGTTCCTGACGCCTTCCTGGTCTTCGATCTTGGCAATGATTTTTATCTGGTTCAGCTTTTCGGGTGCGTAGCTGTTGATCAATTCACGCAACTGCAAAACGTCTTTCGCATCACGCACAAATGAGAGCGCGATGTAGTCTAGTTCGCGATCCAGACCGAATTTGATGTCTTCTTCGTCCTTCTGCGTGATGGCCGGCAGGTTCACGCGGATGCCGGGTAGATTGACGTGCTTCTTGCTGCCAAGCTTGCCGCCATCGAGCACCTTGCAGCGCAACAGGTTGTTGTTCTTCTCCAGTACTTCAAGGTTGATCAGGCCGTTGTCCACTGCGATGTGGTCGCCCACTGCCATGTCGTCAATCAGCTCGGCGTAGTTGATGCGGATCGAGGTCTCTTCGACATTGGCGCCGTCGCGCACGGTGATCGAGATTTCGTCGCCGGCCTTCAGGTGAAGGTCGCTGTCACGCACGCCGGTGCGGATTTCCGGGCCCTGGGTGTCGAGCAGAATGCCAACCGGAAACCGGTTGTGTTTGTTGAGTTCGACGATATGTTTGATCATCCGATCGGCCCATTCGTGGGTCGCATGTGACATGTTGAGGCGGATGATGTCCATGCCGGCTTCATGCATTTTGGCGAGCATTTCGTAGGTGTTGGTGGCGGGACCGAGGGTGCAGATGATCTTGGTTTTGCGCATGAAGGGGTGTCCTTGCTGAATGCCCGGAGGATAGCCGGCAACGGTGCCCCGAGTAAACGGCTCGGCTGGGTCCGGCTTTGTGCAAGTAATGGGCATTGCACAGGCAGAGCATAGGCATGGCATAGGATTGGCTGCGCAGCTGTGGCTATAATCGGCGGCTGCTGCGGCCAGGCCCTGCCCACCCCCTTTTTTATCCACCGTCACTATATTTATCCACTGTCAGAGGGAAACCTTTCATGAAAGCTCCAGTCAGGGTCACCGTTACCGGCGCAGCCGGCCAGATCAGCTATTCGTTGTTGTTTCGTATCGCCGCCGGCGACATGTTGGGTAAAGACCAGCCCGTTATCCTGCAACTGCTGGAAATCACGCCGGCGCTGGAAGCTCTCAAGGGAGTTTCGATGGAAATCGACGACTGCGCCTTCCCGCTGGTTCATGGCATCGTACAGACCGACGACCCGGCGGTAGCCTTCAAGGACGCTGACTACTGCCTGCTGGTCGGTGCACGTCCGCGTGGCCCCGGCATGGAGCGCAAGGATTTGCTGGAAGCCAACGCCAAAATCTTCTCGGTGCAGGGCAAGGCCATCAACGACCACGCCTCGCGCAATGTGAAAGTGATTGTCGTAGGCAACCCGGCCAACACAAATGCGCTGATTGCCCAGCGAAATGCGCCCGATCTGAAACCCGGCCAGTTCACGGCGATGACCCGCCTCGACCACAACCGTGCCATGGCCCAACTGGCCATCAAGACCGGCAAGCACACCACCGATGTCGACAGCATGATCATCTGGGGCAACCACAGCTCCACGCAGTATCCCGACATCCACCATTGCAAGGTGGCAGGCGCTTCGGCCACCTCGCTGGTCGATACCGAGTGGATGACGAAGACCTTCATTCCTACCGTCCAGCAGCGCGGTGCTGCCATCATCAAGGCTCGCGGTCTCTCCAGCGCCGCTTCTGCCGCCAATGCCGCAATCGAACACATCCGTGACTGGGCCCTCGGTACCAACGGCAAGATCGTCAGCATGGCGATTCCGAGTGACGGCAGCTACGGCATAGCCAAAGGCTTGATGTACTCGTTCCCGGTTACCTGCGCCAATGGCGAATACACCATCGTGCAGGGGCTTCCGGTCAGCGATTTCAGCCGCAACCTGATGCAGCTTACCGAGAAGGAGCTCAGCGAAGAACGCGACGCGGTCAGCCATCTGCTGCCCTGATGCAATTCGAGCTGATCAAGCAGGACGGCCGCGCGCGTCGCGGCCGTTTGCATTTTGCACGTGGTGTAGTCGAAACACCGGCCTTTATGCCGGTAGGTACCTATGGCACTGTGAAAAGCATGACGCCCTTGCAGGTGAAAGAGAGCGGGGCACACATCCTGCTCGGCAATACTTTCCATCTGATGTTGCGTCCCGGCACTGATGTCATCCGCGCCCACGGCGATCTGCATGACTTCATGGGCTGGCACGGCCCCATTCTTACCGACTCCGGTGGTTTTCAGGTATTCAGCCTCGGCGATATGCGCAAAATCACCGAGCAGGGCGTGCATTTCAGTTCGCCGGTGAACGGTGACAAGGTGTTTCTCGGCCCTGAAGAATCGATGCAGGTGCAACGTGCACTCGGCTCCGACATCGTTATGGCGTTCGACGAATGCACGCCTTATCCGGCTACCGAAGAGCAGGCACGCAAGTCGATGGAGCTTTCCATGCGCTGGGCTGCGCGTTGCAAGACCGCGCACGGTGACAATCCCAATGCGCTGTTCGGCATTGTGCAGGGCGGCATGTACACCGGGCTGCGGCGTGAATCACTGCAACAGTTGCAGGATACAGGTTTCGATGGTTACGCCCTTGGTGGCTTGTCAGTCGGTGAACCGAAGGAAGAAATGTTACACATCCTTGACGAAATTGCGCCGCTGTTGCCAACCGGTCACCCGCGCTACGTCATGGGGGTTGGTACTCCTACCGATCTGGTCGATGGCGTCTGCCGCGGCGTCGACATGTTTGACTGCGTGATGCCCACCCGCAATGCCCGCAACGGATATCTGTTCACGTCCGGCGGAGTCTTGAAACTGCGCAACAGCCGCTATCGCAGCGATCTGGACCCAGTGGACAAAAATTGCACTTGCTACACTTGCAAAAACTTTTCCCGCTCTTATCTCTACCATCTCGACAAGTGTGGGGAAATGCTCGGGCCACAGCTGTGTACACTACACAATCTGCACTACTACCAACGGCTCATGGCTGATTTGCGCGCCAATATCGAAAGCGGTACATTGCCGGCCTTCGTTTCGGACTTCCGACACCAGCAGACACGACTGGCTGCGGAAGCCGGTTAGCCGCCCCTCTCCAGTTTCTCCAACAGATAGTCAAACACAGGTGTTCCATGAGCTTTTTCATAAACTCCGCACTGGCCCAGACTGCTACAGAAGCAGCTGCTGCTCCGTCACCCTATATCAATCTGGTGTTCCTGGGTGGTTTTGTCATCATCTTCTACTTCCTTATATGGCGCCCCCAGTCCAAGCGCGCCAATGAGCACAAAAACCTGCTTTCCAGCCTCGGCAAGGGTGATGAAGTGATGACCAATAGCGGCATTCTTGGCCGCATCACCAAGGTGGATGATTTGTACGTGGGCCTGCAGGTGGCTGACAACCTTGAACTGAAAATGCAGAAAGCCTCGGTGGCAGCTGTGCTACCGAAGGGCACTATCAAGTCCATTTGAAGCCATGTTGAACAAATACCCGCTCTGGAAAAACCTGATGGTGCTGTTTATGGTCGTGTTCTCCGCGATCTATGCAGCTCCCAATTTTTACCCGCCTGATCCGGCCATCCAGATTTCGCATGATGACGGAGTGCTGGACGAGGCTGCCCTCGATAAAGCCACGGCTGCACTGACTGCTGATGGCATCGAATGGTTCGACGCCGAGATCGAAAGCAATGGTGTTGCGCTGATCCGCTTGCGTGACCAGAACCTGCAGAGCCGCGCCCAGCAATTGGTGAATCTGGCGCTCCCACAGCAGCAGTACATCGTTGCGCTCAATCTCGCACCGAACACGCCCGCCTGGCTGGAAAGTCTCGGAGGCAGTCCGATGCCCTTTGGTTTGGATTTGCAGGGCGGTGTGCACTTCCTGATGGAGGTTGATACCGACGCAGCTGTGAGCAAGCAACTGGATGACACCGTGGCGTCCATGCGCAATGTGTTGCGCGAAGAGCGTATCCGCTACCGTCCGCCACTCAGTCTGGACAACCGCAATCGCATCAATATCCGCTTCCAGGACGCAGAGTCCCGCAGCGATGCCATTGCCTTGCTGAATCCTGCCTACCCGACACTGCAGTTCAACACCGAAGACCGCGCTGACGAATTCCTGCTGACCTACACCATGCCGGAAACCAGCATTGCCGAATTGCAGAAGTACGCGATCCAGCAGAACCTGACGACACTGCGTTCACGCGTGAACGAACTTGGCGTCAAGGAACCGAAGATCCAGCAAATGGGGCCGAAGGGCATCCTGATTGAGCTGCCGGGGATCCAGGACACCACGCGTGCGAAGGACCTTATCAGCGCTGTTGCGACGCTGCAGTTCCATCTGGTGGCCACCACCGGGTCGAGCACCGCCACCATTGAGTACCCTTACGAAGGATCCACTGTCCGCGTCAACGAGGAAATCATTGTCCAGGGAAGCAGCGTCACCAGCGCACAGTCGTCGATTGATCCGCAAACCAGCCTGCCGCAGGTGAACATCAGGCTGGATGCCGTCGGTGCGCGCCAGATGAATGAAATGACGCGTGTCAATATCGGCAAGCAAATGGCGATTCTGCTCAGCGAAAGCAAGACCCGCAGTGTGACGCGGACCCAGCCGGACGGCAGTCTCGTCACCACGTCTGAACCGATTGTGGATGAACGATTGATCAGCGTGGCCACTATCCAGTCCGCACTTGGCCGCGAATTCAGGATCACTGGTCTTGGCAGTTCTGAAGCCAATGATCTGGCGCTGATGATTCGCTCCGGTGCATTGGCAGCACCGATGTACCCGATCGAAGAAAGTACGGTGGGTCCCAGCCTCGGGCAAGAAAACGTCGACAATGGTATCAACTCGGTGTTGGTTGGGTTTGCGCTGATTGTCGGCTTCATGCTGTTGCTGTACCGCGTGTGCGGCATTATTGCCAATATCGCCTTGTTCTTTAACGTACTGATGATCATGGCGTTGATGTCGATTGTCGGCGCCACGCTGACGCTGCCCGGTATAGCCGGCATCGTGTTGACACTGGGTATGGCGGTAGACGCCAACGTGCTGATCTACGCACGTATCCGCGACGAACTGTTGAAAGGGGTGAGCATTGCCCGCGCAATTGATTCGGGTTACGACCGTGCCTTTACCACCATTCTGGATTCGAACCTGACCACCCTGATAGTTGCGATCATTCTGTATTCGATAGGAACCGGCCCCATCAAGGGCTTCGCGGTGACGACTGTTATCGGCATTATCACGTCATTGTTTACCTCGATCCTCATATCGCGTGCACTCATCAACTTCATGTACGGCGGCAAGGATGTGAAAACCATTTCGATCGGCATGAAGATGCCGACGACCGTCTGAACGCTGCCGCAGAGAAACTTCCATGCTGGACCTGACCACAGTCATCCCGTTCATGCGTTACCGCATGCATTGCGTCGTTTTGTCGGCAGTGCTTGTTGTTGCGTCGATAATTGCCATCGCAGTCAACGGTTTCAATTTTGCACTCGACTTCACTGGTGGTACCCAGGTACAGATGCAGTACGAGGCAGCGCCCGATCTTGAGCAGATTCGTCAGACTCTCGATGCCGCCGGTTTTCCTGACCATGAAGTGGTTGCCCTTGGTACTGATACCAACATCCAGATCCGCATCCAGAACACCGGTGGTGGCGAAGAGACCGAGCAGCTATCGGGTGAAACCGCGGCCAGTGTCGTCGAGGTACTGACTCAGGCCGCCAACGGGCGGGTGACATTCGGTGGTAGTGCCTTCATTGGCGCCCAGGTTGGCGATGAGTTGCGGGAACAGGGCCTTCTTGGCACGTTGGTTGCTGCCGTCCTGCTTATGCTCTTCATTGCCATGCGTTTCCAGTTCAAGTTCTCGGTGGGATCAGTGTTGTCGTTGATACACAACGGCATCATTACGCTTGGCTTCATTGCAGTGGCGCGAATCGATTTCGACCAGAATGTGCTGGCGTCAATTCTGGCGGTAATTGGCTACTCGCTGAACGATACCGTCGTGGTGTCTGACCGCGTGCGTGAAAACTTCCGCTCGCTGCGTGGTGTCGAGCCCGAGCGCATTATTGATATCGCGCTGAGCCAGACACTGGTGCGAACGATGATTACCGTCATAACGACGCTGCTTGTGTTGTTTGCACTGCTGATTTTCGGTGGCCAAGTGCTGTACGGCTTCTCGATCGTGCTGATCGTGGGGGTAATCGTCGGTACCTATGCGTCGATCTACATAGCCACCAGCACCCTGATGTTCCTGAACCTGTCAAAGGAGGACATGATGCCTCCGGTCAAAGCGAAAGAAGAGCTCGACGCGCTACCCTGAGCCGTTGTCCAAACCTGGTCTGCAGGTACTGGCCTCAGGCTTTGCCTGACGCCAACTGCAACAGCGTTTTGAAACACTTCGGATTACCGAATACCAGACTGTCGCTCTGCAGACATTCCGGATTGCCCTGTAGATCACTGACGAAGCCACCGGCTTCCTGTACCAGCAGGATTCCCGCTGCGCTGTCCCACGGGCTGACCCCTGATGTCCATCCCGCATCCAGCCTGCCGGCTGCTACGTAAGCCAGATCCAGCGCCGTTGAGCCGGTAAAGCGAAGGCCGCCGGCGACCTCCTTGAGTTTCATCTGCAGTTCCAGCATCGCTTCGTAGTTGCGCAGGCCGGCACAGCTGAGACTGACAGTGCCGCCTTCCAGATTCGGACGGGTGCGTACACGGATACGGTTGCCGTTCAGTTGGGCGCCGCTGCCTTTGCTGGCAGTGAATTCCTCACCCAGGATGGGATCAATAATGATCGCGTGCTGCAGCTTTTCACGCTGCACGCAGGCAATCGAGATGCAGAAGTGGGGCAAGCCCATCACGAAATTACGGGTGCCATCGATTGGGTCAATGATCCACACGGTGTCTTTGTCAGCGCCTTGCTGCAGGCCGCTTTCTTCACCAAGGAAGCTGTGGTCGGGATAGGTTTTGCGCAGAGCGCCTACCAGCAGGTCTTCGACCGCTTTGTCGATATCGGTGACGTAATCGTTCTTGCCCTTGAGGGTGACCTTGATGCGGTCAGGGCGCGCATGGGCCTGCACAATAAGGGTGGCGGCATCGCGGGCGGCACGCAGGGCAATATTGACAATGGGATGCACGGAAGCTCCTTGGATGCACGCGAGGTGCCGGTTCGGGTTGGGAAAAGAACTTTCACACCGCAGCGTGAGGGCGCGCATGATAGCAAATGCATCGCCAGCTGTTTAACATCGCGCCGCTTCTTTGACGGCTGTCGCCATGAATTTCCCCAACATCCGTATCGTCCTGATCGAAACCTCGCATCCCGGCAACATCGGGGCCGCCGCGCGCGCGATGAAGAACATGGGGTTGGGGCGGCTGGTGCTGGTAAAACCCAGACATTGGCCGGCGCAGGAAGCTCGCAACATGGCGGCGTCTGCATCCGATGTGCTCGAGAACGCTGTGGTGGTGGAAACGCTGGAAGCCGCGGTGGCCGATTGCCATCTCGTTGTCGGCACCAGCGCCCGCCTGCGCAATATGCCGGTGACTCTGCTTGATCCATCCGCCTGTGCGGCCACCGTGCTTGCTCTTCCCGAAGAGCGCGAAGTGGCGCTGGTGTTCGGACGCGAAGTCAGCGGACTCACCAACGACGAGCTGCTGCGCTGCCACTACCATGTACACATTGCAGTGAATCCGGACTACACCTCATTGAATCTGGCCGCCGCCGTAATGGTATTGAGTTACGAATTGCGCAAGACAGCATTGGCACTGACAGAGGCAGAAATCGAGCACAAAGGGGCTGTTCCCCAATCGGGTCAAGTGGGTTGGGGCCAGCAACCCGCTACCGCAGACGAGCTGGAACATTACTTGAACCATCTCGAAAAGATATTGATTCAATTGGATTTTCATAAACCGCAACACAAACGCCCATTGATGCAGCGGTTGCGACGGCTGTACCAGCGGGTGCAACTGGAAAGTATGGAGGTCAATATCCTGCGAGGCATCCTGACGGCTACCGAGCAGGCACTGGCGAAGGGGAGTTTCCCGCTTCCAACCCCAGATAAACCAGTGGACCACAATAGTTGAGTAAATCTGTAAACTAAATACTTGAGCTCTTTAGTAGGAATTGGCACAATGCCAGCGACTAATTGGAGGGCGCAGCCGTGCGACTTACTACAAAAGGCCGTTATGCCGTTACTGCCATGCTGGACTTGAGCATTCATGCTTCGAAGGGTCCGGTGAACCTGACAGAAATTTCCCAGCGCCAAGCCATTTCGCTGTCCTACCTCGAACAGTTGTTCGCCAAGCTGCGCCAACGGAAGCTGGTCAGCAGCGTGCGGGGTCCGGGTGGTGGTTACCGGTTGGCGCGTGCCGAAAAAGACATCCATGTTGCCGAGATCATTGATGCCGTCAGCGAATCTCTTGACACCACACGGTGCCAGGGCAAGGGTGACTGCCAGCAGGGTGCGATCTGCCTGACGCATCATCTCTGGCAGGACCTCAGTGACCAGATACACAATTTTCTCAGCAATATTTCGCTGGCCGACCTGGTGTCAAAACGCGAGATAGAAGTGATCGCCCGCAACCAGAATGACCGTATCAAAGAGCAAGAATCGCAGGAGGCCCGTCATAGCAGCACCAACCGTATCTCCGTGTCGACAATCTGATTCCTGTTCAATCAACCAGCAGTAAAGGCCCTACCATGTTACCGATCTATTTCGATTATGCAGCGACCACCCCGGTAGACCCGCGTGTCGTCAAGGTGATGATTGATTGCCTGACGCTCGAAGGCAATTTCGGCAATCCGGCCTCGCGTTCGCATGTGTTTGGCTGGAAGGCCGAAGAAGCCATTGAACAGGCACGTCAGCAGGTTGCCGACCTCGTCAAATGCGACCCGCGTGAAATCGTGTGGACTTCCGGCGCCACCGAATCCGATAACCTGGCGATCAAGGGCGTCGCACATTTCTACCAGAGCCGGGGCAAGCACATCATTACCTCGAAGATCGAACACAAGGCTGTACTCGACAGTTGCCGCCAGCTTGAACGCGAAGGCTTTGAAGTTACTTATCTTGAGCCCGGCAATGACGGCCTTATCCAGCCGGCAGCAGTCGCGGCGGCCATCCGCCCGGACACGATTCTGGTCAGCCTCATGCATGTCAACAACGAGATCGGCGTGATCAACGATATCAAGACTATCGGCGCCATCTGTCGTGAGAAAAAGGTGTTGTTCCATGTCGACGCCGCTCAGAGCACTGGCAAGGTCGATATTGATGTGGAAGCCATGAACATCGATTTGATGGCGTTCTCGGCCCACAAGAGCTACGGCCCCAAAGGGATCGGTGCCTTGTATGTGCGTCGCAAGCCACGGGTACGTCTGGAAGCTCAGATGCACGGCGGCGGCCATGAGCGTGGTTTCCGTTCGGGTACGCTGCCAACGCACCAGATTGTTGGCATGGGTGAAGCCTTCCGCATCGCCAGACTGGAAATGCATGAGGAAGCAATACGCATCAAGACGTTGCGTGACCGCCTGTTGAATGGCCTGCAGGATCTGGAAGAAGTCTATGTGAACGGCGATCTTGAACACCGCATCGCCGGCAACCTCAATGTCAGCTTCAACTTCGTCGAAGGCGAATCGCTGATCATGGCATTGAAAGAACTGGCCGTGAGTTCCGGTTCGGCATGTACATCAGCCAGCCTGGAGCCGTCGTATGTATTGCGTGCGCTGGGGCTCAACGACGAACTCGCCCACAGCTCATTGCGTTTCTCGATCGGTCGATTCACCACTGAAGCCGACATCGACTACGCCATCGGTCGTCTGCGCGAAGCCGTCAGCAAATTGCGTGAATTGTCGCCACTGTGGGACATGTACAAAGACGGCGTTGATTTTTCGAAAGTCCAGTGGGCTGCTCATTGAGCCGGCATACGCAACAAGTCAAGCAGTAGGAGATAACACCATGGCATATTCCAACAAGGTTCTGGATCATTACGAAAATCCCCGTAACGTCGGCAAGCTCGACGACAGCGATGCCAATGTCGGCACCGGCATGGTCGGTGCGCCTGCCTGCGGTGACGTCATGCGCCTGCAGATCAAGGTGAACGAAGACGGTGTCATCGAAGACGCCAAATTCAAGACCTATGGCTGCGGTTCTGCCATCGCCTCCAGTTCGCTGCTGACCGAATGGGTCAAGGGCCGTACGCTGGATGACGCTGCCAAAATCCGCAACACCGAAATCGCTGAAGAACTCGGTCTGCCACCCGTGAAAATCCATTGTTCTGTTCTGGCTGAAGACGCGATAAAGGCTGCCGTTGCCGATGTGAAGCAGAAACGCAGCCAGGCCAAGGCACAGTAACAACCCGGTAATCCGGTTCACGGGTCACGCAAACAGTACAGCAGGTATCACCATGGCAATCTCTCTCACTGAAAGCGCCGCCAAACATGTGGCATCGCAACTGGCCGCCCGCGGCAAAGGTGTTGGCATCCGCGTTGGAGTGACCACCACCGGCTGCTCCGGCATGGCCTACGTGCTCGAATTCGTCGATGAGTTGGCTGGCGAAGACTCGGTGTTCGACAACCACGGTATCAAGGTGATTGTGGATCCGAAGAGTCTGTTGTATCTCGACGGTACCGAGATGGACTTCGTAAAAAACGGCCTCAACGAAGGTTTTGAATTCCACAACCCCAACGTCAAAGGCGAGTGCGGTTGTGGCGAAAGCTTCACCGTTTGACGTCCCGCGAGCGTAAAGCAGCGACAATGGTTGTTGTAAAGAGTGCCGTCAGGCCGTGACCGATTTCTTCGCTGCATTGGGAATGCCGGTAGCTTGTGAGCTTGATCGTCACCAGCTTGATGCCAACTATCGCCAGCGCCAGGCTGAATGGCATCCCGATCGTTACGTATCCGCATCTGAAGCCGTGAAGTTGCAGGCATTGCGGCATACCAGTCTGCTGAATGACGCCTACACCACGCTGAAACAGCCGCTGCGCCGTGCCGAGCATCTGCTCGAATTGAAAGACAGTGATGCGGCTGGTCATTCATCCCGCAAGCTGGAGCCGGCATTCCTGCTGCAACAACTGGAGCAGCGCGAGCAGCTGGAGCATCTGGCCCGCCACCGTGATGCCGCGGCACTGGAGGTATTGCGGCAGCTGGTCGATACGCAGTGGTTAGCACAATGGAGTGAATTCGCCACTGAAGCCGCCCGTCAGGATTGGTGCAATGCGCGTCTCGCTCTGCAAAAATTGCAGTTCCTGCACAAGTTGCAGGAAGAAATCCGTCACTTAGAAGAATAGTTTCAGCAGACCCAATCCATGGTGCTTTTCTCCATAGCAGAACCCGGTCAGGGCCGGGCGCAGCAAGTCATCCGCCGCAAGCGTGCCGTGGGCATTGATCTTGGCACCACCAACTCGCTGGTAGCGGTGGCGAAGGAAGACAAAGTGGACGTTATTGCCGATGTGCATGGCCGCCGGTTGCTGCCGTCGGTTGTGCATTACGCGGTCGACAGCGCGCCGGTGGTAGGAGACGAGGCACTAAACGCGACTGGCGGCACTACCATTTCGTCGTCGAAGCGCCTGATGGGACGTGGTCTCACCGACATCCACTATCAGGTGCCCTATACGCTGAAAGACAGCGGAGACGGTGGCATGGTGTTGATCGACACCGTGGCCGGTGCAGTGTCGCCGGTGCAGGTTGCAGCCGACATCCTCAAAACACTTGCCCAACGCGCCGAAACCTCGCTGGGCGGTGAACTCGATGGTGTCGTCATTACAGTTCCTGCTTACTTCGATGAAGCGCAGCGGCAGGCCACGCGTGCGGCTGCCCGAATTGCCGGTGTCAATGTATTGCGTTTGTTGAGTGAGCCGACAGCTGCTGCAGTGGCTTACGGGCTCGACAAGCAACTTGAAGGCATTCTTATCATCTACGATCTGGGAGGCGGCACATTTGATGTGTCGTTGATGCGCCTGCACAATGGTGTGTTTGAAGTGCTGGCCACCGGTGGCAACAGCGCACTCGGTGGGGATGACTTCGATCGGGCGATTGCCGACTGGATCTGCCGGCAGGCCACAGTGGTAGTCAATGCCGCTGTCGATTACCGCCGCCTGCTGAAACTCGCACGCGCTGCCAAACACGCACTGACTACCGGCGAGCGGACACCGCTGCAGTGGGGTACCTGGGCAGGTGAATTCAGTCGTACCCAGCTGCATGAACTGATTGATGGCTATATCGATGCCACACTCAGCGCCTGTCGTCGGGTACTGCGCGATGCCGAAATTGCTGTTGGCGACATCACGGATGTGGTGTTGGTCGGTGGTTCCACCCGCACACCGCGCGTGCAGGACAAAGTGCGCACTTTTTTCGGTCGCGAGCCATTGTGCTCGATCGACCCCGATGAAGTGGTGGCACTCGGTGCTGCGCTGCAGGCTGATGTGCTGGCCGGCAACAAGTACGGCGATGCCGCGCTGCTGCTCGACGTTATCCCGCTCTCGCTCGGTATCGAGACAATGGGCGGGCTGCTGGAAAAGATCATTCCGCGCAACAGCACGATTCCGCTGGTGCGCGCGCAGGAATTCACCACTTTCAAGGATGGACAGACGGTGATGTCGCTGCATGTATATCAGGGTGAACGTGAACTTGTCAGCGATTGCCGTTCTCTTGCCCGCTTCGATCTGCGTGGCATCCCGCCGATGGTGGCCGGTGCCGCCCGGGTACGCGTGACTTTCCAGGTCGATGCCGACGGCCTGCTGGAAGTGCAGGCCGAAGAAGTGGCCAGTGGTGTCAAAAGCAGCATTGTCGTCAAGCCGTCGTTTGGACTGGCCGAGCAGGACATTGCCGGCATGATACAGTCCTCCATGCACAGCGCTGCCGCGGACAAGGTCAGACGCAGCCTGCGCGAGAAGCAGGTAGAAGCCCAGCGGCATATGGAGGCCTTGCGGGCTGCGCTCGCAGCCGATGGCGACAGCCTGCTGGATGCAGCAGAACGCCAGGATTTGCAGAACGCCATGCAGCAGTTGGCCGCTGCCGCTACCGGCGAAGATGCGGCGCTGATAGAGCGCCTGACCGAACAGCTGAACAACCAAAGCCGTGATTTTGCCGCCCGCCGCATGGATGCCGGCATCAAGGCTGCACTGGCCGGACAACGGCTCGATGCCGTGGGAGATAACTTCTGATGGCCCGTATTGTCGTAATGCCGCATGCCACATTGTGTCCCGAAGGCGCTGTGATCGAAGCCGAACACGGCGAAAGCATCCTTGATGCTGCCTTGCGCAACGGTATCGAGATTGAACATGCTTGTGAAAAGTCCTGTGCCTGCACTACTTGCCACGTGCTCGTGCGGGAGGGGTTTGCTTCGCTGGAGCCGGCTGATGAGCTGGAAGAAGACCAGTTGGACAAGGCCTGGGGGCTGGAGCCGGATTCCCGCCTGAGCTGCCAGACCCTGGTGGGAGGAACCGACCTGGTGGTTGAACTGCCCCGGTATACCATCAACATGGTCAGCGAAAAGCGTTGATTTGACGCCAAAAAAGTCCGGCGGGGTACCTTTGCACAGCAAAGGCGAATACAATACGCGACCTGTTTTTCAGCCCCAAACCGGAGTTTCGCATGGCAGTTGAACGTACCCTTTCCATCATCAAGCCGGATGCCGTAGCCAAAAACGTCGTCGGTCAGATCATAAGCCGCTTCGAAGATGGCGGTCTGCGGGTTGTGGCAGTCAAGATGCTCCAAATGAATGACGACTCTGCCGGCGGTTTCTATGCCGAACACAAGGCGCGTCCGTTCTTCAAAGACCTTGTCGGATTCATGACCTCCGGTCCGGTCATCGTGCAGGTACTGGAAGGCGAGAACGCCATTGCCAAGAACCGTGATCTGATGGGCGCCACCAATCCGGCACAGGCCGCTCCGGGTACCATCCGTGCAGATTTTGCCAAGTCGATCGATGCCAACGCTGTGCACGGCTCTGACTCCGCCGCTTCGGCGCAGCGTGAGATTTCCTATTTCTTCAAGTCCGAGGAAATCTGTCCCAGACTGTTCTGAGACAACAGCCGGTCAGCCCGGCACACTGGTACCCCGCATGCCGCTCCTATTGACCAATCTGCTGGGAATGAACAAGCAGGCTCTTGAGGCTTTTCTTGCAAGTATCGGAGAAAAGCCTTTTCGCGCTGTGCAGCTGCTGAAATGGATACACCAGCATGGTGTGGCAGACTTTGGTGCAATGAGCAACATCAGCAGGGATCTGCGCGAAAAGCTCAAGACCGTTGCTGAAATTCGCCCACCGCTCATCCGCGACACTTTTTCGGCACAGGACGGCTGCTACAAATGGATTGTTGAAGTTGAAAGCGGCAGTGGCGTGGAGATGGTCTACATCCCGGAAGCTGGCCGCGGTACGCTGTGCATCTCGTCGCAGGCAGGCTGCAGTCTCGACTGTACTTTCTGTGCAACCGGCAAGCAGGGCTTCAACAGCGATCTTACCGCCGCCGAAATCATCGGCCAGTTGTGGCTTGCCAACCATGCGCTTGGCGGCTTCGGCAATCCTTCTGCCGGCAATGGCCCGCGCCCCGTAACCAACGTGGTGATGATGGGCATGGGCGAGCCGCTGCTGAATTTTGACAACGTGGTGACGGCAGTCGGGTTGATGATGGACGACAACTGCTATGGATTGTCGAAGCGCCGCGTAACGATCTCCACGTCAGGCGTTGTCCCCGGCATCCGCAAATTGCGCGGCCTTACTGATGCATCGCTGGCGCTGTCACTGCACGCGCCAAACGACGAGCTGCGCGATCAGATCGTACCGATCAACCGCAAATATCCGATCAAGGAAGTCCTCGCCAGCGTGAACGACTACCTCGAATCGCTGCCTGACAACCGCGTGGTCACCATAGAGTACATCCTGATCAGTGGGATCAACGATCATCGCCAGCATGCACGTGAACTGGCAGAGCTGCTGCGCAAGGTGCCGTGCAAAATCAACCTGATTCCGTTCAATCCCTTCGACGGATCTGATTACCAGCGTTCCAGTAACAACGCGATCAGCACTTTCCGCAAGCTGCTGCAGGAAGCGGGCTACACTGTGACGATACGCACGACACGCGGTGACGAAATCGGCGCCGCCTGTGGCCAGCTGGTAGGGCAGGTCGACGACAAAACCCGCCGCAATGCCCGTCACCTGGCACAACGGGCCAAGGCTGCCGATGAGGCGCTGTCGCAACCGGTGACTTTGGTATGAACGTGCAATGGAGGCGACAGCGAGATCAGCAGCGCAAGCGGCGGAACAGCGCAACAGGCACTGCAGGCAAGAAACTCACCTTGGTAGCCATGTTGTTGGCAGTCTTGCTGTTGCCGGGTTGCGTGACGGAAACCTCTGGCGGCTTCAACGCCAAACGTTCCGATGCCGATGCGCTGCGTGATTATCTGCAGTTGGCAACCGGTTACCTCGAACAGAACGACATTGCCAATTCCAAACGCCATCTTGCCAATGCCGCTGCCATTGATCCGGACAGCAGCGAAATCCAAGCCATCTGGGGCCTGGTGTATTCACGCGAAGGTGAAACAAGACTCTCTGACGAGAGCTTCCAGCGTGCGTTGCGGCTGGATGCATCCAACTCAAAGGCGCGCAACAATTACGCGGCATATTTGTTTGCCAACAGCCGCTTTGAAGAAGCCTACACCGAATTGTCACGCGTAGTCGAAGACACCGGCTACGAGGCGCGGTCGCAAGCCTTCGAAAACCT
>CAISOD010000023.1 GCA_903887045.1 uncultured Gammaproteobacteria bacterium | reverse complement strand
CGATGCGCGCCGCAGTGCAGCCAGTGCGCAACTCACAGTTTCCGCTGGCGAGCGCGAGCGGAATCATGGTCACCAGCGAAGACGACTTGGCCGACACTTCGCAGCCGAAGCCGTTGCAGAAGCCGCAATGGATGCAAGGCGGGCGGCCGTTGTGCGGTTGCGACAGAATGGCTACCGGCGCCGGGTAGGCAGTCCAACCCATTGCCTTGGCACCACGCTCCAACAAAACGCCCGAGGATTTCACCGGCATCGGCGCACAGGGATAGTCGCGCGAGCGCGGCGGATCCCAGGGACCCATCAGCCCGGACACACCGATTTCCCAATCCACCTTGGTGTAGTAAGGCTCGAGTTCTTCGTAACTGATTGGCCAGTCGGCCAGAGTGGTGCCTTCGATGGCACCCACCACACTGCGCTCATGGAAGTCGATGGGACGCAGACGCCAGAAATTGCCGGAAAAATGCACGCTGCTGCCGCCAACATTGTGGGCATAGTTCAGCACGCTGGCGTCCGCGATCTCGGCCTTTTCACTGGCACTGCGGCGGAAAGTCTGTGGGTGGCCCTTGCGGCGTCCCCACACGAGTTCCTCGTTGTGAACATAGGCCCATTCGTCGTGTTTGAAATCAGCGGACTTCAGATGCGGCCCCTGCTCAAGTACCACTACTTTCAGACCGGCGTTGCTTAGCTCCTTGGCGACGATGCCGCCGGCAGAACCAGAGCCGATGACGACGAAATCAACCGCTTCGCGGGTAGGAAAGGTGGGCATAGTGACTTCGGCCATGATTACTCTCCCCTTGCGATGTAGTCAGCGTCGTAGTGGCCGAAAGGCGGCTGCCAGACTTGATGATGTCCGAACCCGATCAACTGCCAGCCGGCGTGGTCGCGGTTACCGCCGTACTCCGGCAGCGCAAACATGCCTGCCAGTGTCAGCATGCGCATGGTGTCGAAGAATGTTGTCTGCTCTATCGCACGCAACAGCTCGTCCTGCTTGGCACTTTCAAGCAAGGCAAAACTGGCGCTGCCATGCGCGCTCATAGCCTGCGCATCGAGCTCCAGCAGACCCTCACGCAGCAAGCCCAGCCATTCCTGCCGACTGGAACCCAGCACTTTGTCGATGAAATAGATGACACCGCCCTTGATTGCCCCGGGACCTGATTCATCTTCCGGCAGGATGCGGCCAGCGATTGACTCCAGCCCCGCCGCTTCATGCGCCTGCAGGGTTGAAAATGCCAAGGGAGCTTCCGGGGTTTCCGCCGACGCCATCGGCGTCGCCAGCGCCAGCGCTGTCGATATCAGCAATGAATATTGGGTAGACACAAAAACGGAATGCAGCAGGAAACGACGACGATCAAGTGATGGAAGCATGGACACAGGCTCGGCTTGGGTTGCAGGTTGGAAGCAGACAGGTGGCTGTACTGTCAGTTTTGCAACTTCCATACCATGCAAACCCTCGCCATTGGCTGCACTGCCCTGGCGCACGCATTGCCTGCATGACTGCTTTGATGCACTCAAACAGCGCCCGCCTTGCGCCCGCATGAAGCAGCGTTGTGGACGAATGCACAGTCGATCGCTTTCTGTCGTTCCCCATCGGAGGGCAAGAGCCGCGATGCTGCCTGCTGACAGTGCACAGGGAGCACTGCTCAATTATCTTTATCGAGGATTAACCTCAGCAGACTCCAATACCGCTATTGATCCCCGGAGTCCGCCACATGACATCACCCGATTCTCGTTCCAGTTTCCCGGTGTCCCGCCGCAGTACTATCGCCAGCCTGATCGGGCTGGCAGCCTCCGGGCTGCTCGGCAGCGGGCACGCGCAGTCGCAGGATGCAGCTGACAAAGCCGTTTTCCGGCATGGCGTTGCCAGCGGCGATCCTGACCATGCCAGCGTGGTGATCTGGACCAGAGTAACGGCCAGTGGCGAACAACAACTGCAATGGCAGCTTGCCCAGGATGTCGCGTTTGAACAGATCATCCAACAAGGCAGCACCGTCACAGATGCGAGTCGTGAT
>CAISOD010000022.1 GCA_903887045.1 uncultured Gammaproteobacteria bacterium | reverse complement strand
CTGCGTCAAGGTATCGAGGTCATACAACACATGGAACACTTCGTCCCGGCGGGGATCCAGGGTGACGATGGGGAAATCCGGCAGCACTTTTGCCATCGCGTTGGCCATGATCGGCCACTCGCGCTCGCTGTGAAAATCGTCGATTACCAGAAAGCCGCCCTTGAGGAGGTACTCACGCAGGTTTGCCGCCTCTTCGGGAGAAGGATTCCACCCCCCCTGCCCGACTTGTTGTGCAAACAACCACGGGTGGTCGAACAGCGCCGGATTCAGCAGGTCGATGTGATGGCTGTCATCGGCCATTGCCACATTGGTGAGGCGACTGACCCCGCCAAAGAAATGCAGTTCGGCTTCCGGATAGTCGATGGCCCACCAACCGCGCCGCATGCCATAACGGCCGCGATTCCTGGCGCCACCGTCCTGATACACCATGCGCGCCATATGGAACTCTGCCAATGGCTGCATCAGGTCTTCGTCGCCGGCGCTTTGCGCACGCAGCTCCGGTGCCGATAACGACGCGGAAACGAGCAATGCGAAAACAACAGGAATCTTCATGATTGCCGGACTATAAAGAACTTTGCCAACGCCGGACACCCACAAATGTGAAGCAACCAAGGTTCACCCTCAGCCGCTCCCGCGACCTCAATCCCCTCTTCATTCAAGGTTCACCGTCGCCACTACATCAAACGCCGGCTCTTCATACGGATGGCTGGCTCTCAACGCCGCAATCACCGTCTTCAACAAGGCCTCCGCCACCACCATCTCCACCCTCCACTCCGACACCTGCTCCACCATTCCTTGCTGCCCCAGATGTGGGTTGCTGTCCGCCAGCGGCCTGAACTGCCCCCTACCCAACACCTGCCAGCAGCACGAGTCGTAGTTGCCGATCCTGCCGGCACCGGCGGCGAACAGGGCTGCCTTCACCACTTCCAGATGGGAGTCGGGGACATAAATGCCGAGTTTGTACATGCGCTTTTCTCCATCGAAGTAAGACTGGCTGCGTGTTGGCCCATTTCCATTTGGTAACAGAGCAGGCCCATCGCTTGCGCTCCCCGCTGCGCTGTTCGTTCGCTCCCGCTCCTCACCTCGCAGCGGCTCGCCGCGATCGGCTTTCGGGCATCGGTGCTGGAAATGGGCTTTCCAGATTTCATGGTATTTCAGTTGATTAGCGTCCGTTTGTCACTGCGCCATAAAAGGCAGGGCCAACGCGACGAATGCTCAATGCCTCAAACGGCTGGCTCGAAAGACGGAGTCACCATCGCGCATGGTCGAAGCCAATGGCGGCGAGCCAGTGACGAGTGAGGAGCGGGAGCGAGCGAACGCGACACTGGGGAGCGCAAGCTATTGGCACACCACGAAACCCCAAACTGACTCCGGCCCTCGCTAAACCCATACACACATTGGGCTTGCATCAGCCCGCATTAGTGTATTACTGTAGCAATACACTAAGAGACCCCAAGCAGTGTTCACACTCAACCCCAACAACGGCACCCCCATCTACCGCCAGCTCATGGAGCAAGTGCGGCGCATGGTGTCGAGTGGCCAACTACAGCCCGGCAGCGAACTGCCCTCCGTGCGGGAATTGGCCCTCAGTCATGCCGTCAGCCCCATGACCATTTCCAAAGCCTACAGCTTGCTCGAAGCCGAAGGGCTGCTTGAGCGCCAGCGCGGCAAGGCGATGACGATCGCTACCCACCACGGCAGCAAGGATTCGAAAACCACCCGCCTACAACACTTGCAACCTGTGCTCGACCAACTGGCAATTGCTGCAAGCCAGCTGCAACTGACACCCGACGATGTGCTGAAAGCCGTAAAAGCAACAATGGAGAATCACGATGACTGACATCGCCAGCGCCCGCACGCTTGGTCAATTTCACCAACGCTTGGGAATCGACCCAGAAGAGCAACAGACCTTCTTGGTGAACACCCGGAAAAAGCAATGGGATATCAGCATGTTGCAGCAGTATTTGAAGTTGGCACAGCACATGCTCATGCAATGCCTCGTGCCAACTGTTCGCCGCCATACCAATTAATTGCTGCACCACGATAGCGAGTCCAAGGAGAACTCAATCATGCCCGTTAACTGTAATCGTTCAAGGCTGTCACGCCTCGCTGTGACACTGTTGCTGACACTGGCAGCCCCGCTGGCACTGGCCGACAATCTGCAGCAGATATTTACGCTGGCTGCGGAAAAGGATCCCGAAATCCGCCAGGCGCGGGCGCGTTACAACGCCAGTCATACCGTCATCGATCAGGGACGTTCGCAGTTGCTGCCATCGATCAGCGCCACCGCCAGTACCTCACGAGATACCACCGGTGTCGCCTCCGCCCCTGCAGGCGTTCGCATGCAAGAGCATTCTTTCGGTACCGGTTTCAACTCCAAGGGCTATGGCCTCAACCTGCGGCAGGCGGTACTGAACTTCCAGGCTTGGTACGCCTTCCAGGCTGCGCGCAAAGGCGATCAGCAAGCGGCGCTGACGCTGGCGCAATCCGAACAGGCTTTGATCATCAAGGTGGCCACTGCCTATTTCAACGTGCTGCGCAGCCAGGCCAACCTGGCATCGTTCGCTGCCGAGGAAGCAGCCGCCAAACAGGTGCTCGACCAGACGCAACAGCGTTTTGAAGTCGGGTTGGTGGCCGTTACCGATGTGTATGACAGCCAGGCCAACGCCGACCTTGCCAGCGTCAACCTGCTGGTGGAAGAGAACAACCTGAACCAGCGACTGGAAGCACTGGAAGCGATTACCGGTCAGCAGCACCTGGAGCTGGCCGCGTTGAGCGAAAATTTCCCCATCGTTTCAGTGGATCCCGCCAACATGGCGGAATGGGTGACACTGGCGCAGAACAACAATCTGGCGATCAAGATTGCCGAGCTGGATCTGGCCGCGCGCGAAGACGATGCCAAAGCCGCCAAGTCGGCGATGTACCCCACCGTGGATCTGAGCATGAACTACAACTGGAACCAGAGCGCCAACCCTTTCAGCTTCTTTCCGTCCCTGGCTTCAGAACGCAGCAGCGTGGCATTGAACTTCACGATGCCCTTGTTTGCCGGCGGCCTCAACCGCTCGCGCATGCATCAGGCCTACTACACACGTGATGCCAGCGAAGAAGCACTGCTGAGGAGCCGCCGCGACAATACGCAGAGCACCCGCAACGCCTGGCGCAGTGTCGAAACCGACGTGAAAGCCGTGCAGGCGCGCGCGCAGGCGATTTTGTCGGCGCAGAGTTCGCTGGAAGCCACTACGGTGGGAGCTGAAGTCGGTACCCGCAACATTGTTGATGTGGTGCTGTCACAACGACTGTTGTTCCAGACCCAGCGCGATCACGCCAATGCCCGCTTCACTTATGTTTTGGATACACTCACGCTCAAACAGGCAGCCGGCGTTCTGAGCCCGCAGGACGTGCAGGACCTCAATCAATGGCTACAGGAATAACCATGCAACAAGCCAATTCATCTTTTACGTCGGCATCGACCTCTCCCCTCCTTGACAGGAATCTGCCATGAAAAAAACACTCATAGTCGTTGGCGTTATTGCAGCCGTTGTTGCCGTGGCAATGGTGCGTCGCGGTGCCAACAACGACTCCCAGCCAGTCTCGGTGGAAGCGCTCGAAGTACGTGACATCCGTTCGTCTATTCTTGCAACGGGCAAGCTCAGCCACGAGCAGGAAGTAAAGCTAAGCACCGAAGTCATCGGCCGCGTCAGCGCGCTGTTTGTGAAAGAAGGCGACGTTGTCACCGAAGGCCAGCTGGTGGCCCAGATTGACGACGAAGCGCCGCGAGCCATGGTGGAACAGCAGCGGGCCTCCACCCGCATGCAGGAAATCGCCATCGAATCGCAGAAACTGCGACTGAAGAATCTTGAAAGCCAATGGCAGCGCAAGATGCAGGTGCATGAACGCAAACTGCTGGACGACGACAGCTTCGAAGCCGCCACCAACGAACTCGAACTGGCAAAACTCGACGTGCAAACCCGCCAGGCCTCGCTCGACCAGGTGCGCGCCATGCTGGAAGAATCCGAGAAGAACCTTGCCAAGACCCGCGTGCTGTCACCAATCGGTGGCGTGGTGTCGTCTCTCGATATCAAGGTCGGCGAAATGGCGATCTCATCGACTACCAATGTACCCGGCTCCAGTCTGATGACGATCGGCAACCCCGACAGCATCCACACCGAAGTGCAGGTGGATGAAGCCGACATCGCCGACATCAAGGTGGGCCAGGAAGCCGAAGTAGTTGCCATCGGTTACCCCGACCAACCGATGAAAGGTACCGTCAAGGAAATCGCCATTACCGCAAAACCACCGACACAGACCAGCACTGCGCTGAGTTTTGTCGTCAAGATCGGCATTGTTGATACCAACGGCGTCAGTTTGCATCCGGGTATGTCGAGCCGCGCTGAAATCTTCACCAGCGGCAACGAAAAACTGCCGAGTGTGCCGATCGCTGCCATCCTGCTGGAAGAAGACCGCTCGGCCAATACACGCAACAACTACGTGTTCAGATTCAACGACGGCGTGGCAAGCAAAGTGAAAGTCGAGCTGGGCATAGCCGATGATACCTATCAGGCAATCGCCTCTGGTCTCGCTGCCGGCGACCGCCTGATCACCGGCCCCAATCGCATCCTGCGCAACCTCGACGACGGCGATGCAGTGAAAGAGGCGGAAGAGGACGAAGGCAATGACGACTCCGGCGCAATCGTGGAAGTTGACTGAGAAGAACCAAAGGAAACCACCATGGCACTTTTACAGATCAACAATCTGAGCAAGGAATATGTGATGGGCGACAACGTCCTGCGCGCGCTGGATGCTGTCAACCTGAGCATCGAGCGTAGCGACTACGTTGCCATCACCGGCACCTCCGGCTCCGGCAAATCGACGATGCTGAATATCCTCGGCTGCCTCGACCGTCCGAGCGAAGGCCATTACATCCTCAACCAGAAGGACGTCAGCCAGTTGAACCCGGACGAACTTGCCGATATCCGCAACCGCGAAATCGGCTTCATCTTCCAGAGTTTCAATCTGCTGCCACGCGCGACAGCGCTGGAGAACGTCATGCAGCCGCTGATCTACCAGGGTGTCTCGCGCGGCGACCGCAAGCGGCGTGCCGAAGAAGCCCTCAAGCACGTTGGCCTTGGTTCACGCATGGATCACCTGCCGAACCAGTTGTCGGGCGGCCAGCGCCAACGGGTGGCGATTGCACGCGCACTGGTGACCAAGCCATCGATACTGTTGGCCGATGAGCCAACCGGCAACCTCGATTCCCGCACGACGATAGAGATCATGAAATTGTTCGACGAACTGCATGCACAGAAGCAGACCATCATCGTGGTGACACACGAAGCCGAAATCGCCAACCACTGCCACCGCATCGTACGGTTGGAAGACGGCCATGTGGCGGAAGACCGCCGCAACCAACCAATGGTTCACTGAGGAACGCACCATGTTTTTATTCGATATGACGGAAAGCCTGCGCTCGGCGCTGCATTCGATCCGCGCGCACGGTTTCCGCAGCTTTCTGACCACACTCGGCATCATCATCGGTGTTGCTGCCGTGGTGGCGACGGT
>CAISOD010000021.1 GCA_903887045.1 uncultured Gammaproteobacteria bacterium | reverse complement strand
GACAGCGACGCTGCCGACGACCGTTTCCGCTTGTACGAAGTGCCGGGTGCGCCGCGCATGGATCGCATCTATTTCCAGCACATTCCGGTGGTGGAAGACCAGATCAAAGCCGGCCAGCCGGTAACAGTGGGCAAATGGCCCTACAACTACACCTGCACACCCGATATCAATCTGCTCGACTACCAGGCGAAGCGCTACGTGATCAACGGCGCGCTGGCGAATCTCGACAACTGGGTGCGTACCGGCACGCCACCGCCGCGTGCAGAGCGCATTGCGGTCAAGAATGCCGGCACGCCTGAAGCAGCCTTTGATACCGATGAATTCGGTAATGCCAAAGGCGGTGTGCGCCACACCTATGTTGAGGTGCCGGTGGCAACCTATTCAGGCAATTCACCAGCACCCTGCGGCAGCATTGCGATGAAAACGCCGTTCGACTGGGCGCAGTTGCAAACGCTGTATGGCACGCCAGCTGCCTACGCCTCCAAGGTGGAAGCGTCGGTACAAGAACTGGCGGATGAGCAGTGGATTACCGCCGCTGATGCAGCGCACATGCGGGAGGAATTGCTCAAGGTGAACCCGTCGCCGGTTGGTGCTGGCAACTGATCAGGAAGCAGAGGTGTCAGGCAGCGGTCGTTGAGCGGCTGACTCGACTAGCGGGGCGGCAGGCGGCGTGGTTTTGCGCCAAGACCAGTAGATTTCACCAGGCCAGGAAGGAAACAAAGAGCCAAACGCGAGGTTGAGCCGCAGCCACCAGACGTAGTTCTCCAGTGCAAAGCCCTTCTTGCGCATGAAGAAGGCACCGGTCATCAGCTCGGTCTGCAGGCCCAGGTACTCGGCCCAGCGCCGCAGCAAGGGACCGGAGACTACACTGACGTGGCCAAAGGGGCGGTTATTGCGTCGCAGCTTGCGCTGCCAGAACGGCCGGGCAATTTCGGGGGTGACAGGACAGCCGCCGAGAATGATGCCGCCTGGCTTCAGCAGGTTGTGGATGTCGGCGAGCACGCGGCCGGGGACATGCAGGTGTTCCAGTACATGCAGCACGATCACCACGTCATAGTGGCCGCGCTGCAGCTGTGCCATCTGCTCGCTGTCTTCGATATTGATGTGGAAGATCTGCCCGTAGCCTGCCTTCTGCAATTGTTCATGGTTGGGGAGGCAGTCCACTGCATGCCACTCGTTCCAGGGTGTGGACTGATTGGCGGCCTCCAATGCTTTCTGCGAGAAGACCAACATCTGCCCGTTGTCCACGCCTATTTCGCAGACGCGCATCGGTGTGCCTTCACGGCGAACTGCTTCAGCCAACAGTAGCTGGTGAATCATCCAGTAACGCAGCAGGCGGAAGGGGTAACGGATATCGCGGATTTCGTCCGGTATGCCGGACATTTCGGTTTTGGCAGGCGAGGTGAGTGCCGAGGGGCACCAGTCGAGTGGCTGGAATATGGGCATGGGCGGCTCGAAGAGGGCTTGGACTACGGCGGAGCATACAGACAGAGCTCAATCCATTCCCGGGAGGTTTTCCCGGTTCAGGGCAATAATTCCAGCCGCTGTGCCTTGCTGATCTGCTGCACCACTTTTTCCGTCACCCCAGCCTCAGCTGCAAACATCGGCCACTGCAGCACGGTAGCCCGCACTTCATCAACGATCGCTTCAGCACGTCCTTTCTTCATCGAACACGCGCGCGCACAGGCAGTGAAATCTGCCAGTGAAAAACCATCACGTTTGCCGTTAAGGCTCATTTGGTGCTGGCCGGTCCAGGCGCCTTGCGGGTTGTAGCTGTAAGTCACGTCATAGGCAGGGGCAAGGCTCCAGTGGCCAGCCTGATTCATCAGGAAAGCGATGTTCTTGACGTGGTCGTCCTGATTGCGCGCAATCACATTGAAGGCCATGCGGCGGAACAGTTGTTCAATGCTGTCCATGCCCATCCGCAGTTGGCGCAGGATCAGTAACACCTGTTCGTATGAATGCGCCCCTGGCTGGCGGTAGTCGAAGTGCGCCAGCGCTCCCAGCGTTTGCATGTGCAGCTTGCCGCCGCTGGGGGTGCGATCGAAACGGCGTGTCATGAAGTGGCTGCGGCTACCTTCCTGCAACAACCGGCATTCGCTCATGCTGATACCGGCCGCGCGCGCCATCAGGTAGTAGGCGTATTCGATCTGGCCAAAGCCTTGCGGGTCGTCCAGCTCCTTGTCGCGATTGCCGCTGACACCGTCGAATTTCAGCAGCCAGTACTCGAAGCCGTCGCCGGCCTTCACCTGGCCTGAGCGCACTTCCAGCGTGTGCGGATTCCACGCGATCACCGCTTTGGCGCGGGCACCGCCGGCCGAGGTGCCGATGCGCAGGATGTCGTTCAGCGAATTGTTGCTCTCAGGCGGCTCAAACTGGAGCTCCAGCTGCTGGCGCTGGCGCAGAATGTCGCTGGCCAGTTGCACCAGTGCCTGCAGATCCAGGGTTTCACTGGGCGCTTCCACGCCACCAAGTGCGGGCAGGTATTCGAGTGCGCCCATGCCGCGGCTGCCGGTGTAACACAGCCGTTCGATGGGCGTGAAGCTGGCGGCCGAGCGGCCCTGGCGCGCCAGCCAGGCATTGATCAGCGCATTGCCGAAGTCATCCGGTAGTGAATCGGCCAACAAGCCCGGCAAGCCCTTGAACGAAGTGGTTGATAGAGCAGGGAAGCGGTAGATGGTGCGGGCCAACGGCATCGTGAATGGCGCCACTTCAATGCCGCTGCCGACGAACTCGGGTGCGTATTCGAAGCTGGCACACTGGCGGGCTTGATCCCACCCCACGGCGCCGATGCGCCTGCCCCACAACCTGACCTCGGCCAGCAACATGCGGGTTACTCGCTGCCCCATTGCCAGGCGGGTTTGGCATCGGCAAGGCCGTGCGTCTCGGTGGCGGCTATCTCGGCTGCCTTCGCTGGCTTGCCGGGGCGGCGCGAGGCGCGTTTGCGCTGTTTGCCTTGCAGTTGCAGTTGCTGCAGCGGGCTTGCGGCTGGTGGTGGTACCAGCGCTTCCAGGTTTTCCACCAGGCCCAGCGCACGCAGCACCCGCAGCAGGTTGATCGTTTGCGAGGGTTCGCCTGCTTCGATTCGGCTCAGGGTACGCAACGACACCCCAGCCTCGGTGGCGAGTTCGTGTTGCTGCCAGTTGTGGTTGAGGCGCAGCTGGGCCAGGCGCTGGCCCAATTCGGCCAGCAGTACGTCGTCACTTAATGTGGCTATGAAATTCATAAAAAGTCGAAAGTGGCAGTTAAATGGACTATTTGGAAATTAAAAGCAATATATGGCAGATTAAAATAAAAGACAAGATGAGAAATTTAAAAGCCATTTGTGGCGTTTAATGTCATATATTGGCTTTTAAATGTCATTTAAGACTTTTTATATCGCTGCTTGTTATCTGCCCAGCAACAGCAGCTGATCTGCCGCCACGCCTGTCACGGTGCGGACAACGCCCGACGGCCACACCACCCGCACGCTTTCCACCTGCATTGCATTGCCCAGGCCGAAGTACGCGATCGCCGGGTTCTGCGACATGAAGTTGCTGCCGGCACTCAACTCGCGCATCTGGGTAAGGCCATTTGCGCTGACGTACACGCGGGCCCCGATGGCTTCGCTGTTGTTGGCTTCGCCGGCCACCCGCACCTGCAGCCAGTGCGCTTTCAAGCCACGGTTTTCATATAGCAGGGGTGCTTGCCCGTTGTTGGCCACGAAGAGATCGATGTCGCCGTCGCGGTCGTAGTCGAAGCAGACGATGCCGCGGCCCTGTTGGTTGTCATTGATGCCGAGGGCCACCGCTTGTTCGCTGAAGCTGCCGTTGTGGTCGTTGATGAACAGCCGTGAGGCATCGGTACGGAAGGGGAACGGCGTGGTGCTCCCCAGCGTGCTGGAGTCGTAGCCGTTGACGTGGAACAGGTCGAGATGGCCGTCGTTGTTGAAGTCGGCGAAGCAGGAACCCCAGCCCCAGCCGCCACTGCGGGTGCCGGTGAGAGTGGTGACATCGTCGAAGCTGCCGTCGCCGCGGTTGCGGTAGAAGCGGTTGCCGCTCTGGCCCCAGGTGATGCCGAGCAGGGAGGGGGAGAGGTTGAGATCGGCGGGTCGGGTGTCGTAAATGCTGGAGACAAACCAGTCGAGGTCGCCGTCGTTGTCGTAGTCACCCACCGCACCGCCCATGCCGTTTTCATCGCTGACAGTGGCATTGGTGGTGCGCAGCAGGTTGCCGTTGCGCTGGTTCAGATATACCTGGCTGGTCTTGAAGTCGGCGGCCACCAGCACGTCGGGCCAGCTGTCGTTGTTGATATCGGCGAAGTTGGCAGTGAAGTCGTTCATGAGGTCGTCAGCGATACCGGCACTGCGACTGATGTCGGTGAAGCTGCTGTTGCCGTTGTTGCGGAACAGGTATTTCTGCTGGGTATCGGCTGCCCAGTGGGTAATCCAGAAATCGAGATCGCCGTCTTTGTCATAGTCGGCAAAGCTGGCGCCCATGGTCTGGCTGATGAGTGGAATGCCGGCGCTGCCGGTGACATCGGTGAAGGTGCTGTTCTTGTTGTTGTGGAACAAGCGCGGCTGTTCGCTGGCATTGATGCCGGCTACCAACAGATCAAGCCAGCCGTCGCCGTCGTAATCAGCAAAGGTGGCGCCGCTGTTTTCCTCACCAGTGATGGCCACGCCAGCGTTGGCTGCCACATCAACGAAGCTGCCATTGCCGAGATTGCGGTACAGCAGATTGGCGCCGATCGAGCCGCGGGTAACGTACAGGTCAATCCAGCCGTCGTTGTCAAAATCACCAGCGGCGACACCCGCCGCCATCAGCTGGCGATCACGGCCGATACCATCGGCAATCTGCTTGAAACCATGGGTGTGATTGAGGCCGGCAGTTTTGCTGACTTCAACGAAGTTCCACTGCGAGGGCTGCACGCTGATCCTGGCTGTGCTGTCGAGCACGCTGCCATCGTTGATGCGGGCCTCGAAATGCAGGGTGTAATCGCCAATGCCCAGCCCGGGCAAAGTCACCAGCGGAAAATTGCTGAGCGCTAATGCCGTTGCGCGTACCGACAGTTGTTTGCTGTTGGCAGGCCTGAAGCCGGTGCCGTGCAGGTAGGCATAGAGCTGCCCACGCGCTTCTGCCCACACGAAGTAATCGGTAGGCAGGCCCAGTTTGCCGGCGGGTTGCAGTGACAGTTGCAAGGTCAAGGCTTCGCCTTCAGCCACCACCAGTGCAGTGCTGCCATTGGCGGTGATCAAGGCAGTGGGGCCTGGGCTGCTGGCGTCAGTTGCACTGCTGTCGCGTATCCATTCAGCGAGGTTGCTGTAACCGTCGGCGTCGTCATCAGCGGTGGAGAGACGGAGCTCGCCCAGCAGTTTCACCACATCGCCCGGCGGCGGCAATCCACCCCGCAGGCTGGTTTGACCGGCGGCAATGGGGCCGGGGTTGGCACAAGCCGGTGGTGCTGATCCCGCCAACATGGCGCCCACTGCTTGCTGGCCGGCATTGCGCACGCTGCGCAGCTGCAGTTGATAGCGCTGTTGCACGCGCGGCAGCGTGAAGAACAGATTGATGCTGCAGGTTTCCAGTACGACCTCACCGGACTGCACACATATCACCACGCCAGTGGCAGCCACGCTGTCGGCTCTGACGGCGGAAGGCAATGCATCGTGCAGTGGCGACACGCGCGCATTCACGCTGTCGTACGCCAGCACACCGGTTTGCAGTGTGGAAGCAGGCAAGGCGCCAGTGCCGCTGCACAGTGAATTCAACTGTCGGGTTTGCTGCACGCTGAGCAGGGGTGCTGCCAGCAGGCTGGATGACACTGGCAGCAAAACCGGCAGCAAAAACAGCAGCAAAAACAGCTGCCAGCGGGATTTCATCAGGAATTACTCGATGTAGCGGTCGCGAACGGCATGTGATGGTAACGCGGGCACCGGCATTTTCGCAGCAGCGGTGACGGCACCGGGAGCGATTCAGTGGTTGGGCCGCGTTGATGGATCAAGATAGCTGCACCCTGACCAAGCCATCGGCGCCGCCAATTTGCTGCAGTACATCGTCTTCCGCGCCAACGACGTCCGCAAACTGCAGGACACTCTGCATGAACTGGGTCTGAGCAGCATGGCCAGCGCCGAGAGCCACATCTGCGCCCAACTGGAGCAGATCCTGCTCCGGCTGGGCTGGCAGCCCGATGCTGCGTTTCCTGCGGCCTGCGGTTACCAGACAGGCAAAAGCAGCCTTGACGCCCACACACGCCGGCTGTTCGGGCCGCAACACGATGACTGCATCAAGCTGAAGGTTGGTGACGAGATCCTTCTGGTCGAACACGACCGCATCCCTGACGACTGCGTGAAGGCTATTGCCTGCCAGGAAGCCGGCATCGTGGCGCAGTTGAAAACCGGTGCCGAAGTAGCCATCGACGACGGCAAGTACGCTGGCCAGATTGTGCGCAAGGGCGGCGCTTGCTGGATTCGGCTGACGCGGGTGCACGGCATCAAACCGCGTATCGAAAGCGACAAGGGCATTAACTTTCCGCATGCGAAACCCAAGATCCCGCTGCTGACCGCGCTCATCCTCAAGATCGAGACACCGGAAGCAGTGCTGCATTTGCCGGAACTTTTGCTTGAAGCCAGGCAGGACCGCAGTTGTGGTGTGATGATTGCGCGCGGTGACCTCGCGGTGGAACTGTGTTTCACCCATCTGGGCGATGCGCAGGACAAACTGCTGTGGCTGTGCGAAGCGGCGCACGTACCTGTGGTGTGGGCGACGCAGGTGCTTGAATCATTGAACAAGACCGGGCTGGCCACCCGCTCGGAAATCACCGACGCAGCCCAGGCTTTCAAAGCGGAATGCGTGATGCTGAACAAAGGCGGTTACCTGCTGGAAACCATCGCCACCCTGCAGGAAGTGATGCAGGGAACCGACGGCCAGCGCCGCAAGAAGCGTTACACGCTGGCGCCATTGCCCGAGGCAGCAGAATTCTTCGCGCGGCATCCGGCTGGCAAGCGCAAGCAGACGCGACGCAAGCAGGGTGCTTAGTCGATATAGCGGTCGAGTATGGCCTTGATGACCGTGCGAGCGCTGGCGCTTTCATAAGCGCCGTTGGCAGTCAGCGTCTCGGCTTGTTCGAACAAGGCGGCGAACAGCGGCAAGCCTTCAACTTCTTCGACTATCGTCATCGCCGGCTGTGCCGCAAAAGCAGCGGCCCACTCGGCGCGCACATCGGCCCAGAATGGCGCGGTCTGCTGCCAGTAACTATCGCCGGTCGAGAAATCAAAACCGGTGATGCGCTCGTAGCGGTTCACGCCGAGTTCCTTGGCAAGATAAGGTGTTGCTGTCTTGTTGCCTGCAGCATCCAGCGCCACTTTGTAGTTCTCTTCTTCCTGCACCCAGCCGTTGTGCAGGATGGTGTGGCGGTTGCTGCCTTCGAGCACCTGGTAGTCGCTGCGCACCGTGGTTTCACGGCGTGGCAGCGGGCGCCAGGTGGTGTCGCTCAGCCAACTGGAGAAGTTGGCTTCATGCTGCCAGCGGCCTATTGCTTCGTAGCGTGGGGAATCATCCACCTGGAACACCGATTGCGCCCAGGTGCCTTTGCGTGCGGCTTCCGGTACTGCTGCGTGTTTCCACACACTGTTGCCGGCGTACACCAGCAAGTCAGCCTTCTCATACTGCCAGTCCTGTCGCCAGTGTTTCTGCACAAAGGGGCCCATCAGTTCCCCGTTTTCGCCCTGCGCAAACATCACGATGATGTGCTGCAGACTGATGAAGTCTTCGCGATCGTCGATTACATAAATGTACTCGGTGCCCCACGATTGGTAAGGCCGCGCACGGTCGAGCGTTGGTGCATACAGCACCGTCTCCAGGAATTCGAAGCTGGTGCGATAGGGCCCTGCCATCGCCAGAATGGCGCGACGGTCTTTTTCTTTCACGCTGAGGCCGGGCTGCTGCAATGCCAGCC
Source organism: uncultured Gammaproteobacteria bacterium (assembly GCA_903887045.1). Classification (GTDB taxonomy): domain Bacteria; phylum Pseudomonadota; class Gammaproteobacteria; order Pseudomonadales; family Pseudohongiellaceae; genus CAILUG01. The sequence goes on along the minus strand of CAISOD010000021.1, from coordinate 13,342 downwards.
AGCCGGCGTGCGGTGCGCTATCAAGGGTCAGTGGTGCGCCCTTGCTGGTGCCGCCGCGCGGGCCGAAGTTGCAATCGGTTTGCTGCGACCAGCTGAAGGTGTAGCGCAACGATTGCGGGCAGTCGGCAGCATTGGCAGGTGCTGCAGTTGTCTCAGCGGCTGGCAGTGGCGAGCTCGCAAGCAAGAGCAAAGCAGTGACAAGGCTGCGCCATGCCGATGGGCTGTTAACGTGGCTGTGATGGCTCATGGTTCGCTCCGCTTGTGTTGCAGCTTGTGCCGCATGCATGCACTCAGTGCCTCCTGCATCAGCAAGCGGCGGCTGCGATGGTAGTCAATCCCGCAGACGCAGGGCAGGGCAATTTTGTGGTTGCCCGCTAATTTGCACACTCAATCAAAAACTCCACTCCACGCCGCCCTGCCAGGTGCGCTGCATGCCGGGAATCATGCCGCGACTCATGTCCACCACATAAACCTTGTCGCTGAGGTTTTTGCCCGCCACGAACAGTGTCAGGTTGGTGTCGGGCACGGTGTAATTGAGGCTGAGGTTGTAGATGCGGTAAGCGTCAATCAGGCCGCGCTGACCGTTGGCGGTGATGGCAGCGCTGTTGAGATCGTCAGTGATCATTTCACCGACCTGGAACAGCTCGACCTGTGCCCGCAGTCCTTGCCGCAGCGCAATCCCGGTCGTCAACGACAGTGTGTGTTCCGGTGTATACGGCAGTCGGTTGCCACTCACATTCACGCCGGCATTGATGGCCGAACTGCGCACGCCCCGATACTCGGCATCCCGCACCCAGGTCCACGACAGGTCAACGAATGGAGTGATGGTGCTGCGTTCAAAGTCGCGGTCGTAGTTCCAGTTGAACAACAGTTCGACGCCCGAGTGCAACGTTTCGCCGGCAGAGGTCAGGGTTGCACCGGCACCGCCGGCTACGCTGGAGCTGACGATCTGGTTGTCGAAATCCATGTGGAACCAGGCGGCTTCCAGCTTGAGACGGGCACCGTCGTCATAACGCACACCCAATTCGCTGTTGAGGCTGCTTTCCGCAGCGAGTTCGACGCTGGCGCCGTTGGTGTTGCTGATGACGTCCTCGACACGCGGCGGGCTGAAACCTTCGTGCAGGCCGGCAAACAACACGGTGCTGTTGTGGAGTTGCCAGGTGGCGCCGAGACCTGCCAGGGTTTTGCTGACAGTGGTGGCACCGGCAGCGTTGTTGAGCAGGTTGCGGCGGCTGTAGTCGATGTGCTCGTGCCGCAGGCCCGGCACCAGGGTGAAAGCGCCGAAGCTGAAGCTCTGCTCAATGAACCAGGCAAAGGCTGCGGTATCGCGCAGGTTGTTCTCGACCAGACCAGCGTTGACGCTGATGCCCGGTGTGCGGCCCGCTGGCGTGTCAGCGTTGATCTGCCGACGGCGCTGGTCTTCTTGCTGCCAGCGCAGTCCCGCCTTGAAGTTGCCTAAAGAGTTGCTGACCTGCAGGCGGGGTTCAAAGCCGCGCACTTCATAGTCACGCAGGCGGCCTTCGTTGCCGCAGCTGGTCAGCAGTTTGGCCATGCTGCCGCAGCCTGGATCAGAAGCATCACTCGGACGCTGACCGGAGTTGCTCGACTGACGCCACCAGTCTCGCTCGAATTCGCTGCGGTACAGGGCAGAGTCGAGGCGGATGTTGTCGGTAATGTCCCAGTGGTGCACCAGCGACATCCCTGTGCGTTCAGCCACGAAAGTGTCGTTGAGGAAGGGATTGGCGCGGGGGTTGGCGTTGTATTCCGCCAGCGTAAGGCCGGAATAGGGCACAGCGGAATCTTCGGCATAACGCGAGAATTTCAGCGTCGCCGCCTGGCGCTGCCCCAGTTGCTGCACCAGCTTCACGTTGAAATCACGCACAGCGAATTCCATGTTGGCGCGCGCGCCATCCGACTGCTTGTCGACATACTGCAGCAGCACCCCGGTTTCGGTGCCGTCGTTGCCGAAAGTGTTCCCCACTTCGCCATAGAGTTGGGAATACCCGGCGGTACCGGCGGCAGCACGCAGTTTGGCAGTGGGTTTAGCCGAGGGATTGGGCGTCAGGTAGTTGATGACTCCACCAACAGTGTGCGGGCCGAAACCGATCTGGGCCGAGCCCTTCAACACTTCCAGACCGCTGAAGCGCTCAATGGCCGGATGGTAATAACTGGCGTTGTCGCCATAGGGGCTGTAGGCGATGGGCAGGCCATCTTCCAACAGCAGGACCTTGGAAGAGCGTGTCGGGTTGAGGCCGCGGATGCCGATATTGGGGCGCAGGCCGAAACCTTCTTCTTCCCGCGGGAAAACACCAGGCGCCTTGCGCAGCACCTCGTTGATGTTGAAGGCACGGGCATGTTGGATCGCCTCGGCATTGATGACGGTGGCGGCACCACCGATGCGGGCCTGGTGGCTGGCATTGCCGATAACCACGATGGTGAGAATGGTTTCATCCACCGGCTGGGCCATGGCGGACTGCACCGCCACAGTGAGCAAGCCGGGAAGCAGGGCCTTGATGAGCAATCTGGCTACCGGGAGAGCCGAATACATGCAAACTTTCCTGAATGGGAATCAGTTTATGTTGCTAGTATAGAAACAAATGAGAATCATTAGCAAATGATAGGTCAGCTGAGTTGGTGTGCTGAAGCTAACGCGGTGTAAAAGATATTGGACACAAATACTGTGTTTGGCAGCGTGTTGCAGGGCTGCATGGTGCTGGTGATTGCCAACGTGCTGTTGGTGGGCCTGATGCTGGCCGACCGCATTGGCGTTACCCGGCAGACTGTGCGGGCAATCGAGGCGGCAAAGTATTCGCCGTCGCTGCAACTGGCCTTCAAGATCGCGCTGCTGTTCAGTGTGCCATTTGACTTGGTGTTCCAGTACGACACAGCGATTGAGAAAGGCAACAAGTCACACTGATGGTGATATTCTGGCGTTACCTTAATCTCAACCCGAAGCCAATGAGAATCCTGCACAATTCCATTTTGCTCTATGCGGCGGGGCTGCTTCCCTGGCTGTTTGCTGTACTCGCTGTTCCTGTCAGCGCCCAAACTTTCTTCGATACAGGGGTGGAATTGGCGGGCACCGATAACCTGCCGCGCGCCCAGTTCCCGCAGGATCAATTCACCGATCAATCGCTGACATTGCGCGCTAAAGCGGGCCGGCATTATCAGCCCGGCGATTACACGTCATTGAACCTTTACGGCGTGGCAACCGTGACCAGTTTCGACAGATTCACTGGCATGAACAATGTCGAGTTCGGCCTTGGCACCACACTGTCGCACCGCTTCGGACTGGGAGATCAGGCGCCGACCTTGTCGCTTACTGCCAATGTATCCGCCAGCGATTATCGGAATGGCAACCGCGATGCCTCGAACCGCGAAGTCATCGTGGGCCTCAGCCGTCGCATCACAGCACGCTGGCTGCCATCGCTGTCGATCAGCCGGGCAGTGAGTGATGGAGACTACGACGTTCCCAAGTCGGGTTCCGGGAGACCTGGCAACACCTGGGATCAACGCAACTGGTCGTTCGGATGGAACAACGAGTTTGAGTTGGGCTCTGCCAGTTGGCTGAGTGGAGGATTCACCTTGCGCAGCGGTGATATTGTGTCGAGCAATTTGCCATATGACTTGATTCGCAACAGCGCCAAAGCCATTTCGCTGGATACTGTGTTTGGTGAAAAGGTGGTGGCGTACCGGATTGATGCGAGAACCAGGATATTCAATCTCGACTACAGCCATGTGGTGGGCGAGACCGGCACTTGGTACGTCGGCATGGAGCGGCAGCTGACCCATGGCTCTGCCGATATTGATTACGACATCACGCTCTGGCGAACAGGGTTGCTCTACAGTTTTTGAACCCGGCCCCGATCCGTTGCCGGAACCGCAGTACCCCATTCCCGGAATCCTCATGCAGCAATCACCCCGGTGATAAGACCCGCCATCAACCGCGACGCTCCCGCCATCAAACACGTGGTGTTTTCGGTTTTGCGCGAATACGGCCTGGTGCCTGACCCCGCCGGTACCGACAGCGATCTGGACGACATTGATGCGCACTATTTCGCCCAGGGCGGCTGGTTCGGTGTGTTGATGATCGATGGTGCTGTAGCAGCGTCGGTTGGCATTTATCGCGAAGATGGCAGCACCGGCGCACTGCGCAAGATGTACTGTCTGCCCGCCTATCGCGGCCTTGGTTATGGTCGCCAACTGCTCGATCGCGCACTCGCGGAGGCAAAGGCCCTGAAGTTCAAACTCGTGGTGCTGGAAACCGCTTCGCCCTTGAAGGAAGCGATCGCACTCTACCAACGTTACGGCTTCACGCTGTTCGAGCCTGAGCACATGGTGGAGCGCTGTGACCAGGCGTATGAGCTGTATCTATGACACCTGCTCCCCATTTGTGCGGGCATAGCGGGCATTAATGTAGTTTCAACTTGCCGGCAGTACCCGATGCAGCCACACGATCACGATGAAACAGCACCGAACGGTCGCCAATACGCACCGTGGGAACGCACCTTTACCCGCATCCTGACGCCGTTCGAGGAGTTCATTCATCGCCAGACCACCACCGGCCTCGTGCTTATGGGCACTACGGTGCTGGCCTTGCTGTTGGCCAACAGTCCGCTTGCCGAGGCTTACCACCATCTGGTCGAGACTTATGCCTCTATCGGCATCGGCTCGTGGAAGCTCGAGCTCAGTGTGCATCACTGGGTGAATGACGGCCTGATGGCGCTTTTCTTCTTTGTTGTCGGTCTCGAATTGAAACGTGAACTGTTGGTAGGTGAGCTGTCACAACCGCGGCAGGCAGCGTTGCCGATTGCAGCTGCCATCGGCGGCATGGCGGTGCCGGCCTTGCTGTATTTCCTGCTTAATCACGGTGGAGACACCGCCGCTGGTTGGGGCATCCCTATGGCGACGGACATCGCCTTTGCGATTGGTGTGATGGTGCTGCTGGCCGCCAGGGTGCCACAGGCGCTGATCACTTTTCTGGTGGCGTTGGCAATTGTCGATGATCTCGGCGCGGTTGTGGTTATCGCACTGTTCTACACCGCTGACATTGCCATGCAGTGGTTGCTGGCGGCAGCCTGCTGTGTGTTGGTGCTGTGCACATTCAACCTCAGCGGTGTGCGCAAGCCGCTGCCGTATTTTCTGGTGTCGTTGCTGCTGTGGTACGCGCTGTTGCAATCCGGCGTACACGCCACGCTGGCCGGCGTGATCGGTGCCTTTACGGTGCCTACGCGGCCGAAGTACGACCCGGCGGCATTCAGTAGTTCGATGCGCGCCTTGCTCAATCGCTTCGATGCCAGTCATCGCGCCAATCCCGACATGCTGCGCAACAGCGAACTGGTGGCAGTGGTACAAACCATGGAAAACGGCGTCAACAGTGTGCAGCCACCGCTGCAGCAACTGGAACACCAGTGGCATCTGCCGGTGGCGTTGCTGGTGATTCCGGTGTTTGCGCTGGCGAACGCCGGCATTCCGCTCAATGGTGAAACCATTAGTGCCGCGCTCATGCATCCGGTGTCACTTGGCATCATGCTCGGCCTCGTTGCCGGCAAGGCCATCGGCATCACACTGGCCAGCTGGCTCGCCTTGAAACTCGGCATCGGCCAATTGCCGGCCGGCACGCGTTTCAGTCAGATCGTTGGTGTCTCGCTGTTGGCCGGCATCGGTTTCACGATGGCGATCTTCATTGCCGAACTCGCTTTCGCCGGCCGGCCGGAAGCGTTGCTGATGGCGAAGATGGGCGTACTGCTGGCATCGCTATTCGCGGGAATGCTGGGGACGCTGTGGTTGCTATGGTGTGGCAGGACCCTTGATAGCCAATAGCACCTGCATGTTTCCAAACTGAAATTCTGACTTTTTAAATCGTTCAAAAATCCAATTTGCGTGGTGGCTCAAGGGGACGCGACCTTTATGCCCTTTATGCTTTCTGTCCCGTGGGATTGTGGTTTTTTCTGCATGGCATCGATTTCTGATGCCGCCGTCAGCCAGTCGGACAATTGATCACCATCACCATTAACACGTTGCTCGGCATGGTAATAAGCCGCAACAGCGATCAAATCTTCGCGGCAAGGGACTTTGTGACCATCCATCTTCAACGTGTCATGCTGGATTTTCTTGTTCGGTTTGACGGGAATTGCGGGCATGGTTGCCATATTCGTTCTCCATGGAAAGTAGCTGTGCACGATAGGCGTATGTGCACAGCTTCGCTGTGCGGCAACGTACGCAAGAGATAGAACCCGCGGCCCGGCACGGCAAGGCCGGGCCGAAACAATGTACCAGGTGATTACCTGGCCGAGCTCTCACATGCGCTTACCGATTTTTTGTGCGCGGTACTGCAAGAATCCATGGCGCTTTTTGCATGTGATTTGGCTTCAACAACATTGTCCTTGTCATGGAATTCCGCTGCGTTGCGATGAAACCTGGCCGCTGATTCATGATCATTCGCGGCCTGGGTATGGAGGAAACTGCTGGAGTTTTCGACAGTGGACATGATGGATTTCCTGGTTGGCATATTGACGTTGGTCGAGCAGGTTGCATGGCTTGGATCAAGCAGTACTGCCATGTGAAACCAGCTTACGAGCACGACCAGGGGCGGTCTGTGCGCCAGAAAACAAAGACTGAACAAACAAACGGCCGGCCACAGGACGTGCTGATGGCGAAGATGGGCGTGCTGCCGTCGTCCCCACTATTTCGCGTCGTCGAGGCCTTCCGGTGCCCCCTCTGCAGTTGCTTTTGTCAGTTCCTAAAGCAGGTCAGGCTTCGCGCGCTTGTTTGAGTTTGCGCTTCATCGTGCGGCGATGCGCGTGCAATAGCGGCTCGGTGTACCCGTTGGGCTGTTCAATGCCTTTGAACACCAGATCGCAGGCCGCCTGGAAGGCGATGCCGTCGAAGCCGGGTGCCATGTTCTGGTACAGCGGATCGCCGGCGTTCTGTTGATCCACCACCATGGCCATGCGTTTCATGGTGCTCATCACCTGATCGGCGGTGCAGATGCCGTGATGCAACCAATTGGCGAGATGCTGGCTGGAAATACGCAAGGTGGCGCGGTCTTCCATCAGGCCCACGTGATTGATGTCCGGCACTTTGGAGCAGCCCACGCCTTGATCGATCCAGCGCACCACGTAGCCGAGGATGCCCTGGGCGTTGTTGTCGAGTTCTTTCTGGATCTGCTCTGGCGTCAGTTTGTTTTCTGCCATCAAGGGGATCATCAGAATGGTATCGACGCTGGCTTTCTGGCGGTTGGCCAGCGCACGCTGGGTGTTGGCCACGTTGATCTGGTGATAGTGGATCGCGTGCAGGGTTGCAGCAGTGGGTGAGGGCACCCATGCGCAGTTGGCGCCCATGTTCGGGTGTATTACTTTCTGCGCCATCATGTCGCCCATCATGTCGGGCTTGGCCCACATGCCTTTGCCAATCTGCGCCTTGCCGGTGAAACCTGCAGCAACACCGATGTCGACGTTGGAGTTTTCATAGGCACCGATCCACGCCTGGCTCTTGATGGTTTCCTTCGGCAGGAACGTGCCGGCCTGCATGCTGGTATGGATCTCGTCGCCGGTGCGATCAAGGAAGCCGGTGTTGATGAAAAATATCCGGTCTCTTACCGCACGGATACATTCTTTCAGGTTCACACTGGTGCGGCGTTCTTCGTCCATCACGCCAACCTTGATGGTATTGCGTTTGAGGCCGAGTGCATCTTCAACGGCATCCAGCGTGTCGTTGCAGAACTGCGCTTCTTCCGGGCCGTGCATTTTTGGTTTGACGATATAGACGCTGCCTTCACGGCTGTTCTTGACCGAGCTGTTGCCTTTCAGATCGTGCAGTGCGCACAGCGTGGTAACCATGGCATCCATCAGGCCTTCAGGAATTTCGTTGCCTTCGCGATCAAGAATGGCATCCGTGGTCATCAAGTGGCCGACGTTGCGCACCAGCAATAGACTGCGCCCCTGCATCATCACGGTTTCGCCGCTGGTGCCTTTGTAGATACGGTCAGGACTCAGTTTGCGCACGATGGTCTTGTCGCCTTTCTTGACGTTCTCTTCCAAGGTGCCCTTCATCAGGCCGAGCCAGTTGCGATACACGGCGACCTTGTCACTGGCATCAACGGCGGCAACGCTGTCCTCACAGTCCTGGATCGTTGTCATGGCGGATTCGAGATAGACATCCTTCAAGCCAGCGTGGTGTTGCTTGCCGATCAAGTGAGTAGGGTCGAGCTGGATTTCGAGATGCAGACCGTGGTTGGCAAATAGCAAGGTGGTCGGCGTAGTGAAGCTGCCCTGGAAGCCGATGAGTTTGTCGGGCTGGCACAGGTTGGTGATGCTGTGATCCTTCAATTCCACTTCGAGCACGATGTGGCCGCTCTCGTTGGCGAGGCGGTATTGCTGCACCATTTCATGACGGCCGCGCTTGAGCGGTATCGCCTGATCCAGGAACTCATCGGCGTAGGTGAATACCGACTGGCCACGCACCGGGTTGTAGGCGGCAGTGCGGGCGGCACCACCGGTTTCGGCTATCACATCGGTACCGTAGAGCGCATCGAACAAGCTGCCCCAGCGTGCATTGGCGGCGTTGAGGGCGTAGCGGGCGTTCATCACCGGTACTACCAATTGCGGGCCGGCGCAGATGGCGATTTCATAGTCGTTGCCGCGGGTGCCGATCTTGTAGTCCTCGCCCACCGGCACGAGGTAGCCGATGTCCTGCAGGAAGCGTTTGTATTCGTCGCGGTGCGCCAGGTAGTAGCTGGCATCGTGGCTTTTGTGCCACGCATCAATCTGCTGCTGCAACTCATCACGCTTCTGCAACAAGGCACGATTGCGCGGCGCCAGTGTGTCGACAATCCTGCCCATGGCCGCCCAGAATGCTTTCGGCTCGATGCCGGTGCCCGGCGCTGCTTCCTTCTCGATGAAGTCGTAGAGCACCTGGGAGATCTGCAGGTTGCTGGCAGTGATATTGTTCGGCATGCGGTCCTCTTATTTTGTGCAACTGCGCTGAAAATTCTGGGCTGCATTCTAGCGCCATTCAACGGCTCGCCAACTCCGCGTTGTTGAGCAGCAGTACACTTGAGCGAATTCACATTCGGTGCACATAATGTGGAATTCCCACCCCCTCCGGCAAAAGCTGCTTGAGCCCCAAAAACTTGGGTTATACTTCTGAGCGCTCACGCGGAGCTTCTGTTCCGTCTCGCAAATTCCATAAAAAACAATCAGATACCATCATGCCGCTTGCCATGCGATGCCATGAGGGGGACCAGGAGGAACGATGAAGAAACTTGCGCATTCAATTGCGGCCATTACTGCGCTGCTTGCTGCCGGCGTTGCGAGTGCCCAGGTCCCCGGGCCTGCTGATCGCAGCTATCCCGAAGGCTTTATCACCGGCAGCGTAACCAGTGGCGCCGGCCCCGAAGCGGGCGTTTGGGTTATCGCCGAAACCAAGGAATCCAACACCCCACTTATCAAGATCGTTGTCACCGACGATCAGGGCAAATTCACACTGCCGCAGATGCCTGACTTCACCTACAACCTGTGGGTGCGCGGCTACGGTCTGCTTGATTCCGCCAAAGTGGAAGGTCGCCCAGGCGACACCAACCTCGAATTGAAAGCCGAAGTGGCGACCACCCCGCAGGATGCTGCCAAGGTCTACCCGGGCGACTACTGGCTGTCGCTGCTTGAAGTGCCTGCCAAAGACCAATTCCCCGGCACCGGCCCGGCTGCTGCTGGTGGTAACGGCTTCCTGCCGACTGTCACCAGTCAAGCCGATTGGATGCACTCCTTCAAGAAAGACTGCAACTTCTGCCACCAGTTGGGCAACCAGCTGACCCGCACACTGACCCACATGGATTCACTCGGTTTCGATTCCCATGAAGAAGCCTGGATCTACCGTACCTCACTTGGTGTGCGTGGTGGCAGCATGCAGGGCGCCTTCCTTGCCTTCGGTATGGATGGCATGGCGAAGACGATGGCTGACTGGACCCGCAAAGTGGAAAGCGGCGCCGTGCCGCCGATGCCGCCACGTCCGAAAGGCGTTGAGCGCAATGTGGTTGTCACCCTGTGGGACATCGGTGGTCCGCAGGACTTCATGCACGACATCATTTCGACTGACCGGAATAACCCGACCGTAAACGCCTACGGCCCGATTTACGCCGTATCTGCCGGCCATGGCACCATCGAAGTAGTGGACCCGATCACCAACGACAACTACAAATACGTGATCCCGACCCGCGAAGATCCGCGCAACGTTCCCTCGCGTTTCCCGCCTCCGGGCAACCCGTCCAACTTCTGGGGCATGGAACACCTGTGGGGTCTCGAAAACCCGGCCGATCCGCACAACCCGATGATGGGCCCCGATGGCCGCGTGTGGAACACCTCCAAAATCCGCGACAAACAGCCCGCCTGGTGCAACGATCCGAACTCGACCAACAAGTTCGTGCAGTATTCGCCGATCGGCCGCAGCAACCGTCAGGCTTCGGTGATGGATCCTAAAACCGGCAAGTTCGAACTGATCGACACCTGCTTCGCCACCCACCATTTGAATTTCGCCACTGACGCCGACAACACGCTGTATTTCAACGAACTGCTCGGCCCGTACTTTGGCTGGATCAACACTCGCATCTGGGATGAAACCCACGATGAACAGAAAGCGCAGGGCTGGTGCCCGCAGGTTGTGGACACCAATGGCGATGGCAAGATCACCAAGCCATGGAACGCAGACGGTGCCGAGAACCCGGATCCGAAACTGGATACCCAGGTCAGCTACAACCTCTACAACATCAGTCCCGATCCATCCAACTCCAACATCATCTGGGGCGCATGGGAAGGCAGCAATGGCGAAGAGCGTGGTGGTCTGATCCGTCTTGATCGCGGCGACAACCCGCCTGAAACCTGCATCACCGAAGTGTTCCAGGTGCCGGAGGGCACGTTGAACCCGCGCGGCATGGACATTGCCAGCGATGGCACAGCATGGGGCGCCATGGCTGCCACCTCGCAGTGGGTAAGACTTGAGCGCGACAAGTGTGACCGCCTGAACGGCCCCGGCACTGACATCAGCGCCGTGTGTCCCAATGCCTGGACCATCTACCAGACCCCTGGTCCGAAGTTCGCGGGTTCCGACTACCCGGCTGACTTCCACTACTTCGGCTGGCTGGATACGCACGACATCATGGGCCTCGGCAAAGACACGCCGATCCTGACCGGTTCCAACTCGGATTCGCTGATTGCACTGGATCCGGACACCGGCGAGTGGACCTACATGCGCGTGCCTTACCCGATGGGCTTCTACCAACGTGGTCTGGATGGTCGCATTGACGATCCGAATGGTGGCTGGAAAGGTCGCGCGCTGTACTCCAACTACGGCACGCACCTTGTGTGGCAGAGTGAGGGTGGCAAGGGTTTCGTCGGCAAAGCCGTGAAGATCCAGATCCGTCCGGATCCACAGGCACACTAAGCCAGACGCAGTAGATGCAAGCAAACAACGCCCCGTCAGGGGCGTTGTTCATTCAAGACTACCGAGGACGCGCACCCATGCTAACCATCTTCGCCGCCGCCGCGCTGGCTTCCGCAGTTTCTGCCGCCAATTGCACGGCTCTCACGGGTTTCACGCTTGAGAACGCCCGCATCGCCAGTGCTGAATTCGTGCCGGCAGGCGCCTTTCAGGCACCGGCCAGCGCCGGTCCGAATGCCAATAATGATCAGGCAGCGATCCCCGCGCATTGCCGTGTCAAGATGGTGTTCACGCCTACAGCGAAATCCAATATCAATGCTGAGCTGTGGCTGCCGGCCTCTGAATGGAACGGCCGCTTTCTCGCAGTGGGCAATGGTGGCTGGGCCGGCGCGATACAAGGCTACAACGACATGCGCGTGGCCTTGCGGCGCGGTTATGCGACAGCCGGCACTGATACCGGCCACACCCAGGCCGATGGTGCCAACGGCATGTTTGCACTCGGCAACGAAGAAAAACTGGTCGACTTCGCTTACCGCGCCATCCATGAGCTGGCTGATAAATCGAAAGCCGTGATTGCGCAGGCTTACGGTGAAGAAGCGGAATATTCCTATTTCAAGGGTTGCTCAACCGGTGGCCGCCAGGGCCTGATGTCGGCGCAACGCTATCCGGAAGATTTTGACGGCATCATTGCCGGCGCGCCTGCCAACCGTCATATCCACATGCATGTGGCGCAGTCGTATCTGCACATCTTCAACAACCGTAATCCGGAATACGCCAACTCCTATCAATACACGGCTGATCTCATCAATCGCGCCGTGCTGCAAAAGTGCGATGTGTTGAAGGAAGGCTTCATCAACGAACCGCGCCAATGTGAGTTTGATTTCGACACGATTCGTTGCAGTCAGGAAGCCGGCGATTCTTCGTTCAGCGAAAGTTGCCTGTGGGAGCACCAGACGATTGAGACGCAGGATTACTACGGTGAAGGCCTGCGCACCAGCGATGGCACCATCGTATTCCCGGGGCAGGCGCTGGGCAGCCCGATCCCGCGCCTGCCCTTTGATTTCCAGCCGCCGAATGCTTTCCTGTTCGACACCATCCGTATCCTCGGTTTCCAGGACCGCAACTACAACTGGCGCCGTTTCGACCTTGATCGCGACCTGCCTCTCATCGATGAACGTGTGGGCTTTGTCGACGCTACCGATCCCGACCTGGGAGAGTTCGAAGCCAATGGCGGCAAACTGTTGATGTATCACGGCTGGATGGACGACGGCATCTCGCCCTGGAACTCGGTGCAGTATTACGAGAGCGTGGTGCAGGAGATGGGAGCTGCACAGGAAGACGCAGTGCGCTTGTTCATGGTGCCGGGCATGGGGCATTGCAGTGGCGGCCCTGGCCCTTATGAATTCGAACTGCTGACGACGCTGGAACGCTGGCGGGAAGCTGGCCGCGCTCCGGAAGAAATTCCGGCCAGCAATCCCGAGACTGGTTTGACGCGGCCGCTGTGCGCCTATCCGGAAACGGCGGTGTACGACGGCAGTGGTGACACTACCAATGCCGGCAATTGGGACTGCAAGGCGTTGTAAGCGCGCAATACCGGCTCAGTACCTCACCTGAAAAGGGCTCCCTCGGAGCCTTTTTTTTTGCATACGGAATAATTATGGACGAAATCGTCAATGGGACTTAGTCTCATGCCACCTGTAATGGAATGTAGTCAGGTAGAAAACCAAAAATAAAGCAGATAAAACATAGGAGAGTTCAATGAAGACACGTCGTTTAAGTATTGCTGTCATGGCTGCTGTAGCGGGTATGGCTGGAGTCCATACCACCGTACTTGCCCAGGCCGCTGCCCAACCCCCCCCCCCGTCAACAACCCAAACACCACCCCAACCAGCTGCCAACCCAGCGCATG
>CAISOD010000020.1 GCA_903887045.1 uncultured Gammaproteobacteria bacterium | reverse complement strand
TTCCATAACTACCCGATTATTCGCATGTTCCAGGCCCCTGCAATCGACGTGGTCATCATGCCTTCGACCGAATCACCGACCGGTATCGGCGAGCCAGCGACCCCGGTTATCGGTCCGGCGGTAGCCAATGCCTGGTTCCGCCTGACAGGTGAGCGCGTGCGCAACCTGCCATTTGAAACGCTGTCCTGAGGAGACAATAAAAATGAGCTACGCCGACGATATTGCTGCCATTACCCAACTGGTAGTGCGCGAGCGCGAAAGCCGCGACATGGGGTTCTGGAACCGCATGCGCGACTGCTTCCTTGAAGATTCCGAAGTCAGCATCAGCTGGTTCCATGGCAACGGCCATGATTTCGTCACCGGCTCACGCGACATGGCGGCGCGCGGGATGCTCGCCAAACACCGGCTCGGTCCGGTGCTGGTAACACTCAACGGCGATCGCGCACTGGCCACATTGTCCGGCATCATCGACATCCCCACCGACATCGACGGCAAGCAATTCACACTGTCGGCCCACTGCCTGATGGTGTATCGCGTTTCGCGCCGCCAGGGCGCGTGGAAACTCAGTAGTTTCGAAGTGATCTACCGCCGCGATGAATTCGTGCCGGCGATCCTGGGCCAGACTGCCACGCTACCGGCTGAATTACTGGCCAGTTACCGGGCGTCGTATCGCAACCTCTCCTACAGCCTGCATTTGAAGGGCTATGTACCGAACCCCGACCTTGCAGGCGAAGATCGTCCGGAGACCGTCCAGGCCATCCTGGCCAAGGTCTATGGCTGGCTCGGTTTACCTGTGCCGGATTGAGTCGTCGCACCCCCTGATCAGGGGGTGCCTCAGGCTGCTCATCCTCCCTACCATCGCTATGTCATGCCGGCACCAGGGCCGGTATCTCTTGTGATGGAGCTACGGGAGCCGCCGGCATGACCTTTCGTAGAAACTGGCTTGTGAGTATACAAAGCCATTGGCTAGTTGAATTTCTCCCACAACCACAGGGTGCAACCATGCAAACAGCTTCTACCAAACTTTCGCTTTTCTTAGTCGCAGCCACGCTGTTTGGCACTGGCAGCCTGCAGGCACAGACCGCAGCCGACGTTCCTGCCGGCTTGAACGGCACTTACGACCTCAAGCTGGATTTCATCAGCAGCAACATCGCCAATTTTCCGCACAAGAAGGATGACGTCGTACGATTCGTCATTGATGCCGCCAAAGACACGCTCTGCCTCAATGGTACGCTGCTGACCAGCAAGCCGGTGATGAACAGCGTAGGCAACACCTTCACCTGGATCAGCAACACCAATACCCATTACGAAGTAGTGTTGCGGAACAATGCGCTCTATGAAGTGAATGCGATGCAGGGCACTGCCAGTAATTTTGCCGGTCAGTTCACCGGGTCGAAGATCAGCAATGCGGTCGATTGTATCGGGGCTGTTACCACCACAATTACCACGACGCCGACGATCACCATCGATGTACAAAGCATTTTTGATCTCGCCGCACAGGTATATCCAACCCTGCTGGTCAATGGCAGTGCGCCGGGTCTGTACCAGGGTTACACCTACAAGTTCTTCGCCAGCAGCGGCATCTATGTAGGCATCAAAGACAACAAGATATTCACGATGGGTGGTCCCTTTGGTACGGCCATCAAGGAGCAGGGAACGGTATCGTTGGTGCTGAATGCGTTGCAGACGGCGAAAGCCAAAATTGATGCAGCCAAGCCGACTACCCCGGTTACGCCTACCACCCCGGTGATCCCTGCCGGCCTGTATACGCTTAAAGTCACCGGCAACGTGAACACGTCGTTTGGAGTCGGTACGGCACTGAATTTCACCCTGCAGAATATGCCGGCACCAAACGTAAGCGACACCACGGTGATCATTGATCAGGTGAAATCACAACTGACTGGTGTCGGCGGCATAAGCAACATCAGAGTAACGTCAATCAATAACACGGCATCCCGAGTCACTTTCCGTGTCGAGTTCTCTGCGACGATGAGCGGTCTGAGCGTGACCTACGACCTGTCCTACGATTACACAAAGTAAGCATGCCAGCGCAGGGCAAGATCCCGCCAAGGGCAACCGCGGCGGGATTTTTGTTTTCAGCGACGGCTGGATCGGTTTCGAATAAAGCCGGGCGCAGATATTGAATCCCGTAGGCGTTTGCTGGTTACTACTGGGTAAAGCGGGTTTCGAGTTCACGCAGGAGTGGCAGTTGCGGAAAGATGCTGGGCACATGGCAGCGACCCTCCACGGTGCGGAACAGCTTTTCGTTTGATGCCAGCGCGGCATACAACTGTTGGCCCATCGCATAGGGCACCACGTCGTCGTCGACGCAGTGCTGGATCATTACTGGTTCCCGGATATTCGCAGCTTGCGAGATGCTGTCGAAGTGATCCTTCGACAACAATTTCACCGGCAACCACGGGTAACGTTCGGCGCCGACATTGACGACTGAAGTAAACGGCGAATCGAGTATCAGCGCAGCAAACTGCTCGCGCGCCGCCAGTTGCGTTGCTACGCCGGTACCAAGTGATTCGCCGAACAGGATGACGCTGGAGTCTGGGGTTTGCTGTCTTACCCATGCCAGTGCAGTGTCGGCATCAAGCAGGAAGCCGGCTTCTGATGGCGAGCCACTGGAGCCGCCGAAGCCGCGCCAGCTCAGCGCCAGCAGGCCGGCACCATCAAGCGTGAGCCCGGCAAAGCGTTCGGCACGCGCAGTGGGCTGTGTGAAGCTGCCAACGAGATTGCCGGCATTGCCGTGCAGGTAGAGATACACCGGCTTTCCTGCAGCCGGCGCTACCCACCAGGCTTGCAGGGTTTCACCGTCTGCGGTTGCCAGCGCCACATTGATTGCGCGCGGCACCCGATCGACCGCAAGCGAGACATCATCCTGCGACGGATTGAACACAATGGCACGCTGCTGCACGAACATATACGTACAGGCAGCGAGATAAAGTGCCAGCAGCAGTGCTGCCAGCCAAACGATGATTTTCACAGTAAGCTCCTTGGTTGTGGGCCGCTGCTGTGAATCATCACAGCACGCGGCAGATCAATCCTTTCAGATAATAGCCTTCCGGATAGCTGCTGAGAACCGGGTGATCGCGGTCCTGCGACAGTTTTTCGAGGAACTGCACAGTGCGGCTGGCATCGAGAGCAGCATCGGCCACTACCTTGTGGAACAGCTCTTCCGGCAACAGGCCCGAGCAACTGAAGGTGACGAGGATGCCTTCGGGTGCGAGTAACTGCAGCGCCAGCATATTGATGTCCTTGTAGCCGCGACAGGCCTGCACCACATGTTGTTTGTGTTCGACGAACTTCGGTGGGTCGAGCACGATCAGATCAAACTTGCGGCCTTCGCTGCGGTACTTGCGCAGCTCGGAGAACACATCGGCTTCCACTTGCGTACAGCGGGTGGCATCGAGCCCGTTCAATTCCAGTTGGCGTTGCGCAGTGGCCAGCGCGTTGGCTGATACGTCAACGTTGGTGACATGGCTGGCCCCGGCCGCAAGACATTGCACCGCTACTGCACCTGTGTAGCTGAAACAGTTCAACACGTTCTTGCCGTGTGAGTAGGCCGCAATGCGGCTGCGACTGTGGCGCTGGTCCAGATAGAAACCGGTCTTGTGGCCGTTGTGCGGATCCACCAGCAGGCGATAACCGTTTTCACTGATGGTCAGTTCGGCCGGTACTTCGCCATGCAGCACCTGTATCAAAGACGGCAGGCCTTCTTTCTCGCGTATCGCCACATCAGAGCGTTCGAGAATTGCGCAGTCGGGCAACAGCTTGCGCAGTGCCCACACGATCTTGTCACGCTGGCGCTCGGCGCCGGCGCTCAACAGCTGGCACACCAGCACAGAGCCGTAGCGGTCTATCGTTACGCCGGGCAGGCCATCGCATTCTGCTGCGACCAGGCGCATGGAATCAGACTGCAACTGCAACAGTTCACGGCCGCGCAGAGCGGTTTCAATACGGCGCAGGAAGAATGCGTTGTCGATCACTTCGTCTTTTTCGAAGGTCCAGATACGTACACGGATGGTGGAAGCAGGCGACCACGCGCCGCGACCGAGCCAGGTACCGTCAGTCGCCAGTACATCAACAGTGTCGCCGCTGTGCAGTCTCGGAGGGGATTTGTTGATGGCGCTGGTGAATATCCAGGGATGGCGGCGCAGCAGGGATTTTTCGCGGCCGGGGAAGAGGGTGACTGTGGCTGTCATAAGGGTACTCCAGAAAACAAACGGGCCTCAGCAGAGGCCCGCGGCGCGCATTAGACCACAACAGGCATCAGGGAGCGGGCTTGGCGATCCGTTGTGCCACATAGCCGGCAACATCGCGCAACTGCTCGGCAGTGAACAGCGTGCCGAGTGCGGGCATGTTGTTGCGGCCCTGGGCAATCGTGGTTGCAACCGTACCAAAATCGCGCGCGTTGACGAGGTCGATACCGCCGCCATGACCACCGCGGCCGTCTTCGCCGTGACAAGCCACGCAGGCCGAGCGGTACACCAGTTCGCCGGCAGCAATATCGGGTTCGCCCTCAGCCACTACCACGCTGTCATCAGCACCGGCAGTCGAAGTGACATTCATGCCGGGAGGCTCGGCCTCAGGCAAGGTGCCATTCAATGCGAACAGCCAAACGCTGTCGCCTTTCGGCGATGGCGCCAATGTATTGCCAGCCGAATAGGCGATTACGTATTGCGTGCCCTTGTATTCAAAGGTGCTGACGGGCGCATTCATGCCGGCGCCGGTCTGGAACTGCCACAGTTGTTTGCCGGTGGCGCTTTCCAGCGCAGTCAGGCGACCATCATTGCGGCCGACGAACACCAGCCCGCTGGCAGTTGCCGTCATGCCGCTGAAGCAGGGTTCTGGCCACAGGTACTGCCAGACAAGTTTGTTGGTACGGGTGTCGATTGCTGCGATTACACCGAGGTTCGGCAGTGGTTCGCCGTTGAAGGCGCCTCCGGTATAACTGGCGCCCGGAGCCGGCCGCTCGGTGCTGATGTCGATCGCCTGGAAAACGAAAGGTTTGTCGGCTGCGCAAATGAACGTGAGGCCAGTCGATGGGTCGTGCGCACTCGGCGGCCAGTTGGCGCCGCCGGCAACACCGGGAGCGATTACAGTGGGATCCAGCCAGAACGGCGTGAACAGCGCGCCTTTGTTCTTCAACTGTAATCCTTCCGGCGCGATGCGCAATTCCTGCGGCACGAACGGATCACCGACAGGAATCGGCTGGGTTGCCGCCGTGTACTGCGATGGCTCCTGTGGCACCGGTGTTTCGTTGATGCCGAGCAGCGGCGCACCTGTTGTGCGATCGAGTATGTAGAGCCAGCCGGTCTTGCCGGCCTGTGACAAGGCCTTGCGCTCAACGCCATCCACTACCGTGTCGAACAGGATCACCGGGTTGGGCGCATCGTAGTCCCAGATGTCGTGGTGTACTTCCTGGAAGTGCCAACGGTACTCGCCGGTTTTTATGTCGAGTGCGAGGATGGAAGCAGTAAACAGGTTGTCACCCTTGCGCACACGGCCGTTGAAGTCCGGGCCGGCGTTGCCGGTGGAGAAATACAGCAGGCCCAAGTCGGGATCGACCGCAGGGGTTTGCCATACCGAGGCACCACCATCCATCCACACCGTGTTGTCAGCCGGCCAGGTGTCGTGCCCGAACTCGCCAGGCCCTGGTACGGTATTGAAGGTCCACTTGGGTTCGCCGGTCTTTGCATCAAATGCTTTCAGTCGGCCACGAATGCCTTGTTCTCCGCCCGAGAATCCGGTGATGACCAAGCCCTCATAAAACAGCGGTGCTCCGGTGATGGTATAACCTTCTTCCCATGATTCGGCTTGTACTTCCCACACCACCGCGCCAGTGCCGATATCCAGCGCTTTGAGTTTGCCGTCAAGCTGGCCTACATAGATGCGGCCATCACCCATACCCACCCCACGACTGGTCCAGCCGCAGCATACGGTGCTGATCAGGTTGTCGAGGTTGGCCTGGTATTCCCACAGGATGGCGCCGGTATCGATGCTGAGCGCAAACACGTCGTCGTCGCCGGTGATGACATAGGCAACGCCGTTGTACACCAGCGGCGTTGCTTCGCCTGAGTGGCGCGCGCCCATGCCGGAGCCATTCAGATGAGTGCGCCATACGCCTTTGAGGTTGGCAACGTTGTCTTTGCTGATTTCTGTAAGTGGCGAAAAGCGGCGGTTATAGAGATCGCCGCCGTTGGTGGGCCAGCTGGCAGTTGGCAGCTGCACCAGCGCGGCGGGGCTGAAGTCTTGCTGCGCCTGCAGGCTGGCCGCGGGTAACAATAGACAGGCGGCGAGTGCAGAAAAGTGAAAGCGGGAAACGAGGCGGGAAACGGCGGTTGTTTTCATTGTTGGTTAGCTCCGGAACGCGGCGATCTTTTGTCGCCTGCGTTCCGGATTAAACCACACCGCCGTCGTCCTGCGGACTATGGCGGGCAAGCACCGCGGTGGACTACTCGGTAGCGTTCGGGCCCGATGCGGCGCGATCACGAATGTCCAGGTTGAACTGCACTTCGTCGATAGGCGCAAAGATCTGCTCCATTAACTCGCCGTTCAGCGAATCCGTCGGCTGCTGCGCAAAGGTTTTGACATCGCTGGTCCAGGGCTGTGAATACAACTCCGGATCAGTCACGGTGATCGTGAGCGACACAGTCTTGTCATCAGTGCGGCTCCAGCGTTCTTCGATCTCGGTGAGATCGGTATACGGGGTGCCCCATTCGTCGAGCCAGGCGCGGCCATCAAGGCCTACGGTTTTCACTACCAAGGTGTCGCCTTCCCAAGCGCCGACGGAATAGCCGTACCAGAACGGGCCTGCCACCAGGGCGTCCGGCACTTCGCGGCCGTCAGTCCAGATGGTGCGCCAGTGTTTGCCCCACTCGAACAACTGGATCACGCGATCCGGCAACTGCACCATCTCGATCGGACGCCCATAGACCAGAGTGCGGTAAAGGCCGGGTGGGTTGGACTGGCCGAGTGGATCGTTACCGAAGGCCGGCATCGATTGGCGTGGGCCTTTGCCGGGCTTGTTGGCGTCGAACACCGCTTTGCCGGCAGCAGTGAATGGCAACTCGGCTGGATTCCACTGCGATTGTGGATAGTCATTGGAGCCGGAATTGCGCAGATAAACGCCGGTCAACTCACCCTGGGCAAAGGCCTGACTGCCAAGGCCGAGTGCGAACAGCGAAGCAAGCAGAAACTTTTTCATGGTGCAGCTCCTTCAGTGCGGGTTTCACCATTGGGCAGGCGTGAGGCCAGCAGTTCACCATTCACGTACACCAGGCAATCAAACAGACACTCGCCCACGTCAGCGCCAGTGCGTGATGGATGCACACGAAACTCTACGGTATCGCCCACTTTGAAAGTGGCGCGAGTCCAGCCGTTCGAGCGCGACATCAGTACCGGGCTCGGCAATTCAATGGCGTAGTTCACTTTGTCGCCGGATTCCTTGGTGATGTCGAGGAACAGCGCCGAGTGCGGATTGCGCCAACGGAATTCAGTTACGGTTCCTTTGACTGTGATCCAGCCATTCTGGTCGTAAGACACGGCAGTACCGTGATGGGCAATAGCCGGCGCTGCGAACAGCGTCAGCAGACTAAACAGCGCGCCGGCAATAGCGGGCAGCAACTTCAGGGTTTTCATGGAGAACTCCGGTGTGGAAGGGCCAGGACACAGCGAAGGCATAACGCTGGGCTGCGCTAGCGTAAGCAAGAGTCCGTGCAACGTAAACAACAGGGACCGCTACCGGGGGAGGCAACGAGGGAAACAAAATGGAAATGGTGGGGTGTATAAGATGCGAAACAAATGCAAAACGACAGCCATACTGGTCGGAGTGAAAGGATTCGAACCTTCGACCCCTGCTTCCCGAAAGCAGTGCTCTACCAAGCTGAGCTACACTCCGAACGTGGTGCCGGACTGCATTTTAATTGGTAGATTCAGGGCCGGCTAGGGGTCCCGCCAGGCGACAACCAGTGCCAGTTTTTGCCTGGCAACCGCACTTCCTTGATTACCGTCATGATGTGCACATCAGGGTCGCGATTGCGGCTGCCGATCACCACCACTTCCTCCCCCGGCACGAACTGATCGCGCGTGGCGGCTGTCTTCTCGGCGCCAGTGATCGTTACCCATTCAATGCGGATGTCGCGCTCGCCGTCATTGACGGTAAACACAATGTGCGGGTTGGCCCAGTGGACTTCGGTGAGAGTGCCGCGTAGCTCGTAACGTTCGCTGCGGTCGTAGTCGGAGTAGCTGTGGTGGGCCGACACAGGGTGTGTGGCCCAAGCCATCAGTGCAATAAATGAAATGGATAAGTTACGGCGCATAGGTGCCTCTGCAATCGGGCGATGGCAAAGGCAACTTACGCCTTTTTGCTCCTACTTGGCAGGCTTGTCCCAGTTGGTCTTGCCCTCGTCCTTGCCTGCTACCGAGTACAGCACCTGCGCGTTGCGCGTCTTCTGGAAGTCTTCCAGGCTCAAGCCTTTCATTGCCGAGTAGATGTGCAGGTTGGTGGTGCCCACCACGGCGCCAAGTTTTTCCAGCATGAAGAAGATCACACCGTAATGGATCATGCCGCGCCAGTTGCGGCTGCGAACCAGCTCCTTCTCTTCGTCGGTGAGGCTGGCTTTGGTGAAAGCCGTTTCCGGATCGCTGAGGAAGGCCTTGCGGTGTTCCGGGTTGATCAGCTCGTGCAGGAAGTTGTTGAGACGGAATGCCTTAACGCTGAGGCTGATGGTGAAAGGGTAGCTGCCTTCGAGTTTTTCGATGCCGGCCAGTTCATGGTTCACGCGGGCCATGTAGTCGGCATCGCTTTCGGCGGGCTTCTCGTTTGAACGCTCTTCGAAGATCAGGCTGCAGATCGGTGTCATCGACGGCAGGTAGTAGGTCTGGTGTACGTTTTCCACTTTCTCCGACAGGGCACCGCGCATCATCAGCCACATCACGATTTCTGCGCCTTCCATGCCACCGAGTTCGGCCAGTTGGGCAATGGTGTACTTGGTGAGGCTTTGCGGATCGTCACCCAGACGCTGCATGAACTCCATGTCCCACGGCGTGTTGTTGAAACCACAACGTTCACCGTGCACCTGATGCGACAAACCGCCGGTGCCGGCGATGGCCACCTTGATATTGCCCGGGAAACTCTGGATGGCGCGACGCAGTGCCTTGCCGAGTTTGTAACAGCGCGACGCATTCGGCGACGGCGCCATCAACACGCCCACCTGGAACGGGATGATTTTGGTCGGCCAGCCCTGTTTGTGTTCGGGGAACAACAGCGACATCGGCGAAAAACAGCCGTGGTCGAGACCTTTGTTCTGGAAGTAGGACAGATCGAATTCATCAGCTACCAGACATTTGGCAATGTGCTCGGCCAGCTCGGGGTAACCCTTCAGTGCCGGCAGGTTACGCGCACCGCCGCCTTCGTCGGCCACCGGAAAGGTATCGCCCACACCAAGGGCGAACTGCGAGTAGTGGTCCATGAAGAACGAGGTCATGTGGTCGTTGAAGATGTAAAAAATGACATCCGGCGCCTGTTCTTTCAGCCACTTCTGCACCGGCTCATAGCCTTTGAAAATCGGTGCCCAGATCGGATCGTTTTGTTTGTTGGTATCCACGGCGAAGCCGATGGTGGGGGTGTGCGAGGTGGCGAAGCCGCCAACGATAGTGGCCATGAACTGCTCCTGACTGGATAGAAGGCAAGGCGAACCAAGTGGTTCAGGAAAATTGAGCGCGGCCATGATAAGGGGATTGGCCGGATTCACCAACCGCCTGACTTGTCCACGATCAAACCGGACAAAAGCAGGCATCTGATGGCGCTGGGTGGCGCCAAGCTGAATCGCAGGTGAACGCTCCTGATGGGTGGGACAACCAACGCAGAGCGGGTGCGTTGTAACCATTGCAAGCGCAAGTTTTGCAAACCCATCCATTGGAGGTGTTCCATGTTCAAACGTTCCCTGCTGGCAATTTCCCTGTTGGCCCTGGTGCCTGTGGTGCAGGCGGCAACCGTTGAAGTCACATGGAGTGACCCACAGCAGTTCCGCGACATCCGCTCCACCGACAGTGGTCAGCAACGCTTCCAGTCACGCGTGATGACAGAACTGGAAACCCAGTTCCGCGATGAAACTGTCGCCCGTCTGGAAGCCGGCCAAACCCTGACGATTGAAGTAGCCGATGTCGATCTCGCCGGTGAAATCGAGTATTTCCACGCCAACTTCCCCTTCGGGCTGCGCGTGATCCGCAATGTCGATTTTCCGCAGATGACACTCAGCTACGAGCTGCGTGATGCCGATGGCAAGCTGGTGAAATCCGGCACGGAGCAGCTGGCCGATCTCGGTTTCCGTTTTGGTCTGCTGCTGCCGGCTGATCGCTCAGCCCTGCGTTATGAAAAGCAGATGATCAAGGAGTGGGCAGACAAGTCGCTGGTGCAGTGAGCGTGGCGACCAGCGGCAGCGTCAGTGCGGATGGTTGCTGTAGTGCTGCCGCAGCAGATCCTTGCCGTAGTCGTTGCCGTTGGGCGTGCGCACCATTGAGTGCACATGCTCGCGGTAGGGCACACCACGCGGATACATATGCGTGAGGCCTACCGGCGCCTGGTGATCAAACTCGATCACCAGCACCGGGCTCTGGATACGGTAGTAGAACACTGAGTCTTCTTTGGTCTCGCCAATCCAGGCGAAGTGCGTCTGGTCGAGATACGCGGTGATTTCCTTCATCTTGTCTTCCGCCAACGGCGCTTCCATGTTGCCGATGTAGAGGCCGATCACGTCCATCAGCAGCGCTTTCTGCTCGGCGTTGAAGCCAGCTACCGGCGCGCCGGCGTAGTCGATCACCACGTTGTCGCTCCATGCTTCCGTCATGATGTTGTTGCCGGTCTTGCTGGTGAAGAGGATCGCCGCTTTCTGCTGCTGTGCATCAAGCGCATTGATCAGCGCCAGCCCCTTGGTCTGTTCGTCGTCCATGATGCGGGTGCCGGCGTACTTGCCGCCGGTGGCCACGGCAGGCTCCGAACCCCAGAACGCCGGTGTCATCACAATCTGATCTCCCTGCACGAAGAAGTTGATGATCAGGTGGTGACCATCCAGCTGCCAGCCCCACGGCTCCGACGCTGACGGTGTGCCCATAAACGTGAGCCAGTATTTGCCTTCACCAAACTCGACAAAGTTGTTGTTGGTCAGCTCACCCAGCGTTTCATTCAAGTGCATGATGTCGCGCGCCAGCGTCACACCTTTGTTGCTGAGAGCAGAATCGAGCAAATCCCAAGCCGCAGTTTTCTGTGCGTCGCTCATGTCGTCGAACGACACGCCGTGCCGTTTGTAGATCGACATGTTGGCCCAGCGCCGCCATTCAAGGTTGTCGATCGGGTACAGCGTGTCCTGCTTCTGCGCGTCAGTCAGTGTGGCTATGAAAGTATCGGCTGCGCTGATCAAGGGCTTGGTATCAATGCCGGTGCTGCGAAGCGGAAACAAGCCATCGACGATCTCACCATTGGTAGTGACCCCCTTGTACTCGCCGTTGAGATTGGTGGCTTCCATCTGCGCGCTGATAGTGCGCGAGAGTTCAGGGAACTGTTTCGGATCACGACCTTGCGCGAATGCAGCGGGAGCAAGCAAGCCGGCGAGTAGCAAATACAATGCAAGGCGCAACAAGGACATGGGATTCTCCTGGGCGGGTGGAAGCGAGCAGACTGCAAATTACAACGCGCTGGATGCTACTGTGCACCGCGCGCGCTGGCCAGTGGCGGTTGCCTTGCTCTTGCCGTTGGCGCTCGGGCACAATGACTCCGTATGCGGGTGTAGTTCAATGGTAGAACGGCAGCTTCCCAAGCTGCATACGAGGGTTCGATTCCCTTCACCCGCTCCAGTCAAGTCTTTTCGTGCAAAAATCCTCAGTAATTACGGCACCTTCGTGTGCAACTGTAACCATTCCTGTAATAGTTTCTGTAATGGCTTCTGTACCCCTGCCGCACTTCGATACCCCCCCCTGAACGAGGCGAGGAAAATTCTCGGCGACGCGTAAATGAAACTCTTCATCTCGCGCTCTGCGTTGAATTAACTGCTGGATATCAGGGCGTATTACCTGGAGCAGGGAGTTCCTGAAATCGGCCAGCATGTCTGCGGCCTGTGCAGTGGCACCGGCGATCACCAGCAGCAATGCGGGAGCTTTCAGTTCTTTACGTGCCATTGTTATCTCCTTGCAGTTCTGGTCCGCGGCCACAGCCGGCTTGCTTGCGACCGGGTGACAAACGAGGGTTAAAGACTCTGACGTTGCTTCAGCCACCAGTAGACTACCTGCAATATCGGCGCTTTTCCTGCGCTCGACAGCGCCCAGGCTGCGATCATAGAGTCGTACCGCATGTTTTCGTAAAGATTTGGTTGGAGAACGCCGGGATGGCGGGTCATTCCAGAATTCCAAAAATGTACAGCTGTTGCATCATGATTCGCATATTTAGCTGATAGACTTCGTGCCATCACTGCGCAGCATTCCTGAGGATGCCAGTGGACCCATGACAATCGGTCAATCCAGCTTTCTGGTCACAGTAGATTATGCGTCGTAATTCCGTTGTTGCCGTTTTTCTTGCAGGAGTTGTTGCGCTGGTGCTGGCAAGCGCTCCTGCCTGGGCTGTCGAAAACAGCATGAGCAGCCTGCCGACGGCCAGTACCGACGGCAAGACCTATGCCGCAAAGTTTGCGGTCGGCCTGACACTCGACGGCGGCAAAAGCTTCATTACTGCTGCCAACACCGGGGTGCAGGCACAAATTCAGGGGACCATCACGCCTGACCCTGCCCATATCGGCAAAAAGGGTGACCTGTTCGTAGTCTTGAATATCGGCGGCAGCTTCAACATGCGCAATGTCGATGGCGCATTTGTGCCGTGGAATGGCCAGATTGCGTCGCTGGTGCCTGCCCGGGAAGGTGTCACGCTTGCAGCAACCCAGAGTGTGGATGTCTATCAAGGCGCCATGGTTTTGGCCGGTGATTACCGTGTATTCATAGGCTATCTGCCAGCAAGTGGAAGCGGTCTTATCTACACGCCGACGCCGCTTCTGCTGAATATAAGCCAAAAAGCAGACGCAACTACGATATTTGAAGCCAGCATTCATGACTCAATCATCCAGCCCCGTTGTGTGGTGTGCCACGTCAAGGGTGGTGTAGCTGACGGCAGAAGCACACTGCTGTTTTCGCGGGACTCCACCCAGGATCGGCAGAACTTTGATATTTTCAAATCATTCTATAACCAGAAAACCAACGCCTTCGACTACGTGTTGAGCAAGATCAGTGGCGGTGATCGTCATGTTGGTGGCATCCAATTGCCAAAAGGCAGTGCCGACTACCAATTGATGGAAAGTTTCCTCACCACTCTGGAAGGGCTCGCTCCCACCGGCAACGTGCCATCCGCTTCAGCCGCATTTCTCAATGGCGTGACGCTGCAATCCAATCTGAAGACGCTTCGGCGTGCCGCCATCATGCTGGCCGGCCGCTTGCCTACCGCCGGCGAGACGAGTGCGGTTGCTGCTGGCAACGAGGATGCACTGCGTGGCGTACTGCTCGGATTGATGACGGGGCAGAACTTCCATGATTTCCTGAAGGACGCAGCCAATGACAGACTGCTGGTGAGAGGCTTGGAACAAACAGTAGTGAACGAATGCAGGAACTGCTTCCCTGCGTTCTCTAATCGGCTTTACGAACTGGAAATGCAAGCCCACTTGTCGGGCAAGTCGGCCCTGCCGGGAACCTACTACAGCCGCGTCAGCTATAGTGAGAGAGAGTCACCGCTTGAACTGATTGCCAGTGTTGTCGAGAACGACAGGCCGTATTCCGAAATACTGACGGCTGATTACCTGATGATGAACAAGGTCTACAACGAGGCAGTGGGTGGCACCGCAGCCGTCACATCGGATGCGCTCACCGAATTCAAACCCGGAAATATAACCGGTTATTACCGCCGGGATGATACGGTGAAAACGCGGCCGGAGACGTTGTTCAACTTTGATGTCCTCGTCAACGCAGGCCAACTGCGTACCAACTATCCCCACGTGGGTCTGCTGAATGATCCCGCCTTTCTTGCCCGTTACCCATCGACTGCAACCAATCGCAACCGGGCCCGTGCGCGCTGGACCTTCTTTCATTTTCTTGGTGTTGATATTGAGCAGTCGGCCCAGCGCACTACAGATCCGACTGCGCTGGCGGACACCAACAACCCCACCATGAACAACCCCAATTGCAACGTCTGTCATGCAACGATGGACCCGGTAGCCGGGGCTTTCCAGGATCATGGTGACCGGGGCTTTTACAAGGACGGTTGGCGCGGGCTGGATGCGCTGGACGATTTCTATAAATTCCCGGCAACTGGCACGTCACTCTACCGCCCCGGCGATACCTGGTATCGGGATATGCGCGCCCCGGGCTTCAACCAACAGTTGGCCGGCAATGGCAATAGCCTGCGCTGGCTGGCAGGGCAGATCATCGCCGATGACCGATTCCCTGCTGCGGCGGTACGATTCTGGTGGACTGCCGTCATCGGCCGCGAGTTGTTGACACGGCCGGAAGTGGCGACTGATGTTGACTATCAGGCGCGACTTGCAGCATTCGAAGCGCAGGAAGCCACCATTGCTGAATTGGCAACACGTTTCACCGACTCAGGCTTGAAGGTGAAGAGCCTGTTGGTCGACCTGTTGATGAGCGAATGGTTTCGTGCCGAAAGCATTGATCCGGCCCGGGTGACTTCAACCCAGCAAATGGCACACCGGATCGCTGGGCTCGGCAATGAAAAACTGCTGACGCCGGAACAGCTCACCCGCAAGACAAAGGCGCTTACCGGTTTCACCTGGCATGGCACTTACGACACTGTATTTGGATTCTATGAGGGAGGCCTGCAGAAAGATTTTCGGATGTATTACGGCGGCATAGACAGCAATGGCGTCACCAGGCGCAGCAGGGATATTACGCCGCTGATGAGTTCCGTAGTGTTGAGTCAGGCGCTGGAAAGCAGCTGTCCGATAGTCTATGGTGAGTTCGTACTTGACGACAAAAGTCGCAAGTTGTTCGGCGGCATTTCCGACACAGTAACGCCACTGCTCGACGCCGCCGCAGTCAACACCGTGGAAAGTCTTGATGAGAAGGATTACCGCAAGTACTCGTTCACCGCAGAGCTGGATGCAGGCCCGAAGAAACTTTTAGTCAGTTACCTGAACGAATATTGTGACTGGGATGCAGTCAACCAGCGCTGTCGTAGCGACCGCAATGTCATCATCGACAGCGTTACGCTGGTGAGGCCAGGCGGCTCACAAGTGGTGGTACCTGGTTTGCAGCTTGAACTTTCCGGCACGGATTGTGGTGGCCAGTACGGCAGCAGCGGCAAGATGCTGTGGAACGCCTGCACTGCGACCTATCGCTTCAGCGCCACCCAGAAGGGGGTGTATTCAGTGAGTGCCACTGTTTCCGCCTCGCGAGCAGGCAATGAATTGGCGAGGATCAATCTGGGTTTCGAAGCCGACACCTTGCCAGCGCAATCGACATCGCGCGGTGCACTGGCGCTCAAACAGAAACTGGTGGAGTTGCACCAGAAGTTGCTGGGCTTGACGGTAACTGTCGATTCGCCCGAGGTTACTGAAACTTTCGCACTGCTGGCGGACACATGGCAAAGCAAACGATTCGAACCGAACAATGGCCACCTCATGCGTGAAAAGCTGGCCTGTAACTGGGGCAGTGATCAGGCATTTCTCAGCAACATCGGCTATCCGAACAACCCACTGGCACTGCAGCAAAACAGCGTGGGCTGGTCTTGGTACAGTTACGTGGATTGGAAAGTGGTGGAACCGTGGTTGGCTCCGCGAGGAGAAGATCCGACTCGCATGAAACAGAGCTGGCAAGTAGTAATCAGCTATTTTCTTTCGCATTACAATTTCATCTATGAGTAGGAAACCCGTGATTCAACCTGCCGGAGCACGTCGGGCATTCTTGCAAAAATTGCTGGTGGCAGGTGGCATGACCTGTCTGCAGGCTGTTCCCGGCCTGTCGTTCGCACAAACAGCTTATACAGGCAAGCTCCTGCTGACGCTCCAGCTGGACGGCGGCGTCGATGTCACCAGTTTCTGTGATCCCAAAGCCAATATTCCCGGCGAGAAGGAGATCAACCGTTGGGCACGTACCGACCAGATCCGCACTGCCGGTAATCTGCGTTATGCGCCCTATGCCCGCAACTCTGCATTTTTCGACAAGTACTATCGTCACATGTTGGTAATCAACGGTATCGATGCACAAACCAATTCGCATTCCGTTGGTGTGATCCACAACTGGAGTGGGCGCAATTCCGAAGGTTTCCCGTCGTTGACGGCGTTGTTTGCAGCCGTCAAACAGCCGGAAATGCCAATGGCTTACCTCAATTTCGGCGGTTTTGGTGCTACCCAGGGCATCGTTCGCAGTACGCGAGTGCAGAACACCCGCGCATTGCGTGACCTTGTACTGCCCAATACTCCCCATTGGAACAATAGCCAGAAATTCCTGCCGCAATCCGATCTTGATCGAGTCATGGCCCTGCATGCAAAACAGATGCAGCGCGGTGTGGCCAACACTGCTGCCGTCGGTGGCAATACCCTCAACCGTCAGCTTTACATCGATGCTTTGTCAAAGGTGGACAGCCTCGCGGCCTTTGCGGCCTACATTCCTGCCGAAGACAAACTGCAGAAAGAGAGAGTGTTGACCACAAATATCATAAGCAGCCTCCACCAGCAGGTGCAGCTGGCATTGCTGGCGTTCAAGGCGGGGGTTTCTGTTTCTGCGGATCTTTTTGAGCGCGGTTTCGACACCCATGCCAAGCATGATACGGATCACCCGTTGCTGCTGGGCAATGCTACCGACGCCATTGACTATTTGTGGACCTATGCGGAAGAACTCGGCCTTGCCAACAGACTGGTGTTGGTGATTGGGACGGATTTCGGGCGTACTCCCTATTTCAATGCATCCAATGGCAAGGACCACTGGCCAATCGGCAGTACAGTGGTGATGGAAAAGAATGCAGCATTTGGCAATCGTGTGGCAGGGTTGACTGATGAGGGCCACAACGCGCTCAAACTGAACACGACGACATTGAAAGAAGACAAGGTGAATGGTGTGTTGATCAGGCCGGCACACGTGCACAAGGCACTCAGACAATATCTGGGCCTGGAAAATGCCGACATCACCAGGAACTTCGCGTTCAGCACCACTGAGTCATTCAAATTTTTTGGGTGAGCAAGGGCCACAGTGCCGTGGGCTTGCGCGGGAATGACGGTTTGACAGGCGTTGCCTAATGAAAATCCCTGCTCGGCAACTCCAGACTGCCCAACAAGTGCGAGTGACCAAACAACCTCCCCGCCACCAGATGCATCATGTTGTCCTTCTTCTCGATAACGCCATGCACGCCCAGCAGTTGTGAGCTCAGCAGTTCACGGCGTTGGCGACAGGTGACGAGGCCGGCGACGTAGATGCTTTGTTTGTCTCTGGCGTTGTTGACGTCGTCGGCGATTTTCAGATGCAGGGCGTTGAGCCTGGGGCGCTGATGTATGGGTGCCTCTTTGCACCAACGCATTTAATCGAAATTTAACGGAAGACAAGCAAGACTCGCGGCATCTGCGAGTCGTTCCTTTATTCGGGCGGTGTGCTCGGGCGCGACAATGCTGTCCGCTATATTTCCTATTCCCTCGAGGACTCCATGCACAATGCCGTTATCGCGCCGTTGCCCAAGCGTGCGCTTGCCGTTTCCATTTGCTTTGCCATATTGCCCTCGCTGGCAAGCGCCCAACTCGAAGAGATTGTTGTCACTGCCGAACGACGCGCCACCAATCTCCAGCAAACGGCGATTTCCGCCTCGGTCATGAGCGACTTGGATCTGTTGAATCGCAAAGCCATTTCCATCGCCAGCCTGGCCGACGGTTCGATTCCATCGCTACGGGTATCTCCTTTTGCTACTCGTACCTCGGCGTTGGCGATCGGTATTCGTGGTATCGGTGCTGCGGGCGATCCCAACCAACCTGCCCGTGACCAAGGGGTTGGCATTTATGTGGACGGGGTTTTCCTCGGACGCGCGCAGGGACTTGGCACGGCACTCTACGACGTGGAACGAATTGAAGTACTGAAGGGACCGCAGGGCACACTGTTCGGCCGCAATACCGAAGGTGGCGCCGTCAGCATCATTACCAAGAAGCCGACGGGCGAGTTCAATCTCGACACAACGTTCGGTGTATCCAACTACGACGGCTACAACAGCTTCCTGCACATGGATCTGCCGAAATTTGCCGGCGTTGCGCTCAAGATCGACGCACTGCAGACGCGCCGTGACGGTACCACCGACAACCCGATGCGCGGCGAGGAGAACTTCAACTCGTTCAACAAGTACGGCGGAAGACTCAGTGCATTGTGGGAACCGACCGATGCGTTTTCTGCGTTCTATGCGGTAGACAGCTCCCATGACGGCAGCACGCCGTATCACACCCAGTTGCTGAAGGCAGGCGCCGCCATGAGTCCGCTGCAGAAGGCAGGCGTCTCGCTCAGTCGTCGCGATTCGTCAATCCTCGGCGGCCCGCTGGAACCGAGTGTTGGCGAAACCAACGGGCACTTGCTGACGCTGGATTGGCAACTGCTCGAAAACTTTGAACTGAAATCCATCACGTCCTATCGCGAGCTTGAACAGGGCCAATTCGACCAGGGTCTCATCGACGGCATCTCTTTCTTTACAACACCGAATGGTCCCTTCGGTCGCTACAGTCTGGCGCAATTCGACCAGCACCAGTTCAGCCAGGAATTGCAGGCATTGGGCAGTACGTCCGAGATTCAGTACGTGCTCGGGCTGTTCTATTACACCGAATCCGTGTCCGACAACGCACAAACCCCGTTCATGAACCTGTGGAATGCCGACGGCACGGGCTACACACTGAACCCTGCCACCAACCCGCTGAATCTTGGCCGCGTCACGGTTGACCGTGCCAGCCGCGCCTGGACCGACAGCCTTGGCATATTCGGCCAGGCCACGTGGACGCCCTCGGCCATGGAAAAATTGCACCTGACGGTCGGCGGGCGCTACACCGAAGACGACAAGAGCGGCCAACTGTTCACGCTGAACGGCGCGCGTTCGACGCTGGCCTTCGACGCCTCCTGGGACCGCTTCGATCCGATGGTCAATCTGGCCTTCGACGTTAGCGATGACATCATGATCTACGCCAAGTACAGCACGGGCTTCAAAGCCGGTGGTGCCAATTCGCGTTCGCTTACCTATCGCCCGTTCGGCCCCGAAGAAGTCACCGCTACCGAGTTGGGGCTCAAGAGCCAATTCTGGGAGGACCGCGTGCGCATTAACGTCTCGCTGTTTTCATCGGATATCAAAGACAAACAGATGGACTTCTTCTACCCGTTCACGGTGGGAGGATCACAGCGCACTGTATCGGACACCACCAACGCCAGCACCGACGGCCAATCAAAGGGCGCGGAGCTTGAGGTGAATTTCGCGCCGGTAGAGAACCTGGTACTGGGGCTGAACTACGCCTATACCAACATCGACTCGTTGGTGGCGCCGAACCCGTATGCCCCCGCCCTGGCGCCAAGCCGCGTGCTGCCATTGTTCGCCCCCGAAAGCGCCGGTAGCGTCAGCATGGACTACACCTTTCCGGTGGGCATGGCCGGCCTGCGACTTCACCTGGACGGCAACTGGTCCGACGGCTACTACACCAGCGAGATCGAACAGACGCTGACCGATGACTACTTTGTGGTGAACGGACGTCTGGTGCTGGCTGATGTGCCAAT
Source organism: uncultured Gammaproteobacteria bacterium (assembly GCA_903887045.1). Classification (GTDB taxonomy): domain Bacteria; phylum Pseudomonadota; class Gammaproteobacteria; order Pseudomonadales; family Pseudohongiellaceae; genus CAILUG01. Next base: position 1,553 of record CAISOD010000020.1, on the reverse strand, counting down.
CGGCAACCAAGGCGTAACGGCCGATTTTTCCCTGTGGGCACGTAACCTTCTCGAAGAAGACTACATTTTCTACAAGAGTGCCAACGTCACCACAGGCGTCACCTTCGGCGTCTTCAACGACCCGCGTGCGCTCGGTCTCGATATGCGCGTGCGCTTCTGAACCATCTTGAATTGAGGACGATCCCATGAAGAACACCGTTGCAGCGAAATATCTTCTACTGGCACTCGGTACGGCCATCGCATTCAGCTCTTTTACCTCTACAGCGCAGGCCGACATTGCGGCAGCCACCGCACTGCAGGCGCAGAACAAGGTGCTCGCCGACTACCGCCGCCTGCTGCCGCTGGAAGGCGGTTCCAACTTCCGTGACCTCGGCGGCTACCGCACCGAAGACGGCAAGACGATTCGCCGCGGCCTGCTGTTCCGCTCCGCGGCACCGAGTTCGCTGACGCCAGCGGACGCAACCTATCTCGCCCAGTTCGGTTTCGAAAGCGTGATGGACCTGCGTTCCAGCGAAGAGATCGAGCTGTTCCCCAATCGCTGGGCCGCACAGGCCGGCGTTGGCTACTACAAGCATGACTACAGCATCATGAGCATGATCCCCGCACAGGGCGCAGAGAACCTGGCGAGTCTCGACATTTCCCAGCTCTATCCCAGCATGGCGCTGTCACTGAAGCCGCAGTTGCAGCAGTACTTCACGCTGCTCGCCGACGGCAAAGCGCCGATCATGGTCAACTGCTCTGCCGGACAGGACCGCACCGGCATCACCAGCGCGATGCTGCTGACCGTGCTTGGAGTGCCGCACCAGATGGTGCTCGAAGACTATCTGCTATCGACCGACTTCCGTCGGCCCGTGATTGAGCGCGGCGATGTCGATCTCGCCGAACATGCCAAGACCAATGCCTTTGCGGCGATGATGGCAAGCTATTCCCAGGCCGAGGAGACGCACGCCACGCCGCTTGTCACGGCTGATGGCACACCCTATCTGGAGTTTGCCCTGCGTCAGATCGACAAGGACTATGGCTCGGTGGAAGGCTTTCTGACGAAGGAAGTCGGCATCACGACCGAGCAGCTGAAGCGGATTCGGGCGCTTTATCTTGAGTAGTGCTGAGGTCAATCATTTGACTGAACGTCGGCAATGCCAGTGCTACTGCAGCACCGGCATTGCTGCAGTTCACTAATTCCTAATGAAAATCCCTGCTCGGCAACTGCAGACTCCCCAACAAGTGCGAGTGGTCAAACAACCTGTCCGCCACCAGATGCACCACGTTGTCTTTCTTCTCGACAACGCCATGCACGCCCAGCAGTTGTGAGTTCAGCAGTTCGCGGCGCTGGCGTTCTACCAATGAGCTCCACACCACTACATTGATGCAGCCGGTTTCATCTTCCAGCGTGACGAACATCACGCCGCTGGCGGTGCCGGGGCGTTGGCGGCAGGTGACGATACCGGCGACGTAGATGCTTTGCTGGTGGCGTGCGTGGTTCACATCATCGGCGGTTTTCAATTGCATGCTGCTGAGTTTGGGGCGCAGCAGCGCGAGTGGATGCCGGCCGA
>CAISOD010000019.1 GCA_903887045.1 uncultured Gammaproteobacteria bacterium | reverse complement strand
TCCGGGCCGATCTGATCAATCTTCCTGGCTTCGACCGAACCAATGACATGCAGCCGGTCGTCCATGAAGGCCTTGCCGCCAGCTACGCTGAAATTGTAGTTCTCACCATCCATCTGTTCGGTAACGCCGGTGGACACGCGGGTACGCAGGCCCTCGAATTCACGATCCAGAATGAAGTTGACGACACCCGCTACCGCATCGGCGCCGTAGGCTGCCGAGGCGCCGCCGGTCACCACGTCGATACGACGCATCAGCGCGCTCGGAAACAGATCGACGTTGACGCTGCCCTGGGCGTCGGCCGGGGCCACGCGGGTGCCATCGAGCAGCACCAGCGTGCGGTTGAGGCCCATGCCGCGCAAATTGAGATAGGAGCCACCACCAACGGTGCTGATGGCATTGCCACCGCGCTGGGCGTTGGGCGTATCGAAGAATTGCGGCAGATCATCGAGCTGGGCGGCTACGGTGGAGCCTGGGTCGAAATCATTGAGTTCGGCGGCGGTTATCGCGGTGACCGGCGTGGGTGCGGTCATGCCGTCCTGCAGTCGAACCCTGGAACCGGTGATCTGGATTTCTTCCACCGATGCAGCGGGTGCCTGTTGGGCAGTGGCGAACGAGGTGCTGAATGCAGCGAGAGTGGTGGTTATGGCGAGATAGAGTTTTCTTCTGGTTCTGTTGATTAATGCTCGTTTCATCGATATCCCCTTGTGTTGTTTTTATCGCGCTATTTTTTCTTTGTCTCCCTTGCCTGCAAGAGTCCCATGCGGGCGCACAGAGCTTACTCCGCGCGAAGTTGGTTGTGAATGACAACAAAATCGCAAGCTCATCGGCAAATTCAACCAGTAAGCGGGTCAGCGCAAGTTGAGAGCAGTATGGCTCAGGGCTGTTGTGCGACAGGTCGCGGACCATAAATTGGTGCAGGATTGCCAAACTCGATCGCACCCAGATCTGGTGCGCCGCCGGTAAAACCATCGGTGATGCCCGGCAGCGCTATGCCGGCATCAATTGCTGAAGAGTTTTCCATCAGACTGAAGTCAAAGTCACCAGCGCGATAGATGCGCGTCGGATCACCGCTCGCTGGTGGCGAGGCTTGGCGGAACACCGACCAGTCAATCATCCTGCTGTGAGTGTCCTCACCGGTCGCAGCTGCAAACTGCTGCAGTGTAGTGAAATTCTGCACAGGGCGTTCGCCGCGGGTTTCGTAGTCAACAGTGCCCGGCGGCTGCGCCCACGCAAAGGCAATGGGACCTGTCGCGGTGCCAAAGCCGTTGTAGTCAGAAGACGACCACGGTGTGAAGGTGTCCACCGAGAACACTTCCGGCCACGCGCCCTGGCCAAGAATCAGGTTGTTGCGGAAATGCAGATTCGACGCCGGCCCCATCTGATGCGCTTCTGTCAGCAAGGTGTTGTTGTACAGCAGCGTGCCGGCGCCGTTGGCAGTGAGTTTCAGCGCACCTCCCTCGGGCGCGTTGTAGACGATGTTGCGAATGAAATAGATCGGCCCGCCCAGCGCCGGCTGCGTCGACAGCGCGCGATGTGCCATGTTGAAACAGCGGTTGCCGATGATGCGGAAGTTGTGGCCGGCGCTGTCGGCTTCGATGCAGTTGTCGTCGACGTTGTTGATGTCGTTGCCGATGATGTCGCTGGACACCGCCATGACGGGTTGGTCGGGCCAGCCATCGGGATCGCCATAGGTGGCGTGATCAATACCGTCGTGGAAGTTGTCGACCTTGTTGTGCGCGATCACGTGGCCGGAGCCGTAGAACTTCACGGCGAACTCCGACAACAGCGGTTGCGGAAAGCCTTCGAGGTTCTGCCAGGTGCGCCCAATCCAGCCCATCAGCTTGTTCGGATCGTTGCGGCCAACGAAGACGTTGTCGGCGATGTAGAAGTCGCGCGCGCCGCCCCAATCGGAGTAGACGCCGCGTCCGACATTTTCCAGCCGTGAATTTTTCAGCGTGAAGCCGATGGCGCCAAGTATGCGTTTGCGTCCCAGCAGGAACGCTACTTCGGTGTTGCGCACCGTAATGCCTTCGACATAGTGGTAGTCGGCTGCTGTCATATCGAACAGCACCGCGTTGTCGGCGGCATCGAAGATGACTTCGCCGTCGCCGGCGGCCTTGATGACAATCGGCCGTGCGGCGGTGCCGTCTGCCGTGAGGTAGAAGGTGCCATCGAACAATGTGGAATTGGGGCCGGCATAACGCGTGCGGTCTTCACGGTAGGTGCCGGCGTGAATCAGGATCATGTCGCCGGGTTTAACGCGCGGCTGGAAGGAATTCACCCAGTCGGCGCTGTTGGCGCCAGTGTTGTAGGCCGCCATCAGGCTGTTGAAATTCGGCTCCAGCTTGGTGCCTGTGAAATCGCGCGGATAGACGTGATAGACCGCGCCGTCAGCGGCAGGTTTGGGTACTGGCCGCGTGCGGGCGCTGACAGTGCGTTCGATGGCGGCAGTGCCTGCGGGCGAATCAGGATCAGTGAGCTGCAGCCGCACGCTGTATTCAGCGTCAGGCGCCAGATCGAAAACGCTGCCGGCAAACATGTTGGGCGCCATGTAGTGAAACGAGGCTCCCTGCAATACGGCTTCGCCCTGCAAACGAAACAGCGGCAAGCCATCATGCCACGCGGTTTCACCTGCACGCTGCCAGGCGAGCGTGACTGATGCATTGCGATTGCTGTCGCCTTCGATCCGCCATTCCACGCCGAGGGCGCCGGTAGTCGGCGGCTCGACGACTACTTCGCCGGGTCGGGCGACTGTTGCTTCCGGCATGTCTGCGGCCCGAACTGTGGCACCGGCTATCGACACCAGCAACAGCACTGGCGCCAGCACACTTTTGTTACACCACATTGTTTTCTCCTTGAACGACTGGATTGGGCGACGAAATTGAGCGACGGGACAGTCAGGCTGCAAGGCTATCCATCTGTGGTGCCGCTGGCAATTTCGCACAAATTCCACCAGCAACCCATGCCATGATCGCTGCCGCCTTAATCAGGCGCTTATCCAACGCTTATACACTCGCGGGCTTTGTTTCATGAGGAAGACATCATGCAGGAATGGGCCCAGGGTTATGTCACCGATGTGGGGTATGTGCACGACTACTACCCGGAATTGAACAGCCAGCGAGTGCGGCTTGCACTGCTGCAGCGTGGCTTGAGTTGTCCGCCGATAGAGCAGGCCTGTGAGCTGGGCTTTGGCCAGGGTATCAGCGTGAGTCTGCACGCCGCCGCCGGAACAGCGCAGTGGCACGGCAATGACTTCAACCCGGCCCAGACAGCGCTGGCGCGGGAACTGGTAAAGGCAGCAGGTGCCGACGCCTTGCTTGGCGACGACTCGTTCGCCGACTTTTGTGCACGCAAGGATCTGCCTGACTTTGATTTCATCGGCATGCATGGCGTATGGACCTGGATCTCCGATGCCAATCGCCGACTGCTGGTGGATTTCATAAGCCGGCGACTGAAGCCGGGAGGCGTGGTGTATGTGTCGTGGAATACGCTGCCTGGCTGGGCACCATTCCTGCCACTGCGACGTTTGCTGCTGGCCCACAAAGAGCGCACAGGCGCTGCCGGTGCCGGCACGCTGCGGCATATCGACTCGGCACTCGAATTCAGCCAACGCCTGCTCGACACCGCACCGGCCTACCTGCAACGCAACCCGAGCGCGGTAGAGCGTTTGCAGACACTGCAAAAGCAGCACAAGCATTATCTGGCCCACGAATTTTTCAATCGCGATTGGCAGCCGATGGATTTTGCCGAGATGTCACAGTGGCTGGCGCCGGCCCGACTCAGCTATGCCGGTGCCGCCAGCATCATCGACGAGATCCCCGATTTGAACTACACAGTGGAGCAGCAGCGTCTGTTGGCAGGAATGGACGATGTGGTGCTGCGGCAAACCGTGGGTGACCTCATGTGCAACCGCTTCTTCCGCCGCGAATACTGGCTGCGCGGCGCACGTTTGATGGGCGCCCAGAGTCGGCTGCAGGCGATCCGCAGCCTGCGGGTGGTGCTGGTGACTACCGCAAGCGACGTCCAATTCCGTATTGAAGCCGGCATTGGCCAGGTGCGACTGCCGGAACCCATTTTCTCCCCGTTGCTGCAAAGTCTTGCCGACCGACGGATACACACGCTTGACGCGCTCGAACAGCAGCTGCGGCCGGCGGGCGTTCAGCTCGAGCAGTTGCTGGAGGCAGTGACAGTGTTGATCGCGCTCGGCCACGTGGCAGTAGTGCAAGAGGACGCCGCCGTTGCCAGCGTGCGTCAGCGCTGCCAACGCTTGAACGACCATTTGCTGCAGAGTGCAATCGACGGCAGCTCAATTGGTCATCTCGCCAGCCCGCTGACTGGCGGCGGCATTGCGGTGACACGCTTCCAGCAGCTGTTCCTGCTGGCGCGGCGACAGGGCTTCCAAAGCCCGCCAGAGTGGTCCGACTTCGCGTGGCAACACTTGCGCAGCACACCGCTGAAGCTGCACAAGGATGAGCGCCTGCTCGACACGCCGGATGCCATACGCAGTGAATTGGCCAGGCAGGCCCTCAAGTTTGCCGAACGGGAACTGCCGGTGTTGCAGACGCTGGGAGTGGCGGCTCCCAGCGTCTGAATCAGGACGTTTTTCGCTCGCCAACACGTAGCTCGCGAGGCACGGCAAAAGCCGGTTCCTTGATGCACACTTATCGGGTTAGATTAGCCGCAATATTTACCGGAGGCCCGATGAAGGCAGCTGTATCGCTCGACTGGCTTCTGGCCGGGTTTATGGGTTTGTTGTTACCGATCGCGCCGTTGGTGGCGAGCATCCTTGCGCGTGATTCGGCGTACCTGTGGGATTACCGTCGCAGCCTGGTGAAGAGCGCAGGCCACCTGCGCAGCCAGGTGCGCTCGCGCGCATTCTCCCGCTATGTGCTTTACGGCCGTTTGCACAAACCGGTCGGGGAAACCGAAAGGGAAACAGAACGGGAAACACTTGTCGGCGAATGCACTCATTGCGGCAACTGCTGCATGCACCGGAGCTGCGTTTTTCTCGACTGGAGCCCCGAAGGCGCTTCGCGCTGCCGCATCTACAACAGCAGTTTCTGGAAGCAGCTTGCGTGCGGACGTTATCCGGAGAGCAGCCTGGATATTGCGCTGTACGACTGTCCGAGTTTTACCGCTGTCCCGCCGGGAAAACCGGCAGCAGGAGTGCAGGTGATTCCGGTGGTGGCAATCCACGACCGCGAGTAGCAAGGCTTGTAAAAAACCTGTTCGTCTCGATCAAGGGGCTAATGATGAAGTCTGGAAATTACTCGCATTTGATTGCACACACTCGCATGGGTTTGTTGTCGGCAACCTTTGCCTTGTTTGCCGCTGGAGCATCGCCCTTGCTGCTGGCGCAAGCTGGCGACGAAGTCCTCGAACGAGTACTTGTAGGTGTTGATCTGACAGCGGGGACCAATATGGCGGCAGCGGTAGCGCCCGACGGCAGCTCGCTGATGATCAATGTGCAAGGCGTGCTGTGGACACTTCCCCCCAGCGGTGGCCAGGCAGCAGAACTGACACCTGCCGAGATGGACGTTTATGAGCCCGCCTGGTCACCCGATGGGCGTCATGTCACATTTTACGCGTACACCAACGACAGCTTTTCCATCTGGATGATGAACGCCGACGGCAGCGATCGTGTGCAGCTCACCGACAGCAGCCATGATGCGCGCTATCCGACTTTCAGCCCCGACGGTGGCACCATCTATTACGCCAGCGACGCCGATGGCGGTTATGGAATCTGGGCCTTGAATCTGGCAGAGCAGAAACAGCAAAAGCTGGTTGATGCCAGCGAGACCGGATATCTGATACCGCAGACGCCGCGCTTTGCCGGCGCCGGCAATGCAGTCTATCCGGTGGTATCACCCGACGCAGATACCCTGGCTTTTGTCATTGATGGCCCACAGAGTCTCTTGGCAGTGCGCCCGCTGGCGGGTGGCCCGATACGCACCCTCTACACAGCTGGCTTGCTGGGTGCGCCGATGTGGTCGGCCTCTGGTGATGCGCTGTATGTGGTTGCCATTACAGACCAGCAGACAGCGTTGGTGCGCGTGAGTCTGGCTGATGCAGTTGCCACCACAATGGTGGAGGGCGGTGACATCTTTCCTTTCCGTCCCACGCTCAGTGCTGATGGCGTGATGTTCTACACAGCAGATGGCGGCATCAAGACGCTTGATGCCAGCGGCTCTGCGGGTGCCAACGTAGACTTTGTTGCCCACGTGGTACTTGATCGCACGCCTTACACCCGCCGCAGTTACGCGCTGACAGACACCACACCACGTCCCGCGTTGGGCATCATTGACCCGGTGCTGTCGCCTGATGGCAGCCGTGCGGCTTTCAGTGCATTGGGTGATCTTTGGGTGACCGCTGCCGGTTCAACCCAGCTGAACAATGTTACCAACGATGCCTTTGTTTCTCTGTCACCCAGCTGGTCTCCGGATGGGCGCCATATCGCTTATGTGTCTGACGAGTCAGGCCGCGCCAATATCTGGCTGTTGGATGTCGAGTCAGGTGAAAAGCGGCAGCTGACGCATGAATCACTGCGCACCAATATGCCGGTGTGGTCGCCCGATGGCACCCGGCTCGCCTACCTGTCCGACATTGAAGGCAGTGATTTTCGTACCGTGTTCGATACCGCAACGGTCAACGTCGCTGATGTTGCCACCGGAATAGTGTCGGTAATTTCTGAACCAATCTTCGGGCCCAGCGCAGCGGCTTGGTCGCCTGACGGCACGGTGGTGGCGATATACAGCCGGCTGCCCTTGAACTCACGTTTCCGTGAAGGTCATAACGCAATCTATCTGATACCGGCGAGTGGCTCCGGTGAATCACGGTGGGTAATTCCGCATGAAGATCGTTCACTGGGCCGGCGGCAGTTCAATCGGCCTGCCTGGTCGGTGAATGGCGAAATGGTGTATCGCATCGACGGTCAACTGTGGCTGGTTACGCTGGACTCGAACGGAAAGCTCGGACAGCCACGGCTGCTGGCAGCGGCTGGTGAGAATCCGAGTTGGTCCGCTGATGGCAATTCGCTGATTTATCTTGATGGTGCCAGCATCATGCTGCACGACCGGGCCTCCGGTCAGAACCGCGCACTCGACATCAAGCCGATGTGGTCACGCTATATGCCCACTGAAACCTACACCGTGCGTGCAGGACGGATGTACAACGGCATTGAGGAGTTCTATCAGGAAAACGTTGATATCCTGATTGAAAACGGCTTAATCCGCTCCATCAGCATGGCCGCAAGCCAGCCGGTGCGCGGGACCTTGATTGATGCCTCGGACAAAGTGGTGATGCCGGGTCTGATTGAAAGTCACACACACCGCTCCAACGCCCAGGGGCAGGCCTTGGGTGAGATCTATCTCAGCCACGGCATCACTACCGTGCGTGAGACCGGCGAAGATCCTTACTACGCGGTAGAGCGGCGCGAGTCGGAGGCAGCAGGCGTCATTTACGGTCCACGTGCGTTCAACGCCGGTTCGCTGAATGAAGGTAACCGCGTTTCCTACGGCGTTTCCGAGACCACAGGCAGTCTGGCCACCGCAACCGACTCCGTGCGGCTGTCAACGGAACTCGAACTGGATATGTACAAGAGTTATGTGCGGCAGGACTATTCAACGCAGCGTGAAGTGATCCGGCTGGCTCACCAGGCTGGCCTGCCGGTTTCCTCGCACGAGTTGTACCCTGCGGTGGCGAACGGCATCGATAACCTCGAGCACTTTGGTGCTACCAGTCGCCGTGGCTTTTCACTGATCAGCTCGCGCCTGGGCATCAGTTACGACGATGTGATCCAGCTGGTTGCCCGCTCGGGAGTGGTAGTAACACCGACACTGGCTTTGACCAGCAGCAATGGCACCCGCGACATCAGCCCGCAACTGGAGACTCTCAAACGTTTGGCTGATGCTGGCGGACGCTTTGTGGCAGGCACCGACTCGCCGTTCATTCCCCATGCTGAAGTGTTGCACACCGAGATTGAGCATTACGTGCAGGCCGGGCTGACTCCGGCGCGCGCGCTGCGCTCAGCCACCAGTGATGCAGCCGCTTCGATTGGTGTCGGTGATCAACTCGGCCGCGTGGCTCCGGGCTATCTGGCTGATCTGGTCATTGTCAGTGGCGATCCACTCGGCAATATCCGCGATACCCGCAATGTGGAAACAGTGCTGAAGAACGGTGCCGTGGTGTGGCCGCGGCCAAAGTAACCTGCACCCAGTCAATCCAAATCAACAATACCCTCGTAACGACAAGCTCAAGGCAAGTCGCCACCTCGCTAATCCCGGTCTTTACCGCAGGAAAAATTCGTCATGCCAGAAGGCCATACCCTCCATCGTGCCGCGCGCGACCACAGTCCGATGCTGGTGGGTCAGCAGCTGCAGGTGAGCTCGCCGCAGGGGCGCTTCGCAGCCGGTGCGGCACAACTTGATGGTCATCAATGCACAGCGGTGGAGGCTTACGGCAAGCATCTGGTGTATCGCTTCGCCAATCATCAGGCACTGCATATTCATCTCGGTCTGTTTGGCAGGTTTCGTACCGCCAAACTATTCAGCAAGCTATCCCCCAAACTACCCGTCAAAGAACCGCGCGGTGCTGTACGCGTGCGCATGATCAGCACTACCCATGTGGTGGACATCAATGGTCCCAACACTTGCGAGGTGCTGGACCCGCCGCAGCTCGCCGCATTGATCGCGCGCATTGGTCCCGATGTGCTGCGCAGTGATGCCGAGCCCGATCTCGCTTGGACGAGGATCAGCAAAAGCCGCGTTGCGATCGGCCAGTTGTTGATGGACCAGGCGGTGGTGGCAGGAATCGGCAATATCTATCGCAGCGAAATTCTCTGGCGGCAGAAAGTGCATCCAAAGACGCCGGGCAACCAGATCACGCGTGCGCTGTTTGACCAGCTTTGGAACGACGCTGTGCTGTTGCTGGAAATCGGCGTGAAGAACAACGCGATCATCACCGTGGATGGTGTCAAGAAGTCGCGCAGCAAGTATGGAGAGCGCGTCAATATATTCGGCAAGCTGGTTTGCCCAGCTTGCGCGACGAACATAGAGACATTTGATCTGGCAACGCGGCGGGTGTTTGTGTGTGCTACTTGTCAGCCGCCGCCGGCGTGACCAGACAGCTCAACCAGACTCTTCCACCAGACCCTTCCACAAGACAACCCAAACGATCGAGTAGTCGTCGCTGAGTGCCGGGTTTACTGCGCCAGCGGGCTGGCTTGTCCTGCAGTAAAGCGGTTGGGATTGTTCTCGTTGTAGATTTTGTGGCGCTTGAACAGCCACTCACCGTTTACTTTCACCAGCTCATCATCCCAGCTGCCGTAGCTCAGCCATTCGATTTTGCGGCGGTCAGCGGCGTTGGAGTAATTCATCCAGTAGGAGATGACGCGCGCAGTGTCGCCGTTGAACTCGATAACCTGATTGGTGACGAGGTGGCGAACAGCCGGTTGCCATTCCTTGCCATCCGGGGTTTGTGCCGGCTGGAAATTCAATTTGCGCAAATCATAGGTGCCAGTCGCCATGAACTCACGGATGGCCGGGCGGCCAATGACTTCTCCACGCGCCCAATCCAGCACGCCATCTTCGGTAAACACAGCGGCATAACCATCGGCATCGAAATAGTCCATTGCCAGTACGTAGCGATTCTGCATCTCGAGGATCGCCAGTCGATCATCTGCTTCAGTGGATTGTTGCTGTGAGCAGGCAGCCAACAAAAACGTGGCAGCCAGCAGCATGGCGCTGTTGAGGCCAATGCTGACTTTGGCGGCTTTGGTGTGTGTGATGTTCATCGTTTCTCCCCAGGTATTTTTATTGTTTATTGTGCACGTAAATGGCTCGCTCATGCGAGAAGGCCTTGAAGCCGAACACGCCGTGATAACTGCCGATGCCGCTTTGGTTGACGCCACCGAAGGGCAGCTGGTTTTCGAGGTAATGCGAAAAGATACCATTGACCGTAACCCCGCCGGATGAGGTTCTGCTCAGCACATTGTCGATATTCGCCTGGTCATTGCTGTAGATGTAGAGCGCGAGCGGCTTGTCGCGTCGCTCGATGTAGGCCACGACTTCATCAAGGCTGTCGTAGGTCATCACCGGCAGTATCGGCCCGAAAATTTCTTCCTGGGTGATCTGCATGGCGGGTGTCACATCCGTGAGCAGGGTGGGGTGGATGGTGCGGTCGGCTGCTTCCAGGGTGCCGCCAACGGCAACCGTGGCTCCTTTGGCAATGGCATCATCAAACAGACTCTTGATGCGGGCAAAATTCTGCGGATTGATGATCTGCGCGATTTTGTCTTTCTTGATGATTCCATCCTCACCATAGAGGTTCTGTTTGACCTTCGCCTGGAAAGCTTCCACAAACGCCTGCCTCTGCTGTTGCTGGATAAAGACATAGTCAGGACAGATACACGCCTGGCCGCCGTTGAATTGTTTGGCGCCGGCCAGATCGGCTGCAATTTTCTGCACATCAGTACCGGCATCGATAATGACCGGCGACTTGCCGCCCAACTCGAGGGTAACAGTGGCGAGATTGCTGGCTGCTGCTGCCATCACCAGCTTGCCTACCCGCGTACTGCCGGTGAAGAAAATATGGTTGAACGGCAGTTCCAGCAAAGCGCTTGCGACTGCAACGTCGCCCTGCAACACCGCCACTTCCTTTTCGTCGAAGGCCTCGCTGATGAGGGTGGCGGCAATTGCAGCCGTGGCAGCACACAGATCAGACAGCTTGACCATGCAGCAGTTGCCGGCCGCAATCGCCGCTGCCAACGGACCCAGTACCAGCCCGAGCGGAAAATTCCACGGACCCAGGATCAGGCAAACACCGCGGGCTTCTGAAACTATCCTCGCGTTGTCGTTGGGATTCAGTGAGGGCACCACTTCGACCGGCTGCATCCACGCATCAACGCTGTTGATGTTGCGATCGATGTTGGCGAGAACGTTGGCAACTTCGGTGATGCGCACTTCGTGTTCGGGCTTGCGGGTGTCCTGCTTCACTGCCGCCACAATCGCATCGGCGTGGGCCACCACCGCAGCTTTCAGTTTCTGCAGCAGGGCTTTGCGCTGCGCGGCCGAGCTGGCTTTCATCTCCCATTGATGTTCGCGCTGCAAAGCGAATATGCGCTGTATTTCTGTGGATACTGCGGGGGAATTCGGACTGGTAGAACTGGACATTGGTTCTCCTTGGCAATCTGCGAGTGC
>CAISOD010000018.1 GCA_903887045.1 uncultured Gammaproteobacteria bacterium | reverse complement strand
GACACTGTGGGACAGCAGCAAGCTCGCTGGTTGTGGCGCTTTGCGGCAACTCGACGCAGGTCACGGCGAAATCAAATCGATGCGTACCAGCAACGACTATCGCCGCAAGGGTGTAGCGTCACAATTGTTGCAGCACATCATTGCTGAGGCCGCAAGGCGCGGCTGTCAAAGGCTCAGTCTTGAGACTGGCTCGATGGCCTACTTTGCGCCGGCACGCGCGCTGTATGAACGCTTCGGCTTCGTCTACTGCGAACCCTTTGGCGATTACATCCCTGATCCCAACAGCATGTTCATGACCTTGAGTCTGAAGGACTGACTCGGCCTCAATTTCAGTGCGTCACCCTGATCAACGCACTGGTATCGAAACCGGCAGCGCCAGCCCGCGCAACAAAATCCTGCCATACCGCATCACTCACTTGCGGCGTGCGTGACAGCAGCCACAGATAACTGTGGTCCGGCCCGCTGATGTAGGCATTGCGATAGTCTGCATCCAACCCGAATACCACGTAGGAGCCGTAAAACGGGCCGAAGAAGGACACTTTCAGGTAGCCGAGATTTTCACGCTCCACAAAGCGGGCCTTGCCTACCGCCTCGTCCCACGCTGCGTCATCAGTGGAGTAGCCGCGATTGAGAACGCGCACGCTGCCGTCTGCGTTGAGGCTGTACTCTGCAGTCACCTGTTGCATTCCGCGCTCGAAGCTGTGATCAAGACGGGCTATCTCGTACCACTTCCCAAGGTAACGATCGAGCACAAAGTCTTCGACGGGCCGCACGCTGGTGGGGTAGCCGACACAGCCTGAGAGCAGCAACACAAAACAGCACAAAAAACGACGCATGGGCATAGGCCAATCGGAAATTTCCAGGTGGTACGTTAACGGGACGACACGAGACCAGTGCGCTTGCTTAGAACAGCCTAACATTTTCAAACCCCCAACTGGCTGCAAAACTACAACTACCTTCTTTCGACAACACACAGCCGCTATGCTGGGACATTAACAGGAGCCCACCATGCAACTCGACGCTGCCCAACTCTCGCACCCCGATATCTACCGCATCTTGATTGGCAGCATCGCACCGCGTCCGATTGCGTGGGTGGGCAGTCGCAGCAAAGACGGCATCAACAACCTGGCGCCGTTCTCGTTCTACAACTGCTTCAGTTCAAAGCCGCCGATCATCGGCTTCTCCTCGATTCCGCGCTCCGACGGCCGCAACAAAGACACACTGCAGAATATTCTCGACACCCGCGTGTTCACGCTGAACACGGCCAGCTACGCGCTGGTGCAGCAGATGAGCAAGAGCGCTGCCACGCTGGAGCCCCAGGAAGACGAGTTCACCTACGCCGGGCTGGAACCGATGCAGGCTCCTCACATCAATGCGCCATATGTGAAGGAAGCACTGCTGGTATTCGAATGCACACTGCACGATGTGATCAGCTTCGGCAACGAACCCGGCTCCGGCAATCTCATACTCGGCGAAATCCGCCACATCCTGATAGACGACAGCATCTACCAGGATGGACGTATCGATTTCCTGAAACTGGATCCTGTCGGCAGACTGGCTGGCCCTTGGTACAGCACCATTCGCGACAAGTTCGAAGTGGACCGCGGCTGATGCGGATCAACCTTTGTGCTGGTAACCATTGTTGGGCGCTTAAGATTCGCTTAAGACAGCAATGCCAACCTTTCAATCAAACCAACAGCACAAGGACAATCCCTGATGGCACTGCTCAACTCCACCGAACGCTACGGCACACTTTCGATTGCCATGCACTGGCTGACGGCAGTGCTGATGGTGGCGGTATATGCGCTGATTGAACTGCATGAGGCGCTGGGACGCACGCCGTTGGCACGCTCAATGGAAGACTGGCACTCGATGGTGGGATTGCTGATCCTGCTGCTGGTGTTGGCGCGACTGCCGCTGAGGTTGCTGCAACCAGTGCCTGTGATAAAGCCGGCATTGGTGGCCTGGCAGCACAACTTATCAGTTGCCGCCCATCTTGCGCTTTACGGCTTGATGCTGGTGATGCCGTTGCTGGGCTGGCTGCTGCTGAGTGCCGAAGGCCATGATGTCGTCTTCCTCGGCATCCCGCTGCCAGCGTTGACTGCGGCAGACAGCGGGTTTGCCGACCAGGTGAAGGAAGTTCACGAGGTCATCGGCACCTTCGGTTACGCACTGATAGGCGTGCACACAGCGGCGGCGATCTTCCATCACCATTTTCTGCGCGACAACACCTTGCTGCGCATGCTGCCCAAACGCTGAAG
>CAISOD010000017.1 GCA_903887045.1 uncultured Gammaproteobacteria bacterium | reverse complement strand
GGACCGGCGCCGACGACGGCAGCACGATGGATGTGCGCAACCCGGCAACCGGTCAGGTGCTGGCGACAGTGCCCGCGCTGGGTGTCGCCGAGACCAGACGCGCGATTGACGCTGCGCAGGCTGCCCTGCCCCTGTGGCGTGCGCGTACCGGTGAGGAGCGGGGAGCGCTGTTGCGTCGCTGGTACCAGTTGTTGATGAGTCATCAGGAGGACCTCGCACTGGTGATGACCAGCGAACAGGGCAAGCCGCTGGCCGAGGCGCGCGCCGAGATCGCCTACGCAGCTTCCTATGTGGAATGGTTTGCCGAAGAAGCGCGCCGCAATTATGGCAGCCTCATTCCCTCACCGTGGCCGGACAAACGCATTCTGGTGTCGAAGGAACCAGTGGGCGTGTGCGCAGCCATTACGCCGTGGAATTTTCCGGCAGCCATGATTACCCGCAAGGTTGCACCCGCCCTGGCAGCCGGCTGCACCATGCTGGTAAAACCGGCGGCACAGACCCCGCTGACAGCGTTGGCGATGATGGTACTGGCCGAACGTGCCGGCATCCCGTCAGGTGTGCTGCAACTCTTGACCGGCCCTGCACGCACAATCGGCGCGGAGCTGACTGCCGATGTGCGAGTGCGCAAACTGACCTTCACCGGCAGCACTGAAGTCGGACGGATACTCGCTGCCCAATGCGCACCCAGCCTCAAGAAACTCTCGCTGGAACTTGGTGGCAATGCTCCCTTCATCGTATTCGACGACGCTGATCTTGATGCCGCAGTCAGCGGCCTGTTGATCGCCAAGTTCCGCAATACCGGGCAGACCTGTGTGTGCGCCAACCGCGTGCTGGTACAGGACGGCGTGCATGACCAGTTCGCCGCACTGTTGGCGCAGGCAATGGCGGGACTGAAAACCGGCAACGGCCTTGCGCCAGACGTAAACCTCGGTCCGCTGATCGACGCCGCTGCGCTCGCCAAGGTCGAAGATCTGGTAGCAGATGCTGTTGCCAAAGGCGCGCGGGTGCTGGCTGGCGGCAAGCGTCATGCGCTGGGTGGAACCTGGTACGAGCCTACCTTGCTGGCCAACGTCAGTGGCACGGCACGCATAGCGAAGGACGAAGTGTTCGGCCCGGTGGCCCCGCTATTCCGCTTCAGTACCGAAGCCGAAGCAATTGCCATGGCCAACGACACCGAGTTCGGCCTGGCCGCCTATCTGTACAGCCGCGATCACGCAAGGATATGGCGGACCTCAGAGGCTCTCGAATACGGCATGGTCGGCGTCAATACCGGACTGATCAGTACTGCAGTGGCGCCTTTCGGCGGCGTCAAACAATCCGGTATGGGACGCGAAGGCTCCTACCTCGGCATGGACGACTATCTGGTCACCAAGTACGTCTGCCATGGCGGGTTGGCTCCACGCAGTCCGGCACCAACCTGAAACTGCGCAATCCACATCCTCCCCTGCTTCTTCAACAACACGGAGTCCGCTGCCATGGCGCACCTGCGACCGCTTGAACAACACGAGATTGCCGACGCGCCGCTGGTCGACATGATGGCGCACTATGCGCGCACGCGCGGCTTCGTGCCCAACAGTATCCGCACGATGGCGCGCCGCCCCGAGATCGCCAAACGCTTCGGTGCACTGAACCAGGCCATTCTTTACGAAGGCAGCGTGCCGACGGAATTGAAGATGCTGATTTCACTGGTGTGCAGCGTTGGCGCAGGTTGTCGTTACTGTCAGTCGCACATGGCAAATCTGTCGAGCATCTACAAGGTTGCCGATGAGCGGATTGCCGCCGTGTGGGAATTCGAGACCAGTCCGCTGTTCACAGACGCCGAACGGGCCGCGCTGCGGCTGGCCTACCATTCGGGGCTGTTGCCCAATGAAGCGAGCCCGGAAGATTTCGCGGCATTGGCTGAATATTTTGACGAAGGTCAGATCGTCGAGATCGTCGCCTCCGTTGCCTTGTTCGGTTTTCTGAATCGGTGGAACGACACCATGGCCACCGAGCTCGAAGCACTGCCACGCAAAGTTGCCGAACGCACCTTGGCCGATGGCGGATGGGTGCCCGGCAAGCACGCCGGCACCTGACACGCCCAATCAGCCGACGGCTGCGCGCGCGGGCCTGCGAGCTGCAAACACGGGAGTGCAACACCCCTCTTCAATTTTCCATGTGGAGAACGCTTTGATGCAAAACGACAGACCCTGGCCACAATCCGGTTGTGAACGGATGATCCTGCCCTCACCCATCGGGCGCATTGGCACCAACACACCCGACCCCGAAGGCGAGCTGGTGGCAAAAATGGACGACACGCATGTGTTCATGATGGGTGACAATCCGGCGCTGCCGCGCATGCCGGAAAAGCCAACGCTGCTGGATTTTTATCGCTACCGCTTTGGCGACATCACGGTGCGCCACCTGCTGGGCGCCGCCAAGCGTGCCTTCGACGACGGTCGAAGCGAGACCCTGGTGATGGCGTGTTTGCTGCACGACATTTCCAACGGCTGCCTGCTGCGGC
Organism: uncultured Gammaproteobacteria bacterium; assembly: GCA_903887045.1. Classification (GTDB taxonomy): domain Bacteria; phylum Pseudomonadota; class Gammaproteobacteria; order Pseudomonadales; family Pseudohongiellaceae; genus CAILUG01. The sequence goes on along the minus strand of CAISOD010000017.1, from coordinate 5,157 downwards.
CGGACCATGGATATTGGGGTGCCCAACTGGTGGCGCCCTACGTGGACGCAGAAGTTGCCTGGGCAGTGAAGTATCACCAAAGCCTGCGCTACTTCGCCGACCCGGACGTGGGCTACCAGTATCCCAAGAGCTATGACCGCTTTTTCGGACCTGACTATCAGGTGCCGGCCTACATACGCCGCGATGCCGAGTACGCGAAAGGCCACAAGTGGTACATGACGGCACGACTGGTGACGATGTACGACATCTACTTCTTCGACGACGTAGCGCAGGAAGTGAGCCCGGATTTCTTCGAGGATCTGGTTGCGCGCAATTTCCGCCAGCCACCGGAGGGACTCGGGCATGACGACTCCGCGAGTTCCCACATGTGGCGGACCATGATCTGGCCCAACAATTTTCTTTGAGCGGGTAGCGTCGCGAACTACAAGGTCACGTCACGCGGGCGGCGCGGATTTCGACTTCCACCAACCAGTTGGGATTCACCAGCGCCGCCACCTGCACGAAGGAGCGCACCGGCTTGGCCGGATTCTGCGCCGTGCCGAAGAACTGCAGATAGCCGCGGTTGAAGCCATCGAAATCCAGCGTGCCATCCTTGTTCGCCACTGCGAATACCCGCACCTGGATGATGTCGCCCAGTGACCAGCCCTGCTGCTCCAGCGTGGCCTTGAACTTGGTGAAAATATCGACCGTTTGTTCCTCCATGTTGCCCCAGCTGCCATCGGCCTTGGCAGAGGCGCCTGCGCCGCTGACGTAGAGTTGCTCGGCATTCGCCGGAATCTTGATGGTGGTGTAGAACAGCCGTGCCTCACCCTGACGGTCGATGGCTTCGGCAGCCTGCACCGGTTGCAGCAACAGTGCTCCGAGCAAGGCAGACAACAGCGTCGATGTCACGAGGCGGTTAATGCGGCTTCGCAGTTGGTTGCTGATGGATTTGATGATCAGGTTGGCAAGCATGGCTTTAGTCTCCTGTTGGTTTTTTGGATGCAACAAACTGTACATAAGGCCCGGCTTGCACAGCAACCAAGGTAGGTATGAATGCCTTTCATAAGCATTCACATATTTTACTCGCGGTCCATTGATCATTAGTTTCCCGGCTCCGCTCACGCTTGCAACAAGCTTGAAAAGCAACAGGAGATTATTGATGGATGCACTGCGCAGAAAATTCTTGCAGCTCTCGGGTGTGTTGATAGGCACCTATGCGTTCGATGCCATGAACTCGCCAGCCAACGCTGCCACTGCAGAAGCAACAACAGGCGCAACAACAATCCGGATTGTGACGGAACGCTTTCCGCAAGGCGTGGCATCGGCAGATCCGCAACCAGATGCCATACTGTTATGGACAAGAGCATTGCCGGCGCAAGGCAGCAGCAACGTAGCGCTTGTTGTGCAGGTTTCGGAGTCTGCTGATTTCCGGACTTTGGTGTTGGAGCGCAGCTTGCAAGCCACTGCGGCCAGCGACCATACGGTTCGCGTGTTGGTCTCCTCACTGAACAGCGATACCGTGTATTACTACCGCTTCCGTGCCGACGACGGCGCCTCCAGCCGTATCGGCAGAACCTGGACAGCACCAACACCCGACACCGACAAAGCGGTCAACATTGCATTCCTCTGCTGCAACTCGCTGCAAGCGGGTTTCTTCAACACTTACCGCCATCTGATCAACAGCGAGGGCAAGGACGCAGCAACGCGTGTGGATTTCATCCTGCATCTGGGTGATTTCATCTACGAGAATGTGCCGGACCCCGACGCTGAGCCACCGCGCTATACCGACGGCAGACCCAAGGTAGTGACACCCTTCGCCGCCGATGCCCTGCCCGGTCCGCGCGGAACGCGGCTGGCTACCACGCTGGCCGATTACCGCAGTCTCTATCGCGATTACTTGTCGGATCCCGACCTGCAGGAAGCGCGCGCACTTTTCCCGTTCGTCCATGTATGGGACGACCACGAGTACGGCGACGATGCCTGGCAGACTTTCACCGGTGATGTGGCCAGACCCTCCCGCAAATTGCAGGCGAACCAGGCCTGGTTCGAGTATGTGCCGGCGATACTCACAGAGTCTGCCCCGGTGACAGGCGTAGCAGCCCATGCCAGTGATTTCCAGACGGTGGAAGTTGAGGACACGCCCGTCGCCGCCTTCGACGACAACTTCCTCGCTACCGAAGCCAACACGCTCGCCGCCCTGCAATCGATGACTATCTACCGCTCCTTGCGTTGGGGCGCCAACATGGAGCTGATCCTTACTGATCAGCGTACCTATCGCAGCCCGGCCGGCACGCCGGAAATCGGCACCAGCTTCATTGGCGACGGTGAATCTGCACTCAACCCGGATCGTGGTTTGCCTTACGAGGCGGTGATGAAATTTGCCGCAGGCCGGGAGTACATGAACGGTAATCCACCCGCAACACTGGTCATCAATGGCCAGACTGTACCCAACTCGCGCCGCGACTCTCCACCGGTGACCATGCTGGGAGCCCGACAAAAGCAGTGGTTCAAAGACTCGCTGCAGGCCAGCACCGCCCGCTGGAAAATCTGGGGCAGCCCCTTGCCGGTTCAGCACTTCAATGTTGATTACTCGGCAATGGATCCCAAGCGCGACGATGCCGTGATGTGGCCTGGTGACAATTGGGACGGCTTCCCCAATGAACGCAATGAACTGATGGCGTTCATCCGCGATCAGGGAATCACCAATGTGTTTTCCTTGTCCGGTGATCGCCATCTGCATGCAGTGTCACTGGTGGCCGACGATTATCTTTCGCCGAATCCACACTTCGTGCTGGCTGACTTTGCGGCCACGTGCATGGCAATGGCAACGCGGGCAGATACCCAGGGACAGGTGTTCAGCGCGATGGGCATTCCCCAGTTGAACAGTTATCGCGCTGCAACTGCCGAGGGTAAAGCCGGGGTCATGGCCAACCTCAACGTGTTGTTCAGGCATGGCACGCGTGCTGCCCAGGTAATGGCCGACACCAACGATCTGACCCAGGCTCTCGCAGTGAAGAGCAATCCGAATCCTGCGATGCACATGATCGACACCCGCATTCTGGGTTATGGAATAGCGCATGTTGGTGCCGCCGACGTCCAGGTGGATCTGCTCGGATTTGATGCCGAAAGCCGCAATACCCACCATGGCGCGGAAGGACCGCCACTGAAGTACCGCGCCGCCTTCCGCTTGCCAAACTGGCAACGTGGAGCCGAGCCACAATTGCAGCGACTGGCTCAACAGGGCGACACCGTCTTTGGTGAGCTGCCCGCATGAAGCCTGATGTGGTGAACAAGCTGGTTCTCACCAGCTTGATCCTTGGGCTGGTTGCCTCAACGCCAGCGCGCGCTGCCACAGCTGAGCAGGAAGCGCCGCCCTTGCGTCTGCAATCGATGGGAGTGTTCTACGTCGGTGGCCAGCGTATCGAGTCGCCTTACTCCGACGAGCGCGACGCAACGTTTCCAACCACTGGCAGAACCACGGTGGCAGGCCAGGCCAAGGTCACCTTCCTGTTACCGGAACAGCCGGTAGCACCACGCCAGTTAGTCGCGAGGGTTGGGCACAGTAGTTCGCGAGGCGTGGACACGCTGTCGACATCGTCGAACTGCCAGACAGAAGCAGCGCCTTTTTCCAGGCTCTCTACTACAGCAAATGAATCAGCTGCCACTGGCCCAGGCGACAACGTCAAAGTCGTCCGGCACCTGCAGAAACACATTGGTGATCGGCCCCAGCGCGCGGGTGACATGGCCTTTGCCGGTGAGATCTTCGAGGAACACGAGATCGCTGGCGATTCGGCGGCGGGTGCCGTCGGTGAGCTCGACTTCGAGCGCACCCGACATGTTGATCGCGAACTGCTTGCGCGGCGCTGTGTGCCAATCCGGCGCTGTGGCACCGGTGCCGCGATAAACGCTCGCTGTCATGCTGGTGATATCCACCGGCTTGGCGTTGGGCGAGATGATGAGCTCCTCCACGCGCGAGCCGCCGTCGGCGGTAGCGAAAACACGCACTACCCTGGCTTCAACGCTTTCGGTGGTGGTGGCGGATTGTGCTTGTGTGCGGCCGCCGCTCAGCAGCAGCGCGGCGCCTGATACAACACTTGATATAGCCAGCAGTTCTCTTCGTTCCATGTTGTTCCCCTGTGGGTGGTTTATATGGTCTACCTTGGCCTGCGCCACCAGATAACGCCGCTGGCAGTCATCAGTCAAGCTATGCAGAGTGCCGCGCTTTTACGCAGGTTGGACATGGTGTATTACTGGAAGTCTGCGGGTAAGGCTTGCTTGCCGTGACGGGGTGGACAATGTACCGATCGTTTTTCTCAAGGGTGCTGGGGCTGGCAACGATAGCCATGCTGCAGTGCGGCTTCGCTGCCGCCGGCGAAGCGCAGACCGTGGCGGCAACCGAAGCTGCGGCGAGTCTGGCTCCGGGCGGACGCTTGCGTGCCGCCATCAACCTCGGCAACGGCGTACTGGCCCAGCGTGATCCTGCCAGTGGCGAATTGACCGGCGTAAGCGTGGTGCTTGCCAATGAACTGGCTGCACAACTTGGTGTGCCGCTGGATTTGGTCACCTACCTTTCCGCCGGCATGGTGTTCGATGCGGTGGAGCGTGGTGAGTGGGATATAGCCTTTCTCGCAATAGAACCCGAGCGCGCTGAAAAAGTCCGCTTCTCGCAGCCCTACGTGTACATCGACGGCACTTACCTCGTGCGCACTGACTCTGCTTTTGCTGACATCGCCGATCTCGATCGGGACGGCGTAAGCATCGCGGTGGGTAGCGGCGCCGCCTATGACCTGTATCTGACCCGCAACCTGCAGCGTGCCTCGCTGCTGCGGCTGTCCACTTCTGCGCAAGCGATCGCCGCGTTCAAGGCAGGCGATGCCGACGCGGCAGGCGGTGTGCGTCAGGCCCTGGTGGATGCCGCGCGCGACGATAAGGCATTACGTGTACTCGACGATCGCTTCATGCAGATGGGCCAGGGCATTGCTGTACCCAACACACGAACGCCCGGCGGTGCCGACTATGTGGGCCTGTTCGTGGAAGCAATGAAGGCGAGCGGCCGGGTGAGAGCAGCGCTGGATGCAAGCGGGCAGGACGGCGCGGTGGTGCCTGACGCTGCGGCGCAGTAGCGGCGATAATAGCGTCACCAGTCAATCCACTCAGGCCGCCGCATGACCACAG
>CAISOD010000016.1 GCA_903887045.1 uncultured Gammaproteobacteria bacterium | reverse complement strand
GTGTGGCTGTGGGAGGCTTCGCGCACACTCGAACTGGTGACACATGTCGATGGCTTGGGCCTGCTGCAGGCAGCCAAGGCTGAAAACAAGGGCGTGCTGGTGCTGGCGCCCCATCTCGGTAACTGGGAAATCTTCGGGCTGTACCTGAACGTGTGTGGCTGCGGCCAGAGCAGCCAGTTGTATCAGGCGCCGGAGTCGAAGGCACTGGATCGCCTGATCTTCCGTGCCCGCAGTCGTGCTGGTGCCCGCATGGTGAACACCGACAACCGGGGAGTGGCCGAACTGCTCAAGGCGCTGCGGGCCGGCGAGATCGTTGGCATCCTGCCTGATCAGGTACCTCCGGCCAGTGGCGGCGAATTCGCGCCGTTGTTTGGCGTGCCGGCGCTCACGATGACACTGTTCAATCGGCTGCAGCAAAAGACTGGCGCCCGGGTAGTGATCGGTTATGCGCGTCGCGAAGGCAGTGGTTTCGGCATCGTGTTTCGCGCACCTGACCCGGCGATCTACGCCAGCGATCTCACCGAATCACTCGCCGCGCTCAACCGCAGCATCGAAAGCGTGGTGCGGGAAGCGCCGGCGCAGTACCAGTGGGAATACAAACGCTTCAAGCGCCAGCCGGACGGCAAGCCGTCGCCGTATATCCGCTGACCACTCTCTCAACCCACTTTCAATCGAGGCTCTTGCGCAGCAGTGCATAGAAGAAGCCATCGGGGCCACCGGTTTGCGGCGGCAACTGGATACCGGCATCGCACGCTAGAGTGCCAGCAACTTCCAACGCAATGTGTTCAGCGTCAGCATGCGCCGACAGGAACTGCAAAATCTGCTTACTGTTTTCGGCTTTCAGCAACGAGCATGTCGAGTAAAGCAGATAGCCACCAGCGTTCAACAACGGCCATGCCGACTCCAGTAACGCCCGCTGCTTCTGCACCAGATTCTCAACTTCAGCCGGTGTGCGCAGCACCTTGATATCCGGATGCCGGCGGATCACCCCGGTGGCCGAGCACGGCACGTCGAGCAGGATGCGATCGAAGTGGCCGAACTCTGCAGAGGGCGTTCGTGTGATGTCGGCACAACGCACTTCTGCATAAAGCCCGAGGCGTTCGAGATTCTGCGTGATGCGTGGCAGCCGCCGCGCTTCGTTGTCGAGCGCCAGCACCTGCAGCGTCGGTTCTGCTTCCAGCAATGCACAGGTTTTGCCGCCGGGAGCAGCGCAGGCATCAAGCACCCGCAGATTTGTAGCCAGCGGCAGCAGCGACGCCACCAGTTGCGAAGCTTCGTCCTGCACACTGACGAGACCTTCGACAAAGCCGGGGATCACCACCGCATCCATCGGCTGCGCCAGGTAGAGTGAATACGGCGACAATGCTCCGGGCTTCACTGCAACACCGGCGCTGGTGAGCAGGCCAAGCGCTTGCTCACGGGTGGCCTGGCGTGCATTCACCCGCAGTGTCATCGGCGCCCGCTGGTTGTTGCCGTCGAGCAGGGTGCGGTAATCCTGCGGCCAGTCTTTCTTCAATTGGTTCAGCAGCCACTCGGGATGCGCATACCACACGCTGTAGTCGCGCTCGGCCAGCGCATTCAGATCTGCTTGTTCCCGCTGAGCCTTGCGCAGCACGGCGTTGACCAATGCTTTCGCCCAGCTTTTGCCGAGGGTTTCCACTGCGGCCACACTCTCGTTGACAGTGGCGTGGTCGGGAGTACGCATGAACAACAACTGGTACAGCGACACCAGCAGCAGGCATTGCACATCCAGATCCTTGCTGCGCAGCGGCTTGTCGAGCAGCTGCTGCAGGTAGAACTGCAGGCGCGGATACCAGCGGCACACGCCATAGCAAAGCTCCTGCAACAGTGCAGGACTCTGGACCTTTGCCAAAGTGTTGTTATCCAGCAGACCGGCGAGCGATCCATGTTGCTGCAACAGACTGCCGAGGATTTGAACCGCCAGCAGGCGCTCGGAAATTTTGTAGGGGGAAGTCATGCCATCAGCTCGTTGATCAACATAGCGTTACCGGTGAGGAGGCAGGTTGGTGGACTCCTGCCCTCATCTTCAAAACCTGGAACCGGCCTTGAAGAACCCCGGATGCCCATTCAACAAACTGCCAATGCCCATGGCCGGCTTGCCTTCCATCTGCACCTCGAAGACGTCCAGCACTCCGCTGCCACAAGCGATCTTGATGGAGTGTGCGCTTACCTCAACCACCGTGCCCGGCAGGGTATCGCAGCTGTCGTTGCCCACAGCCGCACGGATCAGCCGCAGTCGTTTGCCGTCGTGCAGCGTCCATGCCGGCGAGCGCGGGAAGAGCGCGCGCACCTGATTGTGGATATCGGCGGCGGAGCGGGTCCAATCGATCTGTGCTTCTTCCTTTTGCATTTTGCGGGCATAGGTGGCGAGCGCGGCATTCTGGGGCTCAGCCCGGAGGGTGCCCGCGGGCAATGCATGGAGCACATCGATCAAGGCGGCGCAGCCGAGCTGTTGCAAGCGGGTAGTGAGGGTGGCGGAGTTGTCGTCGGAGTTGATCGGAGTAGCAACCCGTTGCAGCACCGGACCGGTGTCGAGCCCCTGCTCCATCTGCATGACGCAGACCCCGCTTTCAGCATCGTTGGCGAGGATGGCGCGCTCAATCGGTGCCGCGCCGCGCCAGCGCGGCAGTAGCGAGGCATGCACGTTGATGCAGCCGTAACGTGGCAGCGCCAACACCGCCGGTGGCAGCAACAGGCCATAAGCCACTACCACCAACACCTCAGGTTTGAGGCCAGCCAGCTGGGCCAGTGAATCAGCGTCGTTCAGCGTGAGTGGCTGGTGGACGGCAATGCCGTGCTGCTCGGCCACTGCCTTTACCGGAGTCGGCACCAGCTTCTTGCCGCGGCCACTCGGGCGATCCGGTTGTGAGTAGGCACTAACCACCTCGAAACCGCCTGCAATCAAAGCTTCCAGGTGGGCAGCTGCGAACTCGGGAGTGCCTGCGAAGACAATGCGCAGTGGCGAGGAAGTCATGGCGTGGGCCTGGGGTGTGGGCGGTCAGCAGTAGCGTGCCAAGGGCGCAAAACGACGTTCAAAACTCAGCCTTGGCCTCGCGTTCGTCCTTCTTCTTCTCCTTCAACAATTTGTGCTTCAGGCGCTGGCGCTTGAGGATGGACAGGTAATCCACAAACAGCTTGCCGTCGAGGTGGTCCACTTCGTGCTGCAGGCATACGGCCAGTAGACCTTCCGCCTCCAATTCGAAAGCCTCGCCATTTCGATTGAGCGCCTTTACCTTGATTTTGCGGGGCCGGGTGACTAGATCGTAATAGCCGGGCACCGACAGGCAGCCCTCTTCGTAGCCGAGCGGCTCCGGGTCCAGCACCTCGATTTCGGGGTTGATGAACACCAATGGCGTGTTCTTTTCGTCGGAGACGTCGAGCACCAACAGGCGCTTGTGGAAGTCCACCTGGGTGGCAGCCAGCCCGATGCCGGGTGCGGCGTACATGGTTTCGAACATGTCGTCGATGGTGCGGCGCAGCGCGTCGTTCACTTCAGTAATGGCGGTGGCCCGTTTGCGCAGGCGCAAGTCGGGGTATTCGAGTATGGTCAACAGGCTCATGGGCGGTAAAACTGTGCGAAAAATCCTGTCGGCATGATAAGCCAAAAGGCCCCTGCCTTGGCAGGCGTAACCTGGCTTACGAAACGCGAACCAATGCCCAATGCTGACAACTTACCTAAATAGCCGGCGCTAACCCTATATGGATACAACACTTATTGTTAGTATCGCTGGTCAGTATAGGGGTGTGTCAGTTGATCCGCCCGTGCTACGGGAGAGCTTCCGATGGCAATGAACTTCATGAACTGGCTCCAATCGGGCAGGAGTACTGGCAGCAAAGCAGTGCTGCTGACGCTGTGTGCCTCGCTGGTATGGCTTGGCGTGCAGGCGGCCGAGGCCATCGCTGTGCGGCCCGATTCACCGCAGAACTATACTGTGCAGCAGGGCGACACCCTGTGGGGCATTGCTGCCCGCTTCCTTGAGCAGCCTTGGCTGTGGCCGCAGGTGTGGCAGATCAACCCGCAGATCCAGAATCCCGATCTAATCTACCCCGGCGACACCATCTCGCTGTCGTACCAGGATGGCCAGCCGGTACTGACATTGAACAGCGACGGCCAGTCAGTTCCCGTCACTGGGGGCAGCACTGCGGTGGTTTCTGCGCCCAATACCACGCCAGTTGCAGGTATCCGGACCGAGCGTCGCTCGCCCGAAGTGCGACGTGAATCCCTGCTAAGCCCCATCCCGGCGATTCCTCTCGACAAAATTGACGCCTTCCTCAGCAAAACCACCGTGGTAGATGCCGACACCTACAAGAATGCTCCCTACCTGCTCGGCGAGCGCGATGGGCGCACGTTGTACGGTACTGGAGATGAAGTACTGGCCCGCGGCAATTGGCAGAGCAACCTTGTGACCTACGATATCGTGCGGCAAGGCCGCGAATTCATCGACCCCGACACCCGCGACGTACTTGGCGTCGAATCCTTGCTGATTGGCACCGCCACTATCACCAGCTATAACGGCGACAAGGCCATCATGAAGGTGAATAGCGCCGAGCTCGAAGCCCGCATTGGCGATCGCCTGATTGCGCGCGAAGCATTGGCAATTGATCCCTCCTACCTGCCGCAGCCGCCTCCATTCAAGGTGGACGCGGCTATCGTCAATATTGGCGGTGGTCACGACATCGGCGGCCAGTACGACACCCTCGTACTGAATCAGGGCAGCGGTATCGGTTTGCAGCCAGGTCATGTGCTGGTGGTGCGCAAGCCCGACGTCATCATTGATGACAGGGTGGGCAAACGCGGTTTCATGCAGGGAGTGCGTCGTGTGCTCGGTCTTGCCACTGGTGATCGCCAGATTGAGTTTCCTGGCGAGAATGCCGGCAACGTACTAATCTACCGCGTATACGAGCATGCCAGTCTTGCACTGGTGCTGGATTCCAGCCAAAGCATCAGCATCAAGGACAGGGCAATCACCCCGTAAGCGCAACCGCCGCGCCACAGGCGCCAAAATACAGTCCTGCAATGCAGGACAGTCAAGTTCAGGGAAGAACTGTATGCATCACTCCGCTCTGCAGCGCTGGCTGCAACTTACGCTGTCATGGAAGCTTGGCGCTTCCGCCCTCAACAAACTGCTGACACAGGCAGGCTCTGTCGAAGCCCTGTGCTCTCTGCCGCACAGTCAGCCGGCGGCACTGGGTCTGTCGGCAGCGGCGTGGCCGGCGTTCCTCGGCTGGCAACAAGGCAAGGTCGATGCATCGTTGCGACAGCTTGTAGACAGCTGTATGCGCTGGCGAGAGACGCCAGGTCACACAATCATTCCCCTCGGCAGTGCCGACTACCCGCCACTGCTGGCTACCTGCACTGATCCCCCGCCCCAATTGTTTGTGCGCGGCAACGCTGAAGTGCTGCATCTGCCGCAGTTGGCGATGGTCGGTTCGCGCAAGCCGACAGCAGATGGACGCCGGCTGGCGCATCGCTTTGCGGGTGAACTTGTACAGTGTGGTTACCAGATCACCAGCGGGCTTGCGTTGGGAGTCGATGCTGAAAGTCATCGCGGTGCGCTTGCAGAGAGCGGCGTCACGATTGCCGTGCTCGGCAGTGGAGTCGACATGATCTATCCGAAGAGCAATAGCGCACTGGCAGAGCAGATCGTCGAACGTGGAGCGTTGGTGTCTGAGTTTCCGCCAGACGCGCTTGCCGATGCGTGGCACTTCCCCGAACGCAATCGCATCATCAGCGGACTTTCGCATGGTGTGTTGGTAGTCGAAGCGGCCGAGCAGAGTGGTTCGCTGATTACGGCCCGGCTCGGCGCAGAACAGGGCCGCGAAGTGTTCGCGATCCCGGGCTCTATCAACAATCCGCTGGCGCGTGGATGCCACCGGTTGCTGAGGCAGGGTGCGCACCTTGTCGAGAGCATCGAAGACATTCTTGCGGAGTTGCCTGCGCTGGTTGCGTGGGAGCGCGAGAGCGCAACACCGCAGGCAGCTGCTCCAGCCAGGCACAGCACCAGCACAAAGCTGTCTGCACAAGACAAGGAATTATTGGCCCACATCGGCTACGACCCGGTGCCGCTCGACGTACTGGTAGTTCGCAGCGGCAAGCAGGTGCCGACATTGCTGCCCCACCTCACTGCGCTGGAACTGCAAGGCTTGGTCGAACTGCGCGCACAAGGCTATGTTTTGCCCGCGCGTCGATGATGCGACAATATCCAGCAGATCAAACAATGTCCGATGGAGAAAGGTCTGATCCTGATCAATGTTTTCCGCCGTGCATTCGCGTTAATTTCAGCTCCGTTGCGGTCGGCATCAGCACAGCTGGGCATACTCAGCCGAAATAATTGAACGAAAAAACAGAAGGAATAGTCGTGAGCAATAACGTCATCGATAGTCAGGCCGTCAAAAACTATCTGCTGGGTTTACAGGACTCCATATGCGCCGGTCTTGAAAAAGCCGACGGCAAGGCAAAGTTCCGGACGGATGCATGGGACCGCGAAACCGGTGGCACCGGCATCACCCGCGTCATCGGTGATGGCGCTGTGATCGAAAAAGGCGGTGTCAATTTTTCGCACGTGTTCGGCAAATCGTTGCCGCCTGCCGCCACCGCGAAACGTCCCGATCTTGCAGGCGGCGCCTTCGAAGCGATGGGGGTGTCACTGGTGATCCACCCGCGTAATCCCTTCGTGCCAACCTCGCACGCCAACGTGCGCTTCTTTATTGCCAGCAAACCGGGGGTTGAGCCGGTGTGGTGGTTTGGTGGTGGCTATGACCTGACGCCTTACTACGGTTTCGAAGCCGATTGCAAACACTGGCACAACACCGCAAAGAAAGCGTGTGCACCGTTTGGAGACGAGGTCTATCGCGAGCACAAGCAGTGGTGCGACGACTACTTCCACCTGAAACACCGCAACGAACCCCGCGGAATTGGCGGTCTCTTCTTTGATGATCTCAATGAGTGGGGTTTCGACAAGACCTTCAGTTACCTGCAGGCAGTCGGCAACAGCTATCTTGATGCGTATGTCCCCATCATTGAGAGACGCAAGGACACCCCATGGGCAGAAGAGCACAAACGCTTCCAGCAGTATCGCCGTGGACGCTATGTCGAATTCAATCTGGTGTTCGACCGCGGCACTATCTTCGGCTTGCAGTCGGGTGTTGGCCGCATCGAATCGATTCTGATGTCGCTGCCACCGGAAGTGCGTTGGGAGTACGACTATCATCCGGCACCAGGTACTGAAGAAGCTCGCCTCTACACTGATTTCCTCCGCTCTCGCGAGTGGGCGGACTGAAAGCTGTCTGCATAGGCAGCGCGTTGGTTTCCACCTAGCATTGCCGTCTTCAACTACACGTTCATAAGCCGACAACCATGACCGACCGCTACGCCGTCATGGGCAACCCTGTTGCCCACAGCAAATCACCACGCATCCATGCCGAGTTCGCGCGCAACACGGCGCAGGATCTGGTGTACGATGCGTTACTGGTTGAGCTCGGACAGTTTGCCCCGGCAATCGCTGCATTCTTCGGTAGCGGTGGCAAAGGTCTCAACATCACGGTGCCGTTCAAACAGGAAGCGTGGGCGTTGGCGCAAGACAAGTCCGAGCAGGCGGCACTCGCTGGTGCTGTGAATACGTTGTTCATGCGCGATGGTCGGCTGCAGGGCCACAACACGGACGGCATCGGCCTGCTGCGCGACATTACGCAAAACCACGGCGGGTCGCTTGCCGGTAAGCGCTTGCTGATTCTTGGTGCTGGCGGTGCAACCCGCGGCATCCTGCTGCCGCTTCTCCATGAAAAGCCGGCAAGTATTTGTATAGCCAACCGCACTGTCAGCAAAGCTGAAGAGCTCGCCGAACTGTTCGCGCCCAAGGGCAAACTAACCACATGCGGCTATGGCGCACTGTCAGGCCAAAGATTCGATTGGGTCATCAATGCCACCGCCGCCAGCCTGCAAGGTGACTTGCCGCCCCTGCCCGCTAATTTGCTGGCGTCCGGCGCCTGGTGTTACGACCTTATGTACGCAAAGGAACCCACCGTATTCTGCAAGTGGGCTAACCAACACGGCGCAGCCAAATCCCTTGATGGACTCGGCATGCTGGTTGAGCAGGCGGCGGAATCATTTTGGCTGTGGCGCGGGATTCGACCACCTACGGGCACGGTACTGCAGAAGCTCAGCCAATAACCTTCGAATCACTCATGTGCAGGTTTTTCAGCTTCACATAGTGCGCGGCGCTGTACTTCAGGAACTCGTACTCCTGTGGCTTCAATTCGCGCACCCGCTTTGCCGGCGAACCCACGTAGAGGCCACCACTCTCCAGCACCTTGCCGGGTGACACCACGCTGCCGCCGCCCACGATCACATCGTCCTGCACTACCGCACCGTCCATCACGATCGCGCCCATGCCGATCAACACGCGGTCGCCTATCGTGCAGCCGTGAAGGATAGCCTTGTGGCCGATTGTTACGTCGGCACCGATATGGAGAGCGTACCCCAGAGGGGGTGTTGAGGTGGGAGAGGTATTGTGGAGCACCGAGCCGTCCTGCACGTTGGAACGGGCGCCGATGGTGATGTCATTGACGTCGCCGCGAATGGTAACCAGAGGCCACACCGATACGTCGTCACCCAGGGTCACGCGGCCAATGACAACGGCACTGGCGTCCACAAATACATCGGCGCCGAGGGTAGGAACATGGTGAAGGAAGCTGCGCAGCGTCATGGCCGGGTCCGGAACGGAAAAGATGGTTGGATTCTAGCGGGCGACGCGGCGGTAGTCACAACGTCGTGCCGGTACTGAGGGCAGGGTTGAAACAGTTGACATAAATCATGTCAAAGGCCGTATATCGCAAGTGACAAATTGTCGCGGGCTATTGCTATAATGCCGCCTGTTTGTGCGTTCGTAAGCCAAGGTTATTTCAAGCTTTCCTGGTTGGCACCCCCGCCTTTCGTTTTGGCCCGGGTCCTCCATGGTCCGCTCAGATCTTCCTTTCTGGTTTGGCTGGCCCCCTCAGGGCAATCCAACTGCGCCCGCACGCCGTACCGAATAATTTCAAGCAGTGGAGAAATGGCACATGCTGCCAATGTTGTCGACCAACCCCCTCACCCCGGTAATTTCGTGTATCCATCGCTTACGCCGCGTACTGTCGGCCGTGGCTCTGGGCCTGGTTTCGCCGTCGTTGCTGGCCGCCTGGGAGCTCAACATGCCGGAGGGCATCACGGCCCTCAGTCGCGAAACCCACAGCCTGCACATGCTGATTTTCTGGATCTGCGTGGCGATCGGCGTAGTGGTATACGGCGTCTTGATCTACTCACTGATCGCCTACCGCAAGTCCAAGGGCGCCATACCGGCCACTTTCCACCACAACACCACTGCTGAAATCATCTGGACCGTCATCCCGTTCATCATCCTGATCGGCATGGCCATCCCCTCTACCCGGGTCCTGACCCAGATATACGATGCCAGCGAATCCGAACTTGACATCATGGTCACCGGCTACCAGTGGCGCTGGCAGTACCGTTACCTCAATGAAGACGGCGCCGAAGTGACCTATTTCAGCAACCTGGCCACGCCGGCCGAGCAATACGAAAACTTCTCCGACAGCATCGCCGCCGAAAAAGGCGAGAACTACCTGTTGGAAGTAGACGAGCCATTGGTCATCCCGGCCAACAAGAAAGTACGCTTCCTGCTGACCTCGGCCGACGTTATCCACTCCTGGTGGGTGCCTGACTTCGCCGTAAAGAAAGACGCCATCCCGGGTTTCGTCAACGAATCGTGGGTAATTGCTGAGCAGACCGGTATCTATCGCGGCCAGTGCACCGAGCTTTGCGGCCGGCTGCACGGCTTCATGCCGGTAGTGGTAGAAGTGAAGGAGCCGGCCGAATTCGACGCTTGGTTGGCCGAAAAACAGGCCGCAGCCCAGCGTATCGCCGATGCCGCCAGCCAGACCTTCACGATGGACCAGCTGATGGAGCAGGGCCAGACGGTTTACAACACCTATTGTATGGCTTGCCACCAGGCCAATGGCCAGGGCTTGCCACCGGCGTTCCCGGCACTGGCTGGCAGCGCCATCGCCATGGGTCCGATAGAGGGCCATATCGGTATCGTACTGAACGGCAAGGCGGGCACCGCCATGGCCGCATTTGGCGCCCAGTTGAGTGCCGTCGACCTGGCATCTGTCATTACGTTTGAACGTAACGCCTGGGGCAATAATGTCGGCGACATGGTACAGCCCGTCGACATCGTGACAGCCCAAGGCGAGTAAACCGCCCGACACGTAGCAAGAACCCCTTTTCCCGACCACAGTAAGACCAGATAAAACAGTAATTGCAGGAGTCAGTCATATGGCAACCGGACACGACGCTCACCACCACGGCCCCGCCTCGGGCATTACCCGCTGGTTTTATACCACCAACCACAAGGACATCGGCTCGATGTACCTGTGGTTCAGCTTTGCGATGTTCCTGCTGGGCGGCATGTTCGCGCTGGTGATCCGCGCAGAACTGTTCCAGCCTGGACTGCAGTTCGTGGACCCCAACTTCTTCAACCAGATGACCACAATGCACGGTCTCGTCATGGTGTTCGGCGCCGTGATGCCGGCGTTTGTCGGGCTCGCCAACTGGATGGTGCCAATGATGATCGGCGCGCCCGACATGGCGCTGCCGCGTATGAACAACTGGAGCTTCTGGATCCTGCCGTTCGCTTTCACCATGCTGGCTTCTACACTGTTCATGGACAGTGGCGCCCCGAACTTCGGCTGGACCTTCTATGCGCCTTTGTCTACGACCTATGCACCTGAATCGGTTACGCTCTTCATTTTCGCGGTTCACATGATGGGCGCCTCGTCGATCATGGGTTCGATCAACATCGTCGCCACCATCCAGAACCTGCGCGCGCCGGGCATGACCTACATGAAGATGCCATTGTTCGTATGGACGTGGTTGATCACTGCATACTTGCTTATCGCTGTAATGCCCGTGCTTGCTGGCGTAGTCACGATGATGCTGTTCGATATCCACTTCGGCACCTCGTTCTTCAGCGCTGCCGGCGGCGGTGACCCGGTGCTGTTCCAGCACGTGTTCTGGTTCTTCGGGCATCCTGAGGTCTACATCATGATCCTGCCTGCCTTCGGTGTGGTGTCAGAGATCATCCCGACTTTCTCCCGCAAGCGTCTGTTCGGCTATGACTCGATGGTGTACGCCACCTCGTCGATCGCCTTCCTGTCATTCATTGTATGGGCGCATCACATGTTCACCACTGGCATGCCGCTGGCTGGCGAGCTGTTCTTCATGTACGCCACCATGCTGATCGCAGTACCAACCGGCGTGAAGGTGTTCAACTGGATCACCACCATGTTCAAAGGCTCGATCAGCTTCGAAACGCCGATGCTGTTCGCCATCGCCTTTGTCGTGCTGTTTACATGCGGTGGTTTCACCGGCCTGATGCTGGCCATTGCCCCGGCTGACTTCCAATACCACGACACCTACTTCGTGGTTGCCCACTTCCACTATGTACTGGTACCGGGCGCCATCTTCTCGATCATGGCCGCGGCCTACTACTGGCTGCCCAAGTGGACCGGCAACATGTACGACGAAAACCTCGGCAAGCTGCATTTCTGGCTGTCTTTCGTCGGCATCAACGTACTGTTCTTTCCGCAGCACTTCCTTGGTCTGGCCGGTATGCCGCGCCGCATCCCCGACTACGCGCTGCAGTTCGCCGACTTCAACATGGTGTCGTCTGTAGGTGCCTTTATCTTCGGCTTCAGCCAGCTGCTATTCCTGTTCATCGTGGTGAAAACCGTGATGGGCGGCAAGAAAGCTACGGCCGAAGTCTGGGAAGGCGCCGAAGGTCTTGAGTGGACAGTGCCGTCGCCGGCGCCTTACCACACCTTCAGCACGCCTCCTGCGATCAAGTAAGCCGATACAACTCGCAGAGCGCTCCGGGTGATGACCAACAAACTACAACAGCACACGACCTCCACCGGCAAACTGGTAGCCAAACTGGCTGTCACAGTGGTGGGCATGTTCGGTTTTGGTTTTGCCATGGTGCCGCTGTACAACGTGTTTTGTGAAATCACCGGCCTCAACGGCAAAACCGGCGGCCAGGTGGAGTACACCGCGACAACGGCAGACATCGACAAAGAACGTACCGTCACCGTGCAGTTCACTGCGATGAACAACGGTGACATGAGTTGGGAGTTTCACCCGATGCAGAATC
>CAISOD010000015.1 GCA_903887045.1 uncultured Gammaproteobacteria bacterium | reverse complement strand
CCGCCATCGCCGCCGGGTGCAGCATCTCGATGCTGTACTCGACCAGCTTGCCCTCCGGGTTCGGCGCTTCGACCTTCAGGAAAACATGCGGCATGCTCCAGCTGTATTTCTTCACGACACCACGCAGCACCCGCACATCATTCGGGTCGAGGGTGGCGTGCGAGTGGTGGGCCAAGAGCGGCGGGCTGACCATCAACGCTGCGATGCAGACAGCGAGAGCGGGCTTTGAAAAGCGGAATCTGCGCATGGGAAGTGTCCTCGGCAAAAGAATCGGCGTTATTGTTTCGGCGCCGGCCAGATCATGTTGTCTTTGGCATCCAGCAGCCCCAATTCACGCAGCTTGGGTATGTAGGCTTCCCCGGCGCGCGCTGTAGGCGAGCCATTGAGGTTGGCTGCCGCCACAATGTTCATGCCGGTAAACGTACCTTTGGCAATGTCGATCATGTCAGTGAACCGCATATTGGACTTCATCGGGCCGTCACCCACTTGTATGGCACGGGGCCAAATGGTGGGAAGGCCGCGCAGATTCTGCCAACCGATGATCTTGATGCTGGCACCAGTCACGAACTCTTCCTTGCTGAAGCCATGGTCGATCTGGATCTGTATCGGATGACTGTTCACCCGCCACTTTTTGCCGGACTCCACATCACCACCCGTGGTGATGATCTCGATACCTACATGCGGGTTACCCCACATCACGCGCCCGATGGTGCCTTCAACAACGATCGTCGCTGCATCGAAGGCGCCATACTCGGTCTGGGTATTGTGGTGGGCCAACAAATTGCCGGCCATGCACAGGCTGGCAAGAAAACTGAACATCAGGGTTTTGAGGTGCTTCATGGTCGATTCTCCCGTGTGGGACGTTTTGGATATGGGCATCTGCTGCTTACCAGCTCAGGCACATTGCATTGCATCGCACCGACGCATCGGTGCCGTCACCCTGGGTGGCGTGCAGCTCCCAGTAGCCGGTGAACTCGTCAACAGTGACGCGACAGGCCAGCTGGTCGCTCGGGTCGCTGATATGTTGAACTTCCATGTCGGTAAGAAAACACACGGTGTTTTCTGCAGGTGCCAGCGACTTGAGGTCATCGGCCGGCCCCGGGCGCGGTTTGCCGTCGGCACCGAGACCTGCCAGCCATGCATCTTCGCTGTGCTTTTGTGTGACATTCAACTTGAGCGGCGAGTATGCCAACTGCAACGATGGATGCGTTGCCAACTGCGCGGCGAGATTGTCGAGCTCGGGGCCCGCCAACGCAGTTGCTGCAGGCGACTCCGGTTTGATGAATTGCAGCGTCACCACACTGGTGACGGCGGCAACAATGGCGGCTACAACGAGTTGGCGGATCATGCAGGTCCCCTATGGCGGTTTTTTTGTCAGCATAACGTATTTTTTCAATTTTCCTGTGCAAATTTTCTGCAACATGAACTATCTGGTACCGCTTGCCAGCACCTCACGATCCATACATATGCACCTATTGAAACGATAGACGATCGCCTAACCAATGCGTCGCAAAATCCCGAAATTCCCGCCATATTTTTGCTTGTCTTGGATTTTTCGGTCGCATATGTTGGCGATGTTTCCGCTCACCAGCAAGGTGCGGCGCCCACTTGGCGTGGAACAGGCCGTCATTGGGTAATTGCAGTTTGTCAGACGATAAGGCTGCATTGCGTACGCACATTATTTTTTGGCTGATTTCAATTTCCTTTCCTGCAAGGTCGTCCCAGTGTCTTACGCGTTGATTGTTGCCATTGCCCGTAGTCCGATCGGCCGCTTCAACGGCAGTCTGGCCAACATACCGGCAACCCAACTGGGTGCGGGAGTGATGGATGCCGCTCTCACCCGGGCCACGCTGCCTGCAAGCGCCGTCAACGAAGTGCTGCTGGGCAATGTACTCAGTGCCGGGCTCGGACAGTCGCCAGCCCGCCAGGCCGCGCTTGCGGCCGGGTTGCCGGATTCTGTCGCCACTCAATCCATCAACAAGGTTTGCGGCAGCGGCCTGCAGGCTGTGATACACGGCGCCCGCATGGTGTCCACGCGTGAGGCGGATTTTGTGCTGGCTGGCGGAATGGAGAGCATGAGTCAGGCCCCTTTCATGCTGAAAGGCGCTCGCACCGGATTGCAAACCGGCAACCAGATGCTGGTGGATTCGCTGATTCATGATGGGCTGCGCGACGCGACACACGACTGCCATATGGGAATGCTGGCAGAACGTTGTGCGCGGCATTACCGGTTCTCGCGCATGCAGCAGGATGAATATGCAGCAGAGAGTTTCAGGCGTGCACTGCGCGCACAGCAGGAAAACTTTTTCGCAGCCGAATTGGCGAGCGTAGCGACCAGGAGTCGCAAGGGAGAGTCCTTGCTGATCACCGAGGACGATGGACCGGCCCGGGCAGACTTTGCCCGTATGCCGTCCTTGCAGCCGGCGTTTGCCGAGGATGGAAGTATCACGGCGGCAAATGCCTCGCAGCTGAGTGACGGCGCAGCTGCGTTGCTGCTGGCAAATGCGGAGTCAGCGTCTGCACTGCAGAGTCGTCCATTGGCCCGAATAGTTTCGTGGGGAACCCACGCTTGCGAAGCGGAATGGTTCACCACTGCCCCGGTCGGCGCCATCCGCCAGGCGCTCGCCAGAGCGCAATGGAGCGTGGACAGTGTGGATCTGTGGGAGATCAATGAGGCCTTCGCGGTCGTGCCGTTGGCTGCCATGCAGGAGCTCGGCATTGCACACGACAAGCTCAATGTCTGCGGTGGCGCGATCGCACTTGGCCACCCGCTCGGGGCCAGCGGAGCGCGCATCGTGGTGACGCTGGTGTCGGCATTGCAAAGGCTTGGCAGACAACGTGGTGTCGCCGCTATTTGTATCGGCGGTGGCGAAGCATTGGCATTGTGCGTGGAGCGCTGCGCGTGATCGCAGATGTCGGGCAATCATGTGGGTGGCAGCCTGGCGTCGACGAGCTCAGGCACAGCAATCTGGCCGTAATGCTGGCGGAACTTGGATTCAGCCGCTACGAGGAACTGCATGCATGGTCGGTGCGCGAGCCGGAACAGTTCTGGCACTACATGCTGCAGCGGCTGGGCATCCAGTTCGACTCACCACCGAAGGTGCTGCTCGCCAATGCTGATGATCCGGCACAGGCGCGCTGGCTGCCGGATGCGACCTTGAACATCGCGAACTCCTGCCTGCTGGCCGCAGCACACAACCCGGCTCTGGTACACACACGCGAGGATGGACACACCACCGAGTGGAGCTATCACGACTTGCAGTCCCTGACCCGCCGCGTGGCGTTGGGCCTGCAACAACTGTCGATGAAACCCGGCGAACATGTCGCTCTGGTCATGGCCATGACACCCGAGGCCGTGGCAGCGTGGCTCGGGATTGTGTATGCAGGTTGCGTGGTGGTCTCAATCCCCGACAGCCTCGCCGCCTCAGAGATTGCGACCCGACTGCAAATGATCACTTGCCGGCTGGTACTGACGCAGGACCAGATCCTGCGCGGCAACCAGCGGCACCCCCTGTATCGAAAATTGCTCGAGGTCGCGCCGCCGCGCTGCATCGTCGTGCCGCGTGACCCGCAATTCACCACCGCCGATCTGCGCCCGGGTGATCTCTGCTGGCAGCAATTCCTGCCCGCTGCGGAAGCAACTGGTGCAGTGATACGTCCTGCCAATGCGCACATCAACATTCTGTTCTCATCGGGCACTACCGCCGCACCCAAGGCGATCCCCTGGACCCATACCACACCGCTGAAATGCGCGATGGACGGCCACTGCCACCACGACATCCGTCCAGGGGACATTGTTGCCTGGCCCACCAGCCCTGGCTGGATGATGGGACCCTGGCTGATCTGCGCCACGCTCATCAACGGCGCAACCCTGGCGCTGTTCGAAGGGGCTCCTACCGGCAGGGCATTCGCCAGCTTCGTGCAGCAGCGCCGCGTTTCGTTGCTGGGACTGGTCCCGAGCCTTGTGAAGGCATGGCGGGCGAGCAGTTGCATAGACGGACTCGACTGGCACGCGATCAGGCGCTTCTCCTCTACCGGTGAGTGCTCCAACGCCGATGATATGCGGTGGCTGATGGAGCGGGCCGGCGGTCGTCCTGTCATCGAGTATTGCGGCGGCACCGAAATTGGCGGAGCGTACCTGACGCAGACCCTCCTGCAACCGGCGTACCCGGCGCTGTTCTCGACACCGGCGCTCGGCCTTGATTGTGTGATTCTCGATGACGATGGCCGGCCAGCCTCCAGTGGCGAACTGTTCATAGCGGGCACTTCACCCGGACTTTCAACCGAGTTGCTGGGCCGGGATCACTTTGCCGAGTATTTTGCCGGCACCCCGAGTGGCCTCGACGGTCGTCGACTCCGTCGTCATGGCGATGAGGTGCAGCGCCTGCCCAATGACTACTACCGTGCGCTCGGGCGCGCCGACGACACCATGAACCTCGGCGGTATCAAGGTAGCCTCCGCCGAGATCGAACGAATACTCAATGTTGATCCGCTGCTGCTGGAATGCGCAGCCATCGCCGTTTCTCCAGCCCAGGGCGGACCGTCACAGTTGGTCATCTTCGCGGTGACGCTTCCGCTGACCACCGTCTCGCCCGGAGAGTTGCAACAGCGTTTGCAAAAACAACTGTCGGCAGGACTCAGCCCCTTGTTCCGGATTGCCGAACTGCGGACTGTCACTGCGCTGCCCCGCACAGCATCCAACAAGATAATGCGCCGCCACTTGCGAGCCGAAGCTGGCCGTGCGGCCGATCCGCAATCACACAACGTTTCCTGACCCAGGTGGACTCGCAATGAAACTCGCCACATTCCAGTACCAGCAGCGCACGCTAGTCGGCGTCGCGCTGAACGACACCCATCTACTGCCACTCGATGCCTTGCCCGTTTGCGCGTCGATGCAGAGCCTGATCGCCGCCGGCAGTGCCGGTCTTGCCGCAATCCGCGAGTATCTTGCAGTAGCAGCCGAGCCCCGGCAGATGATCCCTGTCGAGGCAGTGACCTGGCTGCCGCCGGTAACTTCACCCGGCAAGATTTGCGGAGTAGCGATGAACAACTCAGCCAGCAACGCGCGCAAGATCAGCGCGCCGGAACACCCGGCATTCTTTCTGAAGCCTGCTTCCTCGCTGGTAGCACACCAGCAGCCAGTGCTGATCCGCGAATACTACGGCAGCGTGCATCCGGAGCCGGAGCTGGCCTGCGTAATCGGCAGAACGGCACGCGAAATCGCGCCCGAACGGGCACTTGATTACGTGTTCGGCTATACGATCTTCGATGACATCACCGGCAATGGCATGCGTGCGCAGGACCGGTTTCATTACTACGCCTTGTACCCGAAAGCCGACAACCCGGCCGAGCTTGAGAGGGTTGAACAGCATCTCTCCTACGCGGCACGTTACAAGGGCAGCGACACCTTCAGCGCGATGGGACCCTGGTTGGTCACCGCAGACGATATTGCCGACCCCGATAACCTTGATGTCTCCTGCAAGGTCGGTGGTGAGCTCGTCGCTGAGGACAGCACCCGTTACTACAATTTCAAAGTGGCGGAAGTGCTCAGCTTCATCAGCCACTTTTTGACGCTGCATCCCGGTGATGTCATCGCCATGGGGACGGCGTTCAAGCCCTCCGCCACCCGCAAATCCATCCACCATGCAAACCTGCAGGTGGTACCGGGGCCGATAGAGATCGAAATCAGTGGACTGGGTCGACAGATCTCCCCGGTCAGCGTGCAGAAAGGAGGACTGGGCAGATGGCAACTGAAACGCAGCGACTGAACCTGCTTGAGACGCGATTGGCGCTGGAAGCCCTCAACACGGATTTCTGCCACTTTCTGGACCACGGCGATATTGAGGCTCTGGTGGAACTGTTCACCGAGGATGCCGTCTACACCCACGGTAGCCGGCGCTCGAGTGGTCGCACGGAGATTCTCACGCTGTTCCAGCGGCGAGGCTCCGCCGGGCCGCG
Organism: uncultured Gammaproteobacteria bacterium; assembly: GCA_903887045.1. GTDB lineage: Bacteria > Pseudomonadota > Gammaproteobacteria > Pseudomonadales > Pseudohongiellaceae > CAILUG01. The sequence goes on along the minus strand of CAISOD010000015.1, from coordinate 108 downwards.
CACCGCGCGACACCTTTACTCCTGTCTGCGGCTTCAGGTGGAAAGTGAAGACCGTGCAAGCGGGACCAGTGTGTGCCTTACCTTTGCCTTCGACGGCACTGCTCCGAT
>CAISOD010000014.1 GCA_903887045.1 uncultured Gammaproteobacteria bacterium | reverse complement strand
GTCAGACTATTGCTGATGTTGAGGTTGAGGCTTCCGTTCTGAGTAAGCTTGCCATCTGCATCGACACCGGCTGCAATTTGCGCCCCGGTAGTCTGGGTGAGTGTGTTCGCAACAAGGTTCACATCGCCCCCAGCGAGCATGCTGCCGCTGTTGCTGATGGTGTTGCCGGTAATGTTTAGATTGTTCGCGGCCATACTGGTGCCGCTGTGCAGCAATTGGCCACTTGCAGTGATTATCAGATCGCCAGCACTTTGCAAAGTGCCGGCCTGATTTACTCCAAGACCGCTCTCTGTGCCGATAAGACGGATCTTGTTGGCATACATGCCACCAATTGCCGCTACGTCCAGGCTGAATCCGCTAGCAGGTGCGTTGTCGGTGGCGGCAATCGCGTTTGTGATGGGGCTGGAGTTTGGGTCGGCGGTGAGGCTGGCGTAATCCAGCTGATAGGCGCCAGTGATGACATTGAGTTTATTGGCATAGATTCCGGCATTGACTTGCACGGCTCTGGCGAGAATGTCGGTGTAGCTTGCGCCATAGGCGTTCAATCCACTGCCTTCAATACTGATGCGGCCGCTACCGACGTTCCATCCGGCGAGTCCGCCTGCACCGTCGAACTGCGGTGTTCCCGTGGTCAGAACGCCGCGATTGGCATTGATGAATCCGCAACCATTGCAGGTGACGCCGTTCGGATTGGCGATGATCAGGTCGGCTCTCGCCCCGGCAACTTCCATGAAGCCACGCAAGGCACTGGCTTCGCTGCCCAGCACTTGGTTGACAATGATTCCAGCGCTTCGACCATTGAGTCTGGCATTGCCGTCGATCCAGCCAGCCAATTTGGTATCGCTGGGGTTAAGGCCATTGTTGAAGATCACTCCTTCGGGACCTACACTGAGCGCCTGCCACTGGTTCATGGATACGCCGCGTGAATTGGGCGCTGTGATCTGAACTACCGGGACACCATTCGGTGCGGTATCCACAGCGGGACGTTGCCCGCCATTGCCAGAAGGGTTCAGCTTTGTCGCTACGCTTTGTGCCAACGATGGTGTTGGACACGCGGACATAAGGCACAACACGTAGACGAGCGCTAATCTCGCGTAGGAGAGTTTTCGGGTGTCGTTTTTTGCGTTTATGTGCATGACGGACTGTTTCCTTAACCTTCCGGCCAGAGTTATTAATCAGAGTGACCAATTGAGAGAAAAGCCAGCGACGCGCCTGGGTGCGATGAAGTCCACTGGCTTGCTAACAGGGGCGCCGATGAAGAAATCGCAGGAGGCGGTGGACATCACCCCGCGCACGCCTATTACCGCGCCGGTCAGGTGACGTCCAACCAGATCGTCCGACGACCTTCCGGAGACGCTGCCGTGATCCAGGCCGACATAAATTCTTTGGCTGCTTTGTCCCAAAAATAGCGACAAGTCGTTACGAACGAGCCATCCGCGTTCAGCGAGAAGTATTTGTTCGCCGTTGTATCCGCGTACCGAGAAGCGTCCACCAATGGCAAAGCGATCCTGCGCGATTAGCGGTGTGCCGGCGATTTGGGTACGGAAGCTGAGGTTGTATTGCAGCGATTGCTCTGCCATTTTGAAGGGCAGGTTGTATTGCGTCTCGGCATGGAGCAGGCGTGGTCTGGCGGTGCCGAGTCCGGTTCCTTCTTCAGGTGCTGGAATTGCGGCGAATGCGCCGGTTCCTTCTCGATAGTTGAGCGTGGATTCAAGGCTTGCTGCTGCGAAGTTGCGGCGATGGTTGGCGCTAAATTCCCAGCCGGCCATGCGTCGTCGCTGAATCGGGATCTCGGTGTCCTCTATGTAATTGCGCGATTCTCGTAACCACCCTTTGAGAGATAGCGTTAGCTTTTGCGCGGCATCGCGATAGACCACTCGACTGAGCTTGATGTCGCTATTGCTGCTTTCTCCGCTGTAAACGTAGGTCAGCGTCGAGCCAGCGACAGTTTGAAAATATCGGCTACGGCTGCTATTGAAGCCGAGTAGCCAGTAACCCAATGGGATTGAATAGTGGCCGCTATAGCCATGGGAGCCTCGAGCGCCGGCCTCGCCGCCACCCATGTCGTCGTTGACGTTGAGGTAAAACAGGTCGTTAAGCGTTAGGCCATGATCCAGCGCGAGGGTGATATTGCGTTGGTAGCGACCGGTGGCTTTTGTGCCAGAGTCATCTGCTGCTACGTTCAGGCGAACCGCGCGTGGCTGTTTCCACCCCAATTCGATATCGCTGTATCCAATCCCTGATTTTCCTGATGGGACGATTTGTATGTCAGCGTCGACGCTGGGCAATCGCTT
>CAISOD010000013.1 GCA_903887045.1 uncultured Gammaproteobacteria bacterium | reverse complement strand
GGCCCTGATGGTCTTGCCGGCTTTTTTTTGCATGGGAGAAGTGCTTGTCGCAATGGGCGTCAGTGGTCGTGTTATACCCGAGCCACCCAAGCATGGCGAGTCCGGTCGGGGCAAAAACTGCAGCAGAAATCACAACTGAAACCACAACAGAGGCCACAGCAAAAACAGGGCTTTCAGCCGGAGCCGTCGTCCAGCGACTGCCAGGTGGCCAGCACCTTGTCGAGCCGGTTGCCGTCCATGTCGATCACTTCCAGCTTCCAGCCCTGCCAATGGCAGATGGCGCCGGTTTTCGGCACGTTGCCCAGCAGCCACATCATCATGCCGCTGAGCGTGTTGTAGTGGCTCTTTTCTTCCTCGGGCACGCTCTTGAGCTGCAGTCGGTCCTTCAGTTCATGGATGGGGATCAAACCATCGAGCAGCCATGAGCCGTCTTCACGCTGCACGGCCCAGGTGTCATGCGGATCAGCCGGTGCGTGGAATTCGCCTACCAGTGCTTCCAACAGGTTCTGCTGGGTGACGAGACCGAGCACTTCGCCGTATTCGTTGACGACGAACACCATCTGCTCGCCGGTGTTGCGGAAGTGTTCCAGCAGTTGCATGCCGGTCATCGATTCGGGCAGGAACACGCCGGGTTGTACTTCGGCAGCCAGATTGGCGAGGTTGTTCTCCATGCTCAGCTTCAGCAATGCCTTCGCGCTGATCAAGCCGCGCAGATGGTCAAGGCTGCCGTCACATACCGGGTAAAGCGTGTGGTTGTTGGTGAGCACCTTTTCGATGTTGTGTTCCACCGAGTCTTCGGTATCAAGAAAATCAATGTCGCCGCGTGGAGTCATCAGCGTGGTGACAAGGCGGTCTTCCAGCCGGAACACCTTGCGCACCATGTCGTGTTCCTGCTTCTCGATAAGGCCGCTTTCGGAGCCCTCGTGCAGCATGGCGTGGATGTCTTCCTCGGTGAGTTCGGCATCGCTGGTGGGGCGGGCGCCCAGCAGCCGCAGCACGGCGTTGGTCGATCTGGTCAGCAATATCACAAAGGGTCGCGACAGCGTGGCCAACAGTGAAATAGGCCGCGCGACATGGCGGGCGATGCGTTCCGCCCCGTTCTGGCCGATGCGTTTGGGCACCAGTTCGCCGAGCACGATGGTGAGATAGGTGATGATGACGACGACAAAGGCGGTGGCAACGCGGCTGCTGACCTCTGCATCCATGCCGACCGATGTCAGGTACAGCGCCAGCGGCCCGGCGAAGGCTTCCTCACCGACGATGCCGTTGAACACGCCGATGGCGGTGATGCCGATCTGTACTGTCGACATGAAACGGGTGGGGTCTTCCCCGAGTTCGATGGCGATGGCGGCGGATTTGTCGCCGGCATCAGCCAGTCGCTGCAGGCGGTTGCGCTTGGCGGTGACCAGCGACATTTCGGTCATGGCGAACAGTCCGTTCAGCAAAATCAGGCCGAACAGCAACAGAATGTCCACAAACAGGGTGCCTTTGTTGTTATGGGACTGGGATTCTAGCGGAAAACCGGCAGGGGGCACCCCGGTTTCAGAAAATGCCGTAGTCGATCACTTCATCGAAGTAACCGGTTATGGTTACCGTCACGGTTACCGGATATTCGTTGAAGTTCAGCCAGTACCAGCCGTGTTCGCCGGTGAAGGGTGCGGTCAAGGAGCCGGTACCGCCGGCAATTTCCTGTTCTTCCACGTAGCGCACGAAGAAGTCGGGGCCGAACGATGGATCATGGCCGTGGTGATCGACATAGAGCAGCCCCATGTCGGTCTGCCACGAAAACACCACTACCTTGCCGGCCTGCATCTTCACTTTCACTTCGGTTTCGGCTTCGGGCGGAATCACTACCTGCAAGGTGCGGGTTTCCGGAGCCTTGGTTTCATTCTGGAATACGGCGGGATTCGGCAGCGGCGTCGGGTCGCCGGCGTCGGGTATCGCCACTTCCCGCAATTGTTCGTTGCCGCCGATGATGTCGGTGACTGCGATGGTTTTGGTTGGCGCAGCTGCCAATTGATTGAGCCCCAGCGCATTGCCAACACCAGTGACATCAATGCCGTATTCGGCCGGCAATACGAACAGCACCAGAATCAGCGCAGCAGCACCGGCGGCGAGCGCCATGCTGGACCACAGGCG
>CAISOD010000012.1 GCA_903887045.1 uncultured Gammaproteobacteria bacterium | reverse complement strand
CCTTGTCGAAATTGCCGTTGCCGTTGCGGTCGATCATGTCGCCCGGCATGTTGGGATAACGGCCATCCATGTTGGCGCGCAGGCCTTCATAGGCAACGATGGTGGCGGTGTCCTTGAATAGCGCCGCGCCTTCCACGTGATCCCAATGGCTGTGACTGTAGATCACATATTTCACCGGCACATTGAAACGCTTCGCCAGTTCCTCCTTCAGCCAGGTGGCGTGTGCCACATTGAGTGGATCGGCGAGGATGATGCCCGCTGGTGTCACCAGAAAAATGGAGTGCCAGGTGCCGTTGCCGGAACGATAGAGGTCGCCGGTGATGGGACGAATCTGGAAGTTGGGGCGCGGTGGGCCGGCGGGTTGATCCGCCGCATAGAGCGATGTGGCCACTGTGGCGCCAACAGCGGCGACCAACATCAGAGCCAATGCAGACAAGCGAAACTGACGGACCATGCGGATTCTCCGGTTCTTGTTGTTTTATGGTTATCTTGTGGTTGTTCTATGGTGGTTGTTCTATGGTGGTTGTTCTATGTTTGGTACAGCGCTGCTGCGGCTATCCTTCAAACACGATAACGAAATTGTTGCCGCCAAATTCGATCTTGTCACCCGCCACAATCTGCTTGCGTTTGCGGGTTTCCACCTCGCCATTCACCTTCACCAGACCCTGCTCGATCGCAGCCTTGGCACCACCGCCACTGTCGACGAGGCCTTCGAATTTGAGGATCTTGAAAAGTTCTACCGGGGTTTTGTTGATGGTGATGGGGCGCATGGGGGTTCCTGCTATCGAGAGTAACGGCTGGGGATTCTAGACTCCATCTCGATCTGTGACATTGCATTTGTCGAACAGGATTGGCCGCTCGGCATCGTTACTGTGGAGGACGCTGTCCGCCACCGCCACCGGGACCACCACCCGGTGGCAACCGTGATGCAAAGAAACCAGAGAGCTCTTCCTTCACCACTTTGCCGTCTTTGTCTTTGTCGATGTCGGCGAAGCTGGGTGGAGCAAAGCCGCGAACATCACCACCAGGAGGTTGCGCCAGCACCGGAGTGCAGAGGCAGGCTGTGGTAATCAGGGGAAGCCAAAAACGTGTAATTTTCATTGTTGTTCTCTGTATTTGTCGGGGGAAAGCCCCCAACTGGAGAACGCATCGGCAAGCAATCGGTTTACGCCATGATTGCCAGCGTCACGCTGACGAGGCGTGCTTGCGCTGGCTCCGTCGTTTATCGCAGCTGCCTTTTGATGAAGTTGTTCACGCTGTACCTGGGTACACGCTGAAGCTCACAAAGCAGCTGGTGTGTGACCGTGGGCAGGCCCTGAGTATTGAGGTCAGTCACCATGCGGGCAAGCAGGTGAGCTGTCATCTCTGCATCAGCCATGGCGCGGTGGTAAACGCCCGAGCTTGGTAGCCTCAACTGGCGCACCAGATCGCCCAGCTTGTGGTTGGCGAAGTTCGGATACAGCCGCCGGGCCACTAGCATGGAGCAGGCGAACTCAGTGCGCCGCCGCAGCCCGGCGCGCTGGTATTCCGCGTCCAGAAACTGTTTGTCGAAGGCGGCGTTGTGGGCGATCAGCGGCACGTCGCCTATCAGCTTGAACAGCTCGCGCATGACCTGCGGCGCTTCCGGCGCTCTACGCACCATGCTGTCTGTGATGCCGGTCAGGCTCTGCACGAAAGCTGGAATCGGGCGTTGGGGATTGATCAGACTCTGGTAGCGGCCAACGATATCGCCATTGCTGACCACTACCGCCGCAATCTCGGTCGCACGATCGCCCATGGCCGGGCTGAGACCAGTGGTTTCAAAGTCGATGATGGCGTAAGTGCTCATTCTGCCAACGCAAACCGTTAGCGCAGCACCGTCTCCCTTACATACTCCGCCACACTCTTCAACTCCGCCGGTGTGAACAGATTGGCGAACGCCGGCATCTTGTCGCTACCGCGATTGGCCTTGGTAAAGATCGCATCCAGCGCGGTGTCTTTCGGGATGGGTCCACCTTCGGCATGGCCGCCCTGGCCGTCTTCGCCGTGGCAGGCTAGGCAGATGCTGTCGTAGATTTCTTTGCCGCGCACGAGATCCACTGCAGTGTCGGGCAGTGCCAGCAGCGGCAGTGGCTCGGGATCGCTGTCGAGATTAATCGAGGGCGGCGGGGTGGCGGCGGAGACTTGTTGGGCTTCACCGAGGGTGCCGTCGAGTGAGAGCAACCACATGCTGTCGCTGCGGCCACCGCCGGCGAACAGGCTGCCACCGGCGAACAACAGGATTTTCTGCTTGCCCTTGTGTTCAAACACCACCGGGCTTGGTACTGGTGGTGCGTCGAGCTGGAAGCTCCACAGTTCGTTGCCGTTGGCTGCATCGAATGCATGCAGCTTGCCGTCGCTGCGGCCTATCAACAGCAGATCGCCGGCGGTGACAGTGGCGCCAGTGCTGCAGCCGACAGTGGATTCGAACTTCCACACGATGTTGTGGGTGCGTACATCAACGGCAATCTGATACGAGTGGCGCGGAGTTCCGCGCGGAAGCTGGAACGCGCCGCCGTAAATCATCTGGCCGGTTTGCTGGCCGATTTCTTCCGGCTTCCAATCCTTCATCACGGCGCCGCCTACGCTTTCACTGGCGCACAGAAACAAATGGCCAAGGCGAGGATCGTAGGCAGTCGGTTGCCAGTTGGAGCCAGAGAGCGGCGCGTACAACACCGGCTCGCGGCCGAAAGGTGTATAGGTGCAGCCGTTGTTCACCAGCGTCCAGCCTTCGGGCGCTTGATCAATACAGTGATTGATCATGGAGTCGCCCTGCGGAATCGGTTGCGTAGCGGCGGTGAATTGTTCTTCCAGCTGCGGCACTGGTGTGTCGATGATCGGTGTCAGGCCCTGACCAGTGGTGCGGTCGAGAATGAACAAATAGCCACTCTTGGAAATCTGCGACAGGCCTTTGCGCAGCACGCCGTCTTTCTCGACATCGAACAACACTACCGGGCTGGAAGCGTCGTAGTCCCAGATATCGTGTCTGGTTTCCTGGAAGTGCCAGCGGTATTCGCCAGTAGTGGCATCGAGCGCCACGATGGAAACGGTGAACAGGTTGTCGCCCTTGCGCAAGTTGCCGTTGAGATCGGGCGAAGCATTGCCGGTGCTGAAGTACAGCATGTTGAGCTCAGGATCGAAGGCTGCTGTCTGCCAGATCGGTGCGCCGCCGTATTTCCACGAATCGTTGTCGGCCGGCCAGCTGTCGTGGCCGAATTCGCCGGGGCCGGGCACGGTGTTGAAGGTCCACTGGTGCGCACCGGTCCTGGCGTCGAAGGCCTGCATGCTGCCGCGCGTCTGGTATTCGCCACCGGCGACGCCGCTGTAAACGCGGCCGTTGAAATAGCGCGGAGCGCCGGTGATGCTGTAACCCTCTGCCGGCTGCGCCACTTCGACATCCCACACTACCGCGCCGGTCTTCTGATCGAGTGCGAGCAAGTGCGCATCGAGGCGTGGAATGAACACAAGACCTTCACCCAGCGCGAGGCCGCGCACCGCCCAGCCGCAGCACACCACTACGCCGCTCGGGTCGAGCGCAGGTTGGTACTTCCACAAAATCTCGCCGCTATCGACACTGATGGCAAACACATCGTTCTGGCCAGTGACGTGATAGATGACGCCGTCGTGCACCACGGGTTCGCCCTGGCCGCTGTGTTGCGGGCCGAGGCCGCTGTCGAGATGGATCTGCCACTCGGCCTTCAGCTGCGTAATGTTGCTCTTGTTGATTTGTGCCAGCGGCGAGAAGCGCTGGTTGTAGAGGTTGCCGCCGCTGGTGAGCCAGCCGGTGGTGGG
>CAISOD010000011.1 GCA_903887045.1 uncultured Gammaproteobacteria bacterium | reverse complement strand
TCGAAGCTTTGGTACGCAGGCTTGCCGCCGGCATCGGTGAGTTGCAGCTCGGCGATATCGAGCACCGGAATCACCAGGGTGCCTTTGCTTGTGGTGCCGATATTGCCTTTGTTGATGCTGAACTGGTACAGCAGTGTGGCCAGGCTGATAGGTACGGTGATTGCCAGCAGGATGATGGTCAGTTTGATTTTGTTGCGATCCATGTTCTTGGCCTGTCTGGTGTTGTCTATCGGCTATTGTCTGTGGATTCGGCGCGGGTACTGTAATAGAGATACAGCGAAAGCAGGGCCGTTGCCATCAGGAACCACTGTACTGCATAGCCGCGATGTTTCTCCGGCGTTGTACTGATCACTGGCCAGTAGCGGATCAGTGCTCCCGGGGCCGCTTCACTCAGCCGCAACGAATACGGAAACACCTTCGCCTTGTCGATATAGCCTGCCAGCGCTGCCAGCCTTGGCGGATCAAGTTCTTGTATTACTTTGGGCCAGCCGCCGGTTTCGAGTTCACTGCCAAGCAGGAACGCTTCACCTACTGGCTGGTAAATGCTGGCTGCAATCATCACGCTGCCTTCGATCGGGGCAACCAGTGGCAACTCAGCGCGGCTGACACCGAGCGGCTGCCAACCGCGATTTACCAGTGCCACTGTGCCTTCATCCGTCATCAGCGGCACGATCACTTCATAACCCACTTTTCCCTGGTAGGTGCGATTGTCGAGCAGGAACACGTGAGTGTTGTCGAAATGGCCACGCGCGTGCACCTGGCGATACTGCTGGTCTTCTGCAGTGTCGACTGTTGACAGCGCAACCGGCGTCTCCACCTGACGCGCATCCCACGCGGCTTGCAGCTCAAGCTTTTCTGCTTCGCGCCGCAATTGCCAGAAACCGAGACTCAACATCATTGGCAGCAGCACTGCTGTCAGCAGCGTCAGCTTCCAGTCAGCGCGGAAGCGGCGCATTCTGTTGTACGCGGTTGCGATCATCGTTACCCTGACTTCCACCCGAACTGCCGTGGAATCGTCATGCTGAAAGTCATTATCGTGGTGCTGCTGATCGCCATCGTCGCCAGCCTGTTCAGCGGCGCAGTGTTTTTCTTCAAGGACCAGGGTTCAACCAAGCGCACACTCTACGCACTGGGTGTACGTATTACGCTTGCCATCCTGCTGATGATCACAATCATCTATGGCGTGATGAGCGGCCAATTGGGTCTCAATGCCCCGTGGCATAACCGGCAGCCGACCGCCACGCAACAAGCCAACCCTTAAAGCAAAAATGCGCGATACGAGGTATCGCGCATTTTATTACTGCAGCTTACTTTATTGCTCAGAGCAAGTAGACGAAGCAGAACAATCCAACCCAGACCACATCGACAAAGTGCCAGTACCATGAAGCGGCTTCGAATCCGAAATGGTCTTCCGGCTTGAAATGACCTTTGAGTACCCGGAACCACATCACTGCCAGCATGAAAGCACCGAGGGTTACGTGGAATCCATGGAAGCCGGTCAGCAGAAAGAAGGTGGAGCCGTAGATACCGGAGTCCAGCGTCAGGCCGAGTTCACCATAGGCTTCGGCGTATTCCTCGGCCTGCAGGAACAGGAACACGATGCCGAGCAGTACCGTCAGGCCCAGCCAGATTGTCAGCTGCTTGCGGTTCTGGTTCTTCAGCGCGGTATGCGCGATGTGCACGGTAACCGATGAGCTCAGCAGCAGGATGGTGTTCCATAGTGGCAGGTAATGAGCCATTCCGCTGAAACCAGGCCATGCCATCGACTGCTCCGGGTTCTCGAACAGTTCCGGATTCGGGTTGCTGATCACTGGCCACGTGCCCTGGAAACCTTCCCACAGCATGTTGGAAACACCTTTGTCACCTTCACCGCCCAGCCACGGCACAGAGAGGTTGCGCACGTAGAAGAGCGCGCCGAAGAAAGCACTGAAGAACATCACTTCAGAGAAGATGAACCAGTACATGCCGAGCACGTAGGAACGCTTCAGCTGCGGGCCGGCCATGCCGGCATGATTCTCACGGATCTGGGTGGCGAACCAGTTGTACAGCACGCTGCCGAGGATGAAAAAGCCGATGAAAGCGGTCCACGTCGACACGGTGGCGCTGGTATCGGCTTTGACATCATTCAGTGTGCTGCCGAGGCCATAAACCATCAGCCACAGGCCGAAGGAGGCCACTATCGGAAATTTCGACTGGTCCGGCACGTAATAGGGCAGGTCTACGCCGTTGACGTTGTTGGGCTTGGTTGGTGTTGCCATGGTGTTCAACCCTTTTCAATACAACTTTGAATACAACTCTTTACGGTACTGCTACTTGGCCATCAGCTGTGGTGCGCCGGCAAAATTCTGCGTCACATCGAACAACGTATACGACAGCGTCAGCTTGTGCACACCCGTCGGTAAGACTTTATCAACAAAGAAGCGCACTGGCATTTCAATACTCTCGCCAGCTTCCAGCACCTGCTGGGTAAAACAGAAACATTCGGTCTTATGCAGGAAATCCGCACCGACTGACGGCGAAACACTCGGTACTGCCTGTCCTATCACCCGCGTTGCCGTCGGATTGTGGGCAAAAAACTTCACTTCATTCAGCTCACCCGGATGCACGTCAATCTGATTCTGCATCGGGTGAAACTCCCAACTCATGTCACCGTTGTTCATCGCAGTGAACTGCACGGTGACGGTACGTTCTTTGTCGATGTCTGCCGTTGTCGCGGTGTACTCCACCTGGCCGCCGGTTTTGCCGTTGAGGCCGG
>CAISOD010000010.1 GCA_903887045.1 uncultured Gammaproteobacteria bacterium | reverse complement strand
TGCAGTAGTGGAACTCAGCGTCAACGACGCCGGCGGCATCAAGGTGCACCGCATCGTGCAAGGCATCAACAGCGGCCACGTGGTGAACCCCGACAACATCCAAGCCCAGCTGCAAGGCGCCACCGTGTGGGCACTGAGCGCTGCGATGTGGGGCGAGATCAGCATCGACCGCGGCCGCGTACAACAAGCCAACTTCCACGACTACCGCGTGCTGCGCATGAGCGAGATGCCGAAGGTAGAAGTGGTACTGGCACCGACTGGCGGCTTCTGGGGTGGTGTGGGTGAACCCGGTCAGGCGCCACTGTTGCCGGCGTTTTGTAATGCGGTGTTTGCGGCAACGGGCAAACGCATTCGCGAATTGCCGATGAGGAAGATGGGGTTTGAGTTGGTGTAACGGCTCGGCGCTTTAGTCCTGACTGTTTCAGGCGGGCGGCTTTTTATTGCATTGCGCATACCTGCAGGGAGAGCGGGTGGACAGGAAATTCAGAGGGATGGGAGAAAACCTGTTTTCAGCGCAGTGTAATAAGGAGCCGCCTTCGAATAGATGTTAAAAGGCCTGGAAGGGCCTTTTTTATGAAGTGCTGTTTCTCTTGGTGCCAGCCATGTGGCTTCTGAAAAAACTTTTCACTCACACCGATCAGCCGAAACCGCGGTTTGCCTTTCAAGGCACAGTCAATTGGATGAGGGGATTGGCAATCTTGGTAGATGGTCAGTTTTCCCATCAGCAACTATTGCAGTTCTATCAGTCTACCCAGCGTCGCCAACCAGCATCCGTGCGGTGGCGCTGCCACTGGGCCTGGTCGACATCAATGTGCGCGGTGAGTGAGGAGTGGTCGGGCTTGAAACTGGTGATTCGCAAGGGGTTGCGGTGATGAATTGCGTGTCAGAGTCGCAATTCAGAGGTGACTCTGACACCGATCTCCGAGACTTAAGTGTCTGCTTCAAGCTTTTTGATCTGCTTCAGCAACTGCTGCCAATCATCCGGCGGATTGCCATTTTTCAGCATCTTGCCGAACACCAGGTAAGCATCGTCAACGCTGCCGTACGCGCGCTTCGTTGATTCATCGTTCACCCACGCATAAGCAATGATCCGGCTCTGGGTGTGATAGCGGAAGAACAGGCGATACTGCTGGAAGAATTTGGCGCGGTGCCAATGTTTGTACTGATCGCCAAGCGTCATGCCCTGGCGGTACTCCGGCCGGCCCGGCTCTTGCGGAATGATTTCGAATACCAGTTTGCGGATTGCAATCAGCCGTTTGGTGGCATTCCTGCTTGCATACCCCGCAGGATCTTTGCGGCGCAGCTTTTCAACGTCCTTGGTCAGCGTCTCCAGCTGCTGAAGAAACAGCGGATGTGCGAAGAGGGTCCATCCGTTTACCACCATGGCACTGAATTCTCCGCGGGTTAGTCATCGTCTTCCGACAGTGGTTGATCAAGATCGACATCCTTATCCCCCACCAATTTATTGATGCGATCCACCAGCTTCTTGTCGAAGCTGCGCAGCTGGCGCGGGTTGTTGGCGATGTCTTGCGCAAGGAAGCCCAGGAACTGACCCAGCACCGGATCGTCTGTGGTTTCTTGAGCACGGGTCAGCACCACTTCGCCATCCTGCCGGATGGTGTAGTGGATCTTGTCGCGCTTGCCGAGCTTGAGCGCGCGGCGCACTGTCTCGGGTACTGTGGTTTGGTAGCGGTCGGTCAGTGTGGATTCGACTTCGAACCGGGAACGGGCAGCCATGAGGCTTGCTCCTGCTTGAGTGCCATGCCGGGATTGTAATGCACTTGCATTATATTGGGCAATGCAGCTGCATTGCCTCTCGTAGACGCGCCGCATTGCTCCAACATAGTAGGCATTTGAAGGATCGGCCAAACAATTCACGGGAAACCGAAGAGGAACAACATGCCCCACACCGTCGAAACTTCCACCCCTCCCAATACTCCAACACCCATCGGCCCCTACAACCATATAGCCAGGGTTGGGCCGTTCCTTAGTATCGGCGGCACAGCAGGTGTTGATCCGGCAACGGGCCGTTTGGCCGGGCCGGACATCTACTCGCAGGCGAAGCAGATTCTGCAGTCGTTCAGGGTGATGCTTGAATCAGTCGGTTCTGACTTGGGCCACATAATCCACGTGAACATCTTCCTGAAGCACATGCAGGACTTCGATGATATGAATCGTGCTTATGTGGAGATGATGGGGAATCACTTGCCGGCACGCACAGTGATTGGCGTGAACGAACTGCCCAGGCCCGGCGTGCTGGTAACGATGAACTTGACTGCTGTTACTCGAGATTGAGGTGGTCGCAAATTGTGAATTGTGTGTCAGAGTCGTAATTCAGATGTGACTCTAAGAGACGCAAACGATGAAATGTCTGTATTGCCAGGGAAACATGGTGAGGGAGACCGCGCCATTCCGCTTCGACAGACAGGGTGCGCATGTCAGCCTTGATAGCGTGCCCGCATGGGTCTGCACCCAATGTGGAGAGCCTCTGTTCGAAGAGGCCGAGGTTAACGCCATTCAGGAGTTGATGGATGCCGTGGACAAACAGGCGGAGCGGTTCGAACGGCGCTCACCGTCGAATTAGGTGCCAGAGTCGCCATAACCATGCACGCAAGTGGTAACACATACCGGAATCTGATCATCGTAGCGTCTTCAGAAGCGACTGAGATCTGGTTGGGAGACGACGATGGCCATTTGGTACAAATGGAGGTTGGGGTACTCAACTCGAATCTACATGAGGGCAGTTACACCGTTGAGTTTGGTCTGGGCACGACCACTTATCCGGTTCATTTGACTGCGGACGTACATTACACGGAAGAACAACTAAAGAGCGGCCCGAGCTGTCCAAAACCGACGGTAAATCTTGAAGGGCTGTGTCTGAACCCTAAGGAGCGAGAGTAGGCCGTCACATCGCGATCTGGATTGGCCAGACAAAAATCCGGGAAAAAATAGCCTGCACCTACTATGTTGTAGTCATTGCTGGGCAACTTTCTGGAAGAACGTGATTCAACGCCCAGCCTTGTATTCCAGACATTCCAGCAAGTATGATGATTCATCATACCACGCGGAGCCACCATCATGAGCCAGACAAAAGTAGCCATCACCATAGAAGAAGGTGTGCTTGCCAAGGTTGATGCGTTGGTGAAACGCAAGGTATTCAGCAATAGAAGCCGCGCCATCCAGGAAGCTGTGCAGGAAAAGCTCGAGCGCCTTGAGCGCAGTCGTCTGGCCGAGGAATGTGCCAAGCTTGATCCTGCATTTGAGAAGGCTTTGGCTGACGAGGGATTGTCGGAGGAGCTGGCAGCATGGCCAAAATATTGAGAGGCGAGATTCGTTGGGCCAACCTGAATCCAACGATTGGCAACGAGCAATCGGGCGAGCGTCCGGTGCTGATCCTGAGTCAGGACATCTTCAACGAGCGATCCGGAACTGTGATTGCCATGGCGCTTACAAGCCAGGATCAGCGCGCAGGCTTTCCGCTTACCCATGAGCTGCAGAAATCGAAATTGCCCAAACGTTCATGGGTGAAGATCAGCCAGATTCGCACGCTATCTACCGAACGCATCGGCAAGAGAATTGGCAACATCGACCAGCAGGAGCTCGCTCACGTCATAGATGGGTTGAATGAGATCATTGGTTGATCGGAAATCCGGAGCCAGTGAATTTTGTGTCAGAATCGCAATTCAGACAGATGTGACTCTGACACCGATCTCGCTGACACCTATCTCGGGACCTTTCTGCCATGACATACGAGCAACTTTCCTTGCTCCATCTAGCGACAATAGTGCCTGCATTTCTCCTCGGCACATTCTTGCTGTTGCGGCGAAAAGGGTCGCCGACTCACAAGGCGCTTGGCCGGGTTTATCTCCTGCTGATGATCGCAACCGGACTGACTACGCTCTTTATGCCGGCTCAGGTCGGTCCGAGGTTTCTCGGACATTTCGGATTCATACATTTATTCAGCCTTTTGGCACTGTATAGTGCTCCTGAGGCTTATCTTGCAGCTCGTCGAGGCGACATCAAAGCCCATCGCGGAAGCATGATTGGTCTTTACGTCGGTGGAATC
>CAISOD010000009.1 GCA_903887045.1 uncultured Gammaproteobacteria bacterium | reverse complement strand
GTGGACCTGGCCTATCAGGGCTTTGGCGACGGCATCGAAGCCGATGTTGCAGGGCTGCGTCTGATGGCGGCTGCCGTGCCGCAAATGATCCTGGTGGTGTCGTCATCAAAATCGTTCGGTATTTACCGTGATCGCGCGGGGCTTCTCGCCCTGTTGCATGACAACCCGCAGGAAGCCGACAAGCTGCGGGTGCTGCTGCGGGACCGTATTCGCGCCAACTACTTCATGCCGCCTGATCATGGCGCGCAATTGATTGCGACCATTCTGGAGGATGCCGCTCTGAGCCGCCTGTGGCGTGAGGAACTCGATGCTGTGCGCTCGCGTATTCATTCGCTGCGCCAGCTGTTGCGGCGGGAAGTCGAACTTGCAGTACCCGGTTTTGATGCCTCCTTCATGGAGCGTCAGAAAGGCATGTTCTCCTGCCTGCCGGTGTCGCCAGCGCAACAGCTGCGTCTGGAAAACGAGTTCGGACTCTTCATGCTGCCGAATGCCCGCTTGAACTTTGCCGCACTGGCGCAGAAGCAGGCAACCAGGGTTGCGCAAGCGTTTGCGGCAGTGCGCGCGGGCTGAAGCAGGACTGCTGTCCGTCACTACGGCGTGACGGGCTCACCATCATCATTCCAGATTTCGATCGGACCCATGTCGAGTGCTTCGATCTGACTGCGAATGCGGGACAGATCACCAACTACGATCCAGACCAGCTTGTCACTATCGACCAGATCGACAGCCGCGCTCTGCAAATCGTTCAACTGCAAAGCCTGGTAGTTCTCGGTCAGGTGGGCAGCGAAATCGAGCGGTCGCCCATAGCGCGCTGAACTGACCAGGCTGTTGAGCACGGCTTGTGAGGTTTCATAGTTGCCCGGCAGCGCGCGTGTCAGTCCATTGATGACGCGCGTCATTTCCTGGTCGCTAACGGGACGTTCGCTTTGGATGGCATCCAGTTCGTTGACCAGCTCACGCAGCGATTCACCGGTGCGATCAGTCTGTACCGGCGCGTTGACCAGAAACAGCCGCTGTCCCCGCGCTCCTTGCAGCTGGGTATTGGCCCCATAGGACCAGCCTTTTTCCTCGCGCAGGTTCATATTGATTCGAGCGGTAAAGGTGCCTCCGAGCACGCCGTTCATCGCATCAATGGCCAGATCACGTTCGCTGCCCAAGCCCGGCAACAAATGCCCGGCCAGAATGAATGACTGCGGCGAATCGGGTTTATCAATCAGGATCAGACGGCGACCCTGTTCCTGTGTCACGACGGCGACATTCTTCACAGGCGCAGGAGTCGATGGGGTCTGCCAGTCGGCAAAGGCTTGGTTCAGCAACGGCACTATGGTGTCCAGCGTTGTGTCACCACTGATGAACAGACGCGC
Organism: uncultured Gammaproteobacteria bacterium; assembly: GCA_903887045.1. Taxonomy (GTDB): domain Bacteria; phylum Pseudomonadota; class Gammaproteobacteria; order Pseudomonadales; family Pseudohongiellaceae; genus CAILUG01. The sequence goes on along the minus strand of CAISOD010000009.1, from coordinate 3,384 downwards.
CTTGTCCGGTCGCAACCAATTTTGGCGGAAGTCCAACAGATCCGTGCGGCCGATGGACCTGGTTGACTCGACAGTACCGGTACCTGAAAGCGGTACGCCATAGGCATGACCTGGTCCGTACAGCACGGGTGGCAACAACCTCAGCCCCAGTCGCTCTGGTTGCGCTTTTTCCTGGGCGATGGCGGTGATTCGCTGTTGCCGCAGACGTTCCAGCTCCTCGTCGGCAAAGGCGGCGTTCATGATCAAATCGGACCACAGGGCAAGCGAGCCCGGCAGATTCGCAGTCAACGCGTTCAGTGTCACAAAGGATTCGTCGACATTGGCACCCGCATTTACTTGCGCAGACAAACGCTCGGCTTCGGCCGCGATCTCCAATGCGCTACGGGTAGCAGTGCCCTTGTCGAGCATGGCCGCTGTGAAGGACGCGACGCCGAGTTTGCCACCGGCATCGGCGGCAAAGCCGGCGTCAAAGGTCATCGTCATGGCCACCAGCGGCATCGTATGGCGCTCGGCCAGCACCACCTCGATGCCGTTGTCGAGCGTGGCCGTCTGTATCGGCGGGAACGTCAGTGTTGGCAATTGTGTCGGGATGGCTGGCAGCCCGGCAGAACGGTCTACTCCACTGGTCATGTTGGTGAAACTGCGATTCGGCACCACGTTGACCTGATGCCAGCCACGCGACAGCCAGGTGGCAGCGACTTCCCGCACTTCCTGGGTGGTAGCGCTGTTGATCCACTGCAGATAGGTGTTTATGAACAGCGGATCGCCGGCATAAAGCAGCCCTTCTGCCAGCTGTGCCGCTTTGCCGCTGAAACCACCCACCTGCTCAAGCCCTCGCACGGTAGTGCCGTTGATACCTGCCACTACGCGCGCCAATTCCTCCTCGCTGGGGCCGTTGGCGATGAACTCGGCCAGAATGCGGTCAATCGCTGCGGTCGCGACAGCTGGTGCCTGGCCCGGGTTCAAATTGACAGACAGATCGAACACAGAGGCCAACTGGAAAGGCGTCACCGCTACGCTGACAGAAGCCGCTTGCTGCTTTTGATACACCAGATCGACGTAAAGCCGCGAGTTGCGGCCATTGCCGATGATGGCGGCCGCCAGATCGAGCAAAGCGCGTTCGCGCGTATGGCGCGGTGGCACGACCCAGGCGCGATTCGCCAACACCGCCGGTACCTCATCGTATTGGGTTTCGCTGGTATTGCCGGCTTTGATTGGCACCCACTCTTCGACAGCATCCACTTCCGGGCCGGCTGCTATATCGCCGAAATAGCGCTCGACTTTCTCTTTCGCAGTGGCGAGATCGATATCACCCGCAAGCGACAACACGGCGTTGTTGGGGCCGTAGTAATCGCGGAACCATTGCTGCACGTCGGCCAGCGAAGCAGCGTTCAAGTCGTCCATCGAACCGATGGTTGAATGGTGATAGGGGTGTTCCGGCGGAAAAATGCCTTCATAGAGGTTGTAATTGACGCGACCATAGGGCTCGTTGTCGCCCTGACGCTTTTCGTTCTGCACGACGCCGCGCTGGTTATCCAGTTTCTCCTGCGTCACCGCTCCCAGCAAATGACCCATGCGATCGGATTCCATCCACAAGGCCAGATCAAGTGCAGGCGTGGGAACAGTCTCGAAGTAGTTGGTGCGATCAAGCCAGGTGGTGCCGTTGAGGCCGGTGGCTCCCACTTGCTGCATGGGTTCAAACCACTCACCGTCGTAGTTCTCACTGCCATTGAACATCAAGTGCTCGAACAGGTGAGCGAAGCCGGTCTTGCCTGCCGGTTCATTTTTGGACCCGACGTGGTACCACACACTTACCGCCACCAGCGGAGCCTTGCGATCCTCATGCACAAGCACACGCAAGCCATTCGGCAGCGTAAAGGTCTCGTAGCGCAGATCAAGATCCGGCGCTGCGGAGTAGCCGGGCATGACCACCAGTGAGGTACACAGCGCCAGCAACGCTCCCATCAATACTCTGTTAGAGTGAATCAGCATGGCATTTCTCCTTGCGGTGTAAAGTTACGCCCAAAGATAGTTCAATCATTGAAGATTTTTACACGCGGCAAGTTATTTCTAGTTGCTGCACTGTCATGGTTTTGTTTGCAGCCAACATTCAACCCGTTCATGGGGATGCTTTCCCGCCGCAGTGCTGCGCTTGATGCTGACATGCCGAAACAAGGCAGCCGCAGCTCAACCCGACTGTGCAGTTCCAAGGATGCCGGATCAGACTGGCATCGGGTCAGCTGCCAACTGCGCATCAATCTCCGCACTTTTGCCCTTGATGTCTTCAAGAATCATGTACAGCGAGGGAATCAGGAACAGCGTGATGGTGGTGGAGAACACGATGCCGAATGCCAGCGACGTTGCCATCGGGATCAGGAACTGCGCCTGCATACTGGTTTCCGCAATGATGGGAACCAAGCCAAAGAACGTCGTGAGCGAGGTCAGCATGATGGCGCGGAAGCGCTGGGCGCCGGCCTGCATCACGGCCTCAAGGCTTCGCATGCCTTCCGCTCTTGCCTGATTCACGAAATCCACCACCACGATACTGTCGTTTACCACCACGCCTGTGAGAGCAATGATGCCGAGCAGCGACAAGAAGTTGAGCGGGATATCCAGCAGCCAGTGGCCGAACACAGCGCCGATGATGCCGAAAGGAATCACGCCCATGATGATCAGCGGCTGCGTGTAGGACTTGAGCGGAATCGCCAGCAGCGCGTAAACCCCGAATACCGCCGACAGCATGCCGCGCACCATGTCCTGGATGATGGATGCCTGTTCGGAAGTGCCGCCATCGGTACGCGCATTCACAGCCGGATAACGCTGGAACAGCGCGGGAAAAAAGTTTTCGTCGAGATCACGCAGCACTTCGCCCGGCTCCACCGCTGATTCGATGATGTCGGCACCGATCGCTACCGAGCGTTCACCTTCCACCCGATTGATGCGCGCATATCCAGGCTGTTGACTGAATTCAGCGACAGTATCGAACGGCACCAGATCGCTGTTGGCAGTGCGGATGACCATGTCTTCCAGATCACCGATGGAGACGCGCTCTTCTTCAGGGTAACGCACCATCACCCGCACTTCGTCATCACCACGCTGCATGCGTTGTGCCTGCGCGCCATAGAACGCATTGCGCACCTGGCTGCTGATGTCGTTGAGGGTGAGGCCCATGACTTCGGCTTGCGGTTTGATGGCGAGACGCAGTTCATCCTTGTTGCTGACGGCTTCGTTGCGAATGTTGATCAAGCCCGAGTAAGTGCGCAGACGGGCTTCGAGTTCACCGGCGGCGGCAGTGAGCTGGGCCGGGTCTTCGCTGACCAGCTGGAACGCGATGGGGTCGCCGCCGATACTGAAGCCGGCACTGAAGCTCAGTAATTTGAGGCC
>CAISOD010000008.1 GCA_903887045.1 uncultured Gammaproteobacteria bacterium | reverse complement strand
CGGCCACTACCGTGAGCGGTGAACGCGACGTACATTGATCTCAATGCTGAATGTCGTCGTCCAGATCGCCCGCCAATGGCGCCCGCACCAACCAAAGATCAATCGCCAGCATGGCGGCGGGAATCGAGCCGAGCAGGAACAGCACATTGCGCATGTAGAACGTAGTCGCGATCAGCAACCAGCTGAGTATCACCCACGCGAACACCGCGATGGCAACGTTGCGGAGCGGGATGAAGGCTGGTTTGTTGCAGGCGCTGCAGAGCCCGGGACCCAGCCATAGCAGCAGTACTTTGCGTGCGGTGGAAAAAGTCGGCTGCTGGCAGTGGGGGCAGGGGTGCATCACACGCCAGGTCCGGCGCGGAAAATTTCACGGGCCTTGACGCGAATCAATGCCGTTGGCGTGGCCGGTGTTGATACTGCCGCTGTCATTGTTAACAAGAGAAGAACGCTCGTGAATACATTGCAACGCAATTTTACGATGTTGGTCGTCGCCTTGAGTGGCGTCATGGTGTTTTTGGTTGTCCTGGCCATGAGCCTTGCCGGCGAGATCTGAAGCAGCGACATCCCGCTCACCCAAGGGGGTCAGTTGACTACTTTGATCCACTGGCCGGCCTCTGGTTCGCCGGTAGGATAGTCGCCGTTCATCAGTCGCAGCATGTCCTCGGGGGCTTCGGTCAGGCGCGTTTGTTTGGCCAGCTCGCCATAGCGTGTGCGGCCATCGGCCTGGACCCAGGTGATCTTCATCGGGTCGGCAAACACGCCTTCATTGCGGGCAATCGGGCGGAAGCTCTTGATGCTGGTCAGCAGCGCGGTTTTCAGCGCTTCATTGCTTGAATTGCCGGTGAACAAGAAAGCGCGGCGGTTGTAATACACCACGGCAATGCGTTCCTGGGTGGTGGGGTGCAGACCGGTGTAACCGTCGAGCCCGAATTGCCGCAGCTCTTCCGCTTGTTGCAGATCGGGGATCTTCAGCACATCACGAATGAACAATCGCGGCTCGACATTCTGCTGCAGCCGCTGCACTTCTACTTTCAGTGTTCCGTCAACGTCGGTGGGCGCAGTGGCTGTCATGGTGGTGGTGGTTTCTGCCACCGTCCACGCATCCGGCAATACCAGCGTATAGCTGAGCAAGGTCTGGTAATAGCGGTTACGGGCTTCAGCGCCTGTCATGTTCTGCAGGGAAGGGCCTACCAGCAGGCCGGTAGTGGCTTCGCGGAACGCCGCCGGGTCAACGGCAGTCTGTGGAGTTGTCTGTATGCTGGCGCTTTGTGCCACCGCCTGCTGCAAGCGGGTGTCGTTGCGCGGATGCGAGGCAAACAGGCCGTGGTAGGCCGGCGCCTTGTTGGAATTCTTCTTCATGAAGTCTTCCTGGCTCTTCAGCACTTCTATGACTTCCACCATGGCGTTGGCGTCGTAGCCTGCCTTCACCAGGTATTCGGCGCCCAGACCATCGGCCTCCAGCTCCATTTCGCGGCCATAACCGCTGATGAGTGCGCCACCAAACAGGCTGGCGGTTTCCCCCAGCGACGAAACGCCGGTAGCAAGTACCGCCACCACACTCAGCGCAGTCGACGTTTTGGCTGCCGCGTTCTGGCGCACCGAATGACGGGCAGTGATATGGCCGATTTCGTGGCCGAGCACCGCAGCGAGCTGGGCTTCGGTGGTGAGGTAGTCGATCAGGCCGCGG
>CAISOD010000007.1 GCA_903887045.1 uncultured Gammaproteobacteria bacterium | reverse complement strand
CGCTGGGGCGTCATCAACCGCAAAGTGCTGGAGCGCGAACAGAACGTGCCGCCATGGCGGCAACTGCTGATCAAACTGCGCCGCATGGAGCTGCGCGGCGACATCCGAGGCGGCCGTTTCATCAGCGGCGTGGGTGGCGAACAGTTCGCATTGCCCGACACCGTGGCCGCACTGCGCAAGCAACACAAACTGTGGCAAGACGCGCAGGAGCGTGACCCGACTACGCGCACGCCACTGCGCCACATCATCAACGCCACCGATCCACTCAACCTGCTCGGCTCGCTGTTGCCCGACAAACGCGTGCCGCACCAAAGCGGCAACCGCATCCTGTTCGAAGACGGCATTGCCATCGCCGTGCTGGAAAAGGATGAAGTGAAATTATTGCGTGGCGACAACAGCGCCCAGCAATGGGACCTGCAGAAACTGCTGCAGAAGAAAACGTTTCCGCCGAGGTTGCGGGCGTATATCGGGAAGGTGTAACTGAACTGGAAATATCCTGGCTACCTAACAGCCTACATGCGTCGTAAAAGACGGTAACTATGAAAAAAGCAAAACTTCCTGTCGGCTGGAGCGCCAAACGCGTAGCGTCGCTTGCAACCAAATACGAGAAGCAATCGGAACCTGAAGCGGTAGCCGAGGATGAGGCGCACTACAAGAAGCCAGAATCCAAGCTTGTACGGGTTCCTGTCGAACTGGTTCCAAAGGTGCGCTCGCTTATAGCGAAGCACAAATCCCGCTGAATCTGCATGAAAGTACCATCCATAGTGCAGCTTTGATGCCCCCGCTACTCTTGATTGATTCTGTCCAGCGGCTCTGGCTGGGAATCAACTTTTTCGCAAGGAGTCCAGATCACTGAACGGACTCCTAACCCCATGTGCTCCCCGCTTGAGTACATGGGTATAGATTTCAGTCGTCTTCACATCTGTGTGCCCCAGCTGTTCCTGTACCGTGCGAATGTCGGCTCCAGCCTCCAGCAAGTGGGTTGCAAACGAATGGCGCAAGGTATGGCTGGTTACCTCCTTGGCGATGGCCGCTTCAGCTGCGGCGCGCTTCAGCAATTTGTTGATCGATGATTCATCCACATGATGCCGGCGCAAGAAATCGGTACCCGGCTCATAACTCAGACTGGTGGACGGAAACAGGTAATGCCACCCGAGACTGCGATTGGCTGATGGATACTTGAGCGCCAAGGCATTAGGTAACCAAACCCCGCAATACGCGGGATTGGCCAAATCCTGTTGGAGCAGAAGGCGTGCCTTGTTGATTTGGACTGTCAGGTGCGAATGCAGCTCAGGTGCAAGGGTCACCACCCGATGCTTGTTGCCTTTGCCGCCCCAAACGCGAACCAGGCCGTGATCAAAGTCTATGTTGTTGATTCGCAGTGAGACTGCCTCGATCCTCCTCAAGCCTGATGCATAAATCATCGAAGCCGGTAACCAGGGACTACCCGACAATCTTGCGAGCAGTCCATGCACCTCGATGCGAGTCAGCACCACGGGCAGCTTGCGCGGGCGGCTGGCTTTGTTGAAGCTGCCAAGCTCGCCCAAAGGCTTGCCAAGGTATTTGTTGTAAAGAAATGCCAAAGCGTTGAGCGCGATCTTCTGGGTTGATACCGATACTTGGCGATCGGTAGCCAGAAAGCCGAGAAACGCCATCACTTCGCCAGCGCCCAAATCCTGCGGATGGCGCTTGTTGTGAAACCGGATGTAGT
>CAISOD010000006.1 GCA_903887045.1 uncultured Gammaproteobacteria bacterium | reverse complement strand
GCCTACATTGGAGTGAGTAATCGGCATTGCCACGGGTACCGCTTCCGGGCCGCACAGTTGTTCATCGCCCAGTAGCTGCAGTTGACCATCTTGCACCAGGTACCAGCCCCAGTAGATTTCATCGATGCGCGCATCGAGACAGCTGAACACCAGTGACGAGCCACTGGCACCAGCGGCTTCTGCAGCCACCGCAGCGAGCGTGGAAACCGGCAAGACCGGGACATCGGCAGCAAAAGCCAATCCTTGCGCCACACCGGCAGCAATGCGCAGGCCGGTAAACGAGCCAGGTCCCTTGCCGAAGGCAATGGCATCGAGCTCACCAAAGCCTATACCGGCTGAGGCCATAAGCGCTTCGATCATCGGCAATATCATTTGCGTGTGCTGGCGGGGAACCAGCTCAAACCGCTCGCTCACCTCACCATTGTGCAGTACCGCGCAAGAACAGGCTTCAGTGGAAGCATCAAGGGCTAACAGCGTGGGCATAGGAAAAATCGTGGAAAGAGTTCTGACAATTAAACCGCAAATGTGCGGCTACCGTCAGTGGTCGGCAATGCACCAATTGATCATGGGGAACTTAAGAGCCAGACACAAAAAATCCCCCGAAGCTGCCCTCGGGGGATTATGAGCTTCCAGCACAGGTGCAACATCGCATCCCTGCGAATGACCTGTCGAAGATACCGCGCAGCCCGAACTTCTACAGAAGGCTGCGTAGGTACTAGAAAACCTTACTTCTTGGCTTTGGCTTTCTTCTTTGCAACTTTTTTCTTGGCTGCTTTTTTGGCTGGTGCTTTTTTTACTGCTGCTTTCTTGGCTGCTTTCTTCTTCGCAGGCGCTTTCTTTTTTGCCACTGCTTTCGCGGCAGCGGCTGCTTTGGCTGCAGCTTTTTTCTTCACTGCTTTTTTGGCGGCTGCTTTTTTTGCCGGCGCTTTCTTCACTGCCTTTTTCTTGGCAGGGGCTTTTTTAGCGGCGACTTTTTTCTTGGCTACTTTCTTGGCTGGTTTTGCTGCTTTGGCTGCTTTCTTCATGGTAACTGTGCTTCCTCCGGCTTGATTGATGACTAGTCATTTACTGCGGGTTTTACGCGAGACCTTTCTGGCCTTTACTGCTGTCAGTGGGGTCTTCCTTGCCTTACGAACAACCAGTTTGGCCTTGGCCTTGACTGCCAGTTTCCTGGCCTTGATCTTGGCTTTGACTGCTGCCTTGCTGGCTCTAGCTTTGGCGATGGCTTCTGCTCGTTGGAGAGACTCCTTCGCCTTGGCATTCGCTTTCCTGCTGGCGGCACGGGCTTTGACAGCCTCTCTCTTCATGCGCGCGCTCAGCTTGCGGGATACGATCTTGTTTCGCTTCTTTTTCCAGACACTGGCAAAACGCGCCATTGCCTTTTCGAGATCCTTGCCCAGCTTCGATTGCAGCTTGAGCTTGTAAATCGCCAGCGACCGTTCCTGTGCCATCGCACGCGATTTGGCCGCTTCTATCGCCAATATCCGCCGCAGTTCAGCGGCGACATTTTTCAGACTACTGCGCGCCGTCTTCAGCAGTGCAGCGGCAGCTTTGATGCCGGCTTTTGCCAGCGCCCTTTCCTTGCGAGTGGCAGCTACTGCCAACTCAAGCATCAGACTCCGAATACTTTTTTCGTGCGATGCAACTTCGCGTTGCATCTTGGCAAACTTGCTGCGGGCAACACGGACTGCAGGCATCGAGCGACGTCCACGACGTCCCTCCTGCACACCCGGCACTGCTGTCTGTGGACCGGTTCTTTCGTTGGTTACCGCAACGCTTGCTATCTGTTTGCGGGGTCGAACTGCTTTGCGCTTCACTCAATGTTTCCTGTTGGAGTTTTCAGTTTCCAGTTTGCCGGCTCGTTCCTGATCCTTGCCGGGACTTCCTGATCTACCTCCCGTCTCGCGCTGTGCGACTCATCGTCGATCAGTTTTACTCCTGTCGTGGTACGTCTCTATGTCGCGCCTCCTTTCATTCCTTCTTTCATTCCTCCTTTCATCCCTACATTCATCCTTCACTTCGACTTTCCTTTCGCTGCTCTCTCTCTCGCTTTTCTTCCATGATTTGTTCATCTATCAGGCACCTGTCGGACAAGTTCAGGATGTGTCACTGCCTGCTCGGGGCGAACATTACCACACTAAAAATATTTTTTTCAACAACATGTTGACAAGCCCCCTGCTTTCGGCCTTTAGCAAAGGGGGGCAGCTTGCTGTCTGGAGAAGTCGGAAAATCGACACCGCTGCATCTGCATGCAACGATGAATGAGGATCACTGCAAAGAAATACGATGGACAGTTGCGGTATTTCTTCGCAGTGAAAAAGGACTACCGGGAGCCCAGCAGTGCTGTCAGAGATGCACGGGTGTCGGCAATACCGGCCACACCGCTCATTGTGAGGAAGCGTAACGATTTGTTTTGCGCGGCCGCATTTTTGTAAAAATCGACCAATGGTTTGGTTTGACGGTGGTAAATCTCGAGACGGTTGCGCACCGTCTCCTCACGGTCGTCGTCACGCTGTATCAGCGGTTCACCGGTGACGTCATCCTTGCCTTCAACTTGTGGCGGCTTGTTCTCAATGTGATAGATGCGACCGGAGACTGCATGCACACGGCGTCCACTGAGACGACGAATGATCTCCGCGTCTGGCACATCGATTTCTAGCACAACATCAATGGCAATTCCGGCATTGACCAGCGCCTGTGCCTGCGGGATGGTGCGCGGAAAACCGTCGAACAGAAAGCCATTGATGCAATCGGGTTGTGTAATGCGATCACCGATCAACCCGATGATGATGTCGTCGGAAACGAGACCACCACTCTTCATGACTGATTCGGCCTGCTTGCCGAGTGGCGTACCTGCCTTCACAGCAGCTCGCAACATGTCCCCGGTAGAAATCTGCGGGATCCCGTAGTTCTCACGCAGATATTCGGCCTGCGTGCCTTTGCCGGCGCCAGGAGCGCCAAGAAGAATGATTTTCATCAGGTTTTCTCCGCCTGTTTTTACGGTATCGGTATGACGTTGGTACAGCAAGGTGCTTGCTGTCGGATGGGTGAAAAACTGCAAACCGGTGAACCTTACACGTTTGCCGAAGGGCTCTCAAGGCAACCTTGCGGTCGACTGTTTAACCTGCTGCCAATACTGTTCAAGCTGGTCAGTATCAACGTTTTCCATCGCCAATCCGTCAGCCGCAATCCGTTGTTCAAGCAAACGGAAGCGCTGCTCGAATTTGCGGTTCGCCTGCCGCAACGCCTGCTCGGGCTCCACTTGAAGATGGCGGGCAAGATTGACCATGGTGAACATCACGTCGCCCAACTCGTCCTGCACTGCTGCGGCATCATTGCTGTGCCGGGCCTCTTGCAGTTCGGCAATCTCTTCAGCGAGCTTATCGAAAACACCATCGACATGCGGCCAATCGAAACGCCGATTGGCGGCACGCTTTTGCAGCTTGGCCGCCCGCAGCATCGCCGGCAATGCCTGTGGCACGTCGTCGAGCGCGCTGGAAAATCCTGCCTGCTTGCCACTGCGCTCTTCCGCCTTGATCGCTTCCCAGTTTGCTGTCACCGCCTCAGCGTGGTCTGTTCGTACTTTTCCGAAACTGGCGAGGGTGGCAGCAGGGAACACATGCGGATGCCGACGCAACAACTTGCTCGTTATCACATCGACGATGGTGTCGAAATCAAACAAGCCGGCTTCCTTGCCCAACCGCGCATAGAACACCACCTGGAACACAAGATCGCCGAGCTCATCAGCCAGATGGCCATGGTCACCGCGCTCTATCGCATCGATTACTTCGTATACCTCTTCAAGCGTATGCGGCGCGATGCTGGCGAAATCCTGCTTCAGATCCCACGGACAGCCGTTGTATGGATCGCGCAGACAATCCATCAGTGTCAGCAGGTCCTGCAGACTATGGCGGCTCATTGTCGACGCCCGGCCACTGGCAGGAAGAGTGCGATGGCCTCTACGTGGCCGGTATGCGGGAACATATCCATTGCACCGGCTGCCTGCAGCTGAAAACCGAGCGTAGCGAGTACACCGGCATCGCGCGCCAGCGTAGCGGGATTGCAGGACACATAGACGATGCGCTGCGGCTTCATCGCTACCAGCGCCGGAAGTACTTCCTGTGCACCGGAACGAGGCGGGTCGAGCAGTATCTTGTCGAAACCCTTGCGCAGGAATGCGTGTTGTTCAGGGGATTGCGTCAGATCTGCACAATGAAATTCGGCATTGGTGATGCCATTGAGGCCGGCATTCTCGCGCCCCCGCTCAACCATGGACTGTGCGCCTTCCACCCCGACCACAGCGCCTGCGTGCCGCGCTATCGGCAGGGTGAAATTGCCAAGCCCGCAAAAAAGATCCAGCACCCGATCAGTGGGCTGCAGTTCCAGCAACTGCAGCGCGCGCTGCAACATCAACCGGTTGATACTGGCGTTGACCTGGGTGAAATCGAGCGGATGGAAGGCCAGCGTGAGACTGTAGTCCGGCAATTGATACCAGAGACGCATAGGACCTTCCGGCGGGAAAAGTTTGTGCACGCTGTCCAAGCCCTGCGGCTGCAGATAAATGTCGATTGCATGCGTCTGGCCGAATTCAACAAACCGGTCACGATCCGCCGGAGTGAGCGGTTGCAGATGGCGGAACACAAGCGCGCAATCTCCACCAGTGCTGCCGGTCTGCGGCTGATCACCTATGGCGACTTCGATCTGGGGTAGTTGGTCGCGTGCATCCAGCGCGCTGACAAGAGCCGACAAGGCGGGAATCAGCACGCCCACACGCGGATCGAGTACGGCACAGCTATCCATATCAGTGATGAACGAACTACTCCGTTCCCGGAAACCGACCAGCGACTTGCCTTTTTTGCCAACCCAGCGCACTGCCAGACGCGCCTTGCGTCGATAACCGTAGACAGCGCCGCTGATGACAGGCAACCGCGTGTAGGAACCAGCTGCAACTGCGTGCTCCAATCGTTCGTGCAGCACCGCTTCCTTGAAGGCAAGTTGGGAGCTGCTGTCGAGATGCTGCAGGCTGCAGCCACCACACACACCAAAATGCGGGCAGGCTGGTGTGACCCGGTCTGCCGAGGCTACGCGTACCTCCAGTGTTTCGGCCTCGGCGTAGCTGCTGCGGTTACCGGTGAAACGTACCAGCACTTCTTCGCCCGCCAGCGCCCCATCAACAAACACCACCTTGCCTTCATGATGCGCGATGCCTCGCCCTTCATGGCTGAGCTTGGTGGTGGTGAGCAAAACCGGTTCCTTTTTTTGCACACGGGTACGTTGACGGGCAGCCATGTCAGTTTTCCCGCCTGCTGAATACGCCGGTCGACAGGTATCTGTCGCCACGATCGCAGATGATGGCAACGATCACGGCATTGGTGAGCTGTTGCGACAATTGCAGCGCAGCATAAACCGAACCACCGGATGACACTCCGCAGCAAATGCCTTCTTCACGGGCAAGTGCCTGCATCGTGCGCTCGGCATCCGCCTGGCTGATGTCGATTACGGTATCAACTCGCTCACGTTCAAAAATCTTCGGCAGGTAGGCGGTGGGCCAACGGCGGATGCCGGGAATCTTCGAACCTTCACGCGGCTGTAGCCCGACGATCTGTATCGCCGGATTCTGCTCCTTCAAATAACGCGAGACACCCATGATGGTACCGGTGGTGCCCATTGAGCAGACGAAGTGGGTTACGCTGCCACCGGTGTCGCGCCAGATTTCAGGGCCGGTGTGTTCGTAGTGGGCGGCGTAGTTGTCCGGATTGGCGAACTGATCGAGCACCCGCCCCCGGCCTTCGCTCTCCATCTTTTTGGCCAAATCACGCGCACCTTCCATGCCTTCGGCCTCGGTTACTTCTATCAAAGTGGCGCCATAGGCCGTCATTGAGTCCTTGCGTTCTTGCGTCGAGTTGGCCGGCATGACAAGGATCATCCTGTAGCCCTTGATCGCTGCCACCATCGCCAGTGCTATGCCAGTGTTGCCACTGGTGGCTTCGATCAGGGTGTCGCCCGGACGAATGGTGCCACGCGCTTCTGCCTTGCTGATCATGCTGAGTGCCGGCCTGTCCTTTACCGAGCCGGCCGGATTGTTGCCCTCGAGCTTGGCGAGGATGGTATTGGTGGTATTGCCCGGCAACCGCTGCAGGCGCACCAGCGGGGTATTGCCGACCTGGCTTTCAATGGTCGGGTAAGAGCGAGGCTGGGTGTGGCTCATCGTCGTCTACGTGGGCAGGAAAAGGAGCGGCATATTAGCCGGCGCGCTCATGGGGTGGAAGTTGGCAGCGCCGGTTTGGCAAACAATGCCCGACTGGCCAGTTCACGACTGCCCAGTTGCTGCTGCAGCGCGGTTCGCAAGAGGCGCTTGGCAGCTCTGCGGGTTTCCACATTGGAGAAATCACGTCGCGCCATCGCCATCAGGTCGTTGCCTGCATACAACACCAGGGTATCACTGACGCCGGGGGGCTGACGGATGAAGCCTCCTTCCCGTTGCAACTGGTACCAGGCATCCGCATGGATTATTTCGCCGGTAACAACTTCGTGCGTCAGCTGGAGTCCGTAACCGAGCACGTCCAGCAGTTGAAGCTCGAAACTGCGCAACAGTGGTTCCAGTCCCGCATTGCCTGCCAGCGCGTACAGCAGCCGGCTGTAATCCTCGAACACCTCTGCCTCTTTTTCATGCGCCGGCAACAACCTGACCAGCAGCTCATTCACGTACAGCGCCGACAGCAGCCGTTCACCCAACAGCGGAACTCCGGCGCTGAGTGCTTCGGTCTGCCCCAGCGTGCGCAAGTCACCGCGACCGGATAGCGAAACCTGCAATGGCACAAACGGCTGCAGCAAAGAGCGCTTGCTGATCGCCTTGCCCTTGCCAACCGCACGCACCCCACGGGCAATGGCGCCCACCCTGCCTTCTTCCTGCGTGAACAGATCGAGCAAAAGACTGGTGTCACGGTAAGGACGGGCGTGCAGTAACCAGCAGCGGTGCAATTCGGCGGCTTTCATCGGCGCCGGCTCCCTTTCAGTCGAAGCCGAGGCTGCGCAATGCCCGCTCGTCGTCGGACCAGCCGGCCTTTACCTTGACCCACAGCTTGAGCATGACCTTGCTGTCGAACATGCGCTCCATTTCCTTGCGGGCTTCGGTGCCAATCAGCTTGAGGCGTGAACCGGCATTGCCGATCAACATGGCCTTCTGGGTTTCCTTCTCCACCAGGATCACTGCGCTGATGTGGCAAATGGCGCCTTCCTGGCGGAACTCCTCGATTTCAACCGCGGTTTCGTACGGCAGTTCGTCGCCCATCTGCCGTGTGATCTTCTCACGCACGAATTCAGCGGCAAGAAAGCGGGCACTGCGATCGGTCAACTGATCATCCGGATAAAACCACGGCTGCTCCGGCAGGTAGCGCACCAACGTGGCTTCCAAGGCATCAGTGCCTTGCTGCTTGAGAGCGGACAGCGGCACGATCTCGGCAAACAGCGGGTGTTGCTGACGGACACTGTCGATGAACGGCAACAGTGCCGTTATGTCATCGAGTTCATCGGTCTTGTTGATGATGAGGAACACAGGACGCGTCAGGTATCGCAGTTGTTGCAGCAGCGCGTCGTCTTCTTCACTGAAGCCAAGGCGGTCAATGACGAACAACACGACATCGACGTCGAGCAGCGTAGCACTGATGGTACGGTTCATGTGGCGGTTGAGCGCCTTGCGATAACCCTGATGGAAGCCAGGCGTGTCGACGAAAATCAACTGTGCACCGCCTAGCGTCTTGATACCCAGTACGCGTTGGCGGGTGGTTTGCGGCTTGCGCGAGGTGATGCTGACCTTCTGGCCAACAAGATGATTCAGCAGTGTGGACTTGCCGACATTCGGCCTCCCCACCAGTGCCACCAGACCGCAGCGGGTTTGTTCAGATTCAGCCACGGCGCGGCTCCAATTGTTGCAGCGCCAGCGCGGCGGCCTGCTGTTCGGCTTCCTTGCGGCTACTGCCGCTACCCTGTACTGCAATTGCCAACGGCGCCACCTGACAGCTCACAGTGAAATGCTGCGCATGATCACTACCGCTGATGTGAGCGACGGTATAAACCGGCAACGGTTTCCTGTGGGCCTGCAGCCATTCCTGCAAACGGGTCTTGGCATCCTTGGCAGGCTGCTCTTCGCTGCCGGTATCGTCCAGCAGGGGAGTCAGCCACGCTTCCAGCTTGCTGGTGCAAACAGCAAGGCCGCCATCCAGGTACAGCGCGCACAGCAGCGCTTCCATCGCATCGGCCAGAATCGATTCACGCTGGGCGCCTCCGCTTTTCAACTCACCCTGCCCCAACCTCAAGTGGTCACCCAGCTTCAACTGGCGCGCTATGGCTGACAGCGTGGAGCGCTGTACCAGCTTTGCGCGCAAGCGGCTGAGTTCACCCTCAGAGGCAGCAGGATGCCGACGATAGATCAGATCGGCGACGATGAAGCCCAGCACGGCATCACCGAGGAATTCGAGGCGTTCGTTGTCGGGTTTACCGGCACTGCGGTGGCATAACGCCAGTTGCAACAGTGCCGGATCACGGAATTGGTAAGCCAGTCTGGTTTGCAGGGTAATCAACGTGACTGCAGATCAGAACTTGTTGTAGCGGTAGTTGAAGGAGACGACAGCAGAGATGTTGGCCACCATCGGGACGCTGGTTTCATAGACGACGTCAATATAGTCCTTGCCAGCTTCACGCGTTGATTTCACGTCATCCGCATCGAAATTCTCGATATTGTTCACTCGCAGTGAACGCAAAACTTCCTTGCGTATGTCGGAAATGCTCATGGTCTTGTGTTCGGGTCGCGCGGCAATGGATTTCACCGCTGCCTTGACGATATTGTTATCGTTGTAGGCAGGCACGATCTTGAGGGTGGCAGTTATTACGGCACCTACCAGCAAAAGCAGGATGACAGCCGCATACAAGGCGCCGCGTTGACGTGCCGGTAGTTGGGTGTTGAAGTGTCTCATGCATCCTCCGGGTGGTAGTTGGTACAGCAGCCGGTGTTTGGCAGTGGACTGCTTTGCGTTTGCTACTTGGCGTTATTTACTTCGCGTTCTCTATCCAGCGATTCTGGCTGAAGGACGGCAAAGACAGCCCAGGCTGCTTGTGCATCCAGACTGCGACAGCCTTGCCGACAATGCGGGCCCCGGATGCCGGACCCCAATAGCGGCTATCGCTGCTGTTGTCGCGATTGTCACCCATCATGAAGTACTCGCCTGCAGGAATAACCATACCTTCCGGTTGCAGCCAGTCATAGCTCCGGCTGAAACGCTGCGTCGCTGCAGTATAAATATCATGGGTAACCCCGCCAACTGTCTCGCGTGAATGCATGACACCCTTGTCTCGCAACACGCCTACCTGCTCTTGCGGCAGCGGTTCACCGTTGACATACACAATATTGTTTTCGTAACGGATATGGTCGCCCGGCAAGCCGATTACCCGCTTGATGAAGTAGTTGGGGTCATGCGGCGGGATGAACACCATCACATCGCCACGTTGCGGCTCTCCGAGGTCAACTATCCGGGTGCCGGTCACGGGCAGTCGCAAGCCGTAGGCGAACTTGTTGACGACGATGAAGTCACCGATGTTCAACGTCGGAATCATTGAGCCGGTCGGAATCTGGAAAGGTTCAAACAGGAATGAGCGTAGCACCAGCACAGCAAACAGGATCGGAAAGAAGGATCTTGCGTACTCCACCGGCGTCGAGAAGCGGGCCAATGTAGCAGCAGCAACCAGATGCTTCAGTTTGACCGGATCCTGCGCCGAACCTGCGGGTTTACCGATCGGCTTGCCGTCTTCGTCGAGCGTGGCGGCGTAAGCGTTGAAATCATCAAGACTGAGACCATGGCGGGCGAGATACTCCAGCACCTTTTGCTGCCGGGGGCGCGCAAAGGCAGCGATGTCTAGCAGCCAGACCAAGCCTGTCACTGCCGACAACACAACCAGCACCAGGGAAAAATCAATGTTCATCTTTTGCTCGCTTTTCTCTTAGTCTGAACAATCACACCAGTCGGACTCCACAGGCGCCGCCGCTGTCTACACCCGTCATTTATCGACACGCAGGATGGCCAGAAACGCTTCCTGCGGCACTTCCACCGTACCCACCTGCTTCATGCGCTTTTTGCCGGCTTTCTGTTTTTCCAGCAGTTTTTTCTTGCGGCTGACGTCTCCACCATAGCACTTGGCAATAACGTTCTTGCGCATTGCCTTCACCGTGGAGCGCGCAACAATCTGGCCACCGATTGCCGCCTGGATCGCCACATCGTACATCTGGCGTGGTATCAGCTCCTGCATTTTTTCTGTCAAAACACGGCCCTTTGTGTGCGCCTGGTCGCGGTGCACGATCAACGCCAGAGCATCTACCAGGTCGCCGTTGATCAGAATGTCGAGCTTGACCAGCTTGGCAGCCTGAAAGCGGACAAAGTGATAGTCAAGTGAAGCGTAACCGCGACTCACTGACTTCAGACGATCGAAGAAATCCAGCACTACTTCGTTCATCGGCAATTCGTACTTGATCGACACCTGGTTGCCGATGAACTGCATGTCCTGCTGCACACCGCGCTTTTCGACGCACAGCGCCAGCACGTTACCGACATAGTCCTGCGGCACCAGCATGTTGGCTACCACAATTGGTTCGCGCATTTCTTCGATATTGCCCATCGGCGGCAGCCGTGACGGACTGTCCACACGCGACACGACTCCGTCACGCGTCAGCACTTCATAAACGACCGTGGGAGCCGAGGTGATCAGATCAAGGTTGTATTCGCGTTCCAGGCGTTCCTGCACGATCTCCATGTGCAGCATACCCAGAAAACCGCAGCGGAAACCGATGCCGAGTGCATCTGAGCTTTCCGGTTCGTACTGCAGCGCGGCGTCGTTGAGCGTGAGTTTTTCCAGCGCGTCACGGAATGCTTCATAGTCGTCGGCCGATACCGGGAACAAACCGGCGTAGACCTGCGCCTGGACTTTCTTGAAGCCGGGCAAGCTGTCCACTTCCGGCGTTTTCGCATGCGTGATGGTGTCACCAACAGGTGCGCCCTGGATTTCCTTGATGCCGGCTTCGATGAAGCCTACTTCACCGGCGTTCAGCACGTCGCGCACGTCGCGCTTGGGGTTGAATACGCCGACGCTGTCGACGGTATGTACGCGGCCGGGGACTTGGCGATGATCTTGTCGCCCTTGCGAACACTTCCTTGCCGCACACGTACCAGCGATACCACACCGAGGTAGTTGTCGAACCACGAATCGATGATCAGTGCCTGCAGTTTGTCTTCAATGTTGCCTTGCGGCGGCGGAATATCCCGGATGATGGCTTCGAGCACATCTTCGACACCCATGCCGCTCTTCGCACTACACTGCACTGCATCGGTGGCATCAATGCCGATGATTTCCTCAATCTCCTTGCACACGCGCTCAGGCTCGGCCTGTGGCAGATCCATCTTGTTGAGGATAGGTACCACCTCGAGGCCCTGCTCGATCGCCGTATAGCAGTTGGCGACTGACTGGGCTTCAACGCCCTGGGCTGCATCGACAATCAGCAAGGCGCCTTCGCAAGCGGCGAGAGAGCGTGACACTTCGTAACTGAAGTCGACGTGGCCGGGAGTATCAATGAAGTTGAGCTGGTAGATACGGCCGTCTTTGGCCGGATAGTTCAGTGTGACAGAGTGGGCCTTTATGGTGATTCCGCGCTCTTTTTCGAGGTCCATCGAATCGAGCACCTGGGCCGACATTTCGCGTTCGGTCAGGCCACCGCAGATCTGGATGAAACGGTCGGCCAACGTTGATTTGCCATGATCGATATGGGCAATGATGGAGAAGTTGCGGATATGACTGAGATCACTCACGGACTGCTGAAACCCTGACTGCCAAAAGCCGCGGAGTGTACCCGAAAGGCACAGGTGCCGCCACGAAGAAGGCACCTGTTTTCACAATAAAATCAGGTTGTTGCGAAATCAGTGTTCTCTTGAATCAAGGTTCAATACGGACGGTAAAGAAAGTCTGCCGCTCGTCGCGCACCACCAGTACTGGCAGCGGCCGGTCGACTGGCAGGTTGGGCTCCAGAGCAACAAGCTCCTCCGGCGAGTTCAACTCGACACCGTTGAGCGACACGATGATGTCGCCGGGCTGTAAACGGGCTTGCTGCGCTGCACCGCGGACGCTTTCGACTACCACTCCAGCATCGAGTTCCAGTTGTTCACGTGTCATCGGATCCAGCGGCGACACTTCGAGTCCCAACCGGCTGCCACCGCCAGTGGCAGGGGTATTTTGGCCAACAGCATTGGCATTTTCGAGATTACCGACTGTCATACGCAGGGTCAGAGGGCTGCCGCTGCGCACCACTTCAACAGGAACCTCGGTGCCAGGCTTCACCAGGCCGACGAAGTAAGGCAGGTCGTCACGCGTGCGGACATCATGGCCATTGAAGCTGGTGATGACATCGCCAGTCGCAATGCCGGCCGCCTCGGCAGGTCCGCCCTTGATGACATCATTGACCAGCGCACCATGCGGACGATCAAGGTTGAATGCATCAGCCAGCTCCTGGTTGACATTATCGATACCAACACCCATCCAGCCACGCTGCACTGTGCCATTCTCGCGCAACTGTGCCACTACGTTCTTGGCCACATCCACCGGGATGGCAAAAGATAACCCGATCGAACCACCGGAGTTGGTGAATATCTGCGAATTGATACCGATCACTTCACCTGCCAGGTTGAACAGTGGGCCACCGGAATGGCCAGGGTTGATGGCAACATCTGTCTGGATATAGGACACATAGTTGGAACCTTCTGTCGGCAGCGCACGCCCCATGTAACTGATGATGCCGGCTGCCACCGAGTACTGCAGCCCGAATGGCGAGCCTATTGCCAGCACCCACTCACCCACTTTGAGATTTTCTGATTCGCCCAGCTTCACAGCAGGCAGATTGGTGGCTTCGATCTTCAACACGGCAAGATCGGAACGTTCGTCGGAACCGACAACAGTGGCTTCGAATTCACGCTGGTCGTTCAACGTCACAGTAATGGTTTTTGCTTCGTCGATTACGTGATGATTGGTCACGATGTAGCCGCTGCTGTCGATGATGAAGCCTGAACCAGTGGCACCGGCACCGTCCGGACCCTGCTCACCGCCCCCTTCTCCACCTTGTTCCGGATCAGGCAACCCTAACTGTGGAGCTCGATCACCATAGAAATAGCGCAGCAAATCTTCCAGTTCTGCCCGGTCCTGCGGATTGCCTCTGACGGCAGCATAGGTGGTGCTGACATTGACGATGGCCGGGGCATTACGCTCTACCAATACGGTGAAATCCGGCAAGCTCTGCGCCTCGCTCAATGACGACACAACAGCAAGGACCAGGCTGGTTGCCATCGTGCGGACCCATGTACGGCGGGTTAATGCTATCGAATACTGCTTATTCATCTGGCCACTCCAGTACGGGATTCAACGTTCGGTTTTGGTATTCAATTCGGTTGGGATCGGGACATTGTTTTGGCGACCAAGGTGTATTCACCAGCGCATGGCCCGGCCGCCAAACCACCTGCTTGCAGGCAGCGGTGACTGCGGGCAGACAGAGAAAGCCGGTGGCCAGCGCAATTGCAGCCACCAACATAGTCAAAGTTTCCGATGCTCCCAGCATGCTGGCAATGCCGGTGGCGAGCAACAAGAATGCCAGTGGCAGCAGGTAAAAATGCAGGGCGAGACCAAGCAGTAACTTGTCATCCAAACGTAGTTCAACCACGGCCCCCGCCGCAGGCAAACCAGTGCCGGTGATGGATTCCAATGTCGAAAGCGGCAGCGTGACGGAACCTGCATGCTGGTGCAGCAACCATTGGCTGCAGCCGGTTTGCCGGTTGCTTTTTACACAACGGTCGCAGCTACCCACACGTGCAAGCTGCAGCGTAATGTTGCACCCGGAAAGTGAGGTCACTATGGCGGATTCGACTGACATCTGACTCTGGCAAAATCGGACAGGCATCGCTGTCAAGATGCCGATCATACAACCCCGCTGGAAGCCATCACAGCACGAGAACGCATCATGCTGCAGTGCGACGCAAACAAGTCACAAAAATTTCAGGCCGGCGAGCAGCCCCGGTTTGTTACCGGGACTGGTCGGGGGTTGTGGAGGCAGGAACCGGAGTGCCGGAGAACGGCTGCAACTGGTTCCTGAACATCGGTGTAGTGCCGGCATCAATAACAGCCGAGGCACCGGAGAAATTGCGCACTGCCTTCTCAAGGCGATCGCGGGCAGCCTCATCAAGGCTGACGGTCCGTGCCAGTGCCGATGGGCTGAAATCACCATTGAGCGTGGGCATGGATTCGGTTGAAGGTGCAGTTGCGGGTACAAGCTCTGCAGTTGTGGAGGTGGCCACAAGCGGAGCGGTAGCCTCACCCTGATTGGCCACCAACACCGGATAACCAACAAGCACAGCAGCAGCTACTGAGGCAGCAATCGCCATCTGGCCAGCCAGTTTCATAATGCGCCCTGCCAACTGGCGACCCGCAATACTGCCGGCTGACATTCTGGTGGATGGCTGCTGATCGGCCAACGCAGCGCGGATGCCCGGCAGCAAATCAACGGAGGGACGTTGGTGCACGTCCTGCTGCAACGAAGCTCGCACTGCGTGGTATCGACGCCAGTAGGCGGCCAGGTCCTGCGTTTCACCAACCGCTTTGACAATCCGGCGGACTTCGAGCGACTCGGCTTCGTCATCCATCAGGGCCGACAGGGATTCCAGCAGCTCAGCACGTGGTGCACCTGCCCGGGGATGGGCATTGCTTCCGCTCAGACGGTCTTCCATACAGTCATTCATGCCATTCGCCATGCTTACCCTGCCTCTCTCTATAACCTTCTGATTTTATTCGACTTATGTATTGTATGTGTATCATTTGCGCCACATGCCGAAGCAAGCACGGCCTGCATCCCGAAGCCGTTCTGTGTCCGCTATCTGCATAGACAACGCCACACATGAATAGTTCAAAAAAAATCAATCAGGTTCCAGCAGGTGGCGGATCTTGTTGTCGATCGCTTCCCGCGCCCTGAAGATACGCGACCGCACGGTGCCCACCGGGCAATCCATGATTTCGGTAATTTCCTCGTAGCTGAGACCGCTGAATTCACGCAAAGTGAACGCCGTCCTCAGATCTTCCGGTAGTTCCGCAATGGCCTGGTCTATTGCCTTCTTCAATTCATCGCGCTGATGGTTGGACTCGGGATTGTCGTTGTCGGCAAGCGCCACTTGCGCCTCAATCTGCTCTTCATCATCAACATCGAGATCGCTATCCGGTGGACGGCGGCCACGCGATACCAGATAGTTGTTGGCCGTATTGATGGCGATACGATAAAGCCAAGTATAGAAAGCACTTTCACCACGAAAATTGGCCAGCGCGCGGTAGGCCTTGATAAAGGTTTCCTGTGCGATGTCCTCGGCTTCATGTGGATCGCGCACCAAGCGGCCTATCAGGCCCAACAGCCGGTGCTGGTAACGCAGCACAAGCAGATCGAAGGCGTACATCTCACCTTTGAATACCCGGTTGACCAGCTGTTCGTCGGTTTCTTTACTGCTCGCCCTGGCCAACTGACCGGCTCTCCTGTGTCACTTGCATCGGTCCGGGACCTGCCCGTAACCGTATAACAGCGTTGTCAATACGATCGATTGTACCCGACAAGGTAGAATCATCCTTAAATTGCTCCAGAGTCCGCCTACCAATGATCGAACACCCCTCTCCCGAAACCTGCGATGTACTGATCATTGGCGGTGGCGCTGCCGGCCTCACGCTGGCGTTGCGACTGGCCGGTCACGCCCGGGTCACCATACTGTCCAAGAGTTCGTTGAAGCTGGGCTCCACTTATTATGCCCAAGGTGGAATCGCCGCCGTACTCGACAGTGACGACAGTGAACAGTCACATGTGGAAGACACCCTCGTTGCCGGCGCGGGCCTTTGCCATCGCGATGTAGTCGAATTCACCGTGGGCATGGCGGGCGAATGTATCGCCTGGCTGGTGGATCAGGGTGTGCAGTTCAGCACCAACCAGGAAAATCCGCACTCAACAGTGGTCGGCAACTACCACCTCACACAGGAAGGCGGCCACAGCCATCGCCGGGTGATTCATGCAGCCGATGCCACCGGCAAGGCAGTATTCGAAACACTCGCCTCGCGCGTGCTCCAACACCCGAATATCAACTTTATAACCAACAGTGTCGCGGTAGACCTGCTGACAGCGACCAAACTAGGCCGCTCCGGCAACAACGCCTGCCTTGGCGCCTATGTGCTGCAGGAAGATACCGGCAAAGTAATTACGGTGGCAGCACGTTTCACCGTGCTTGCCACTGGCGGCGCCAGCAAGGTCTATCTCTACACATCCAATCCCGACGGCGCCTGTGGCGACGGTATTGCGATGGCCTGGCGTGCTGGTTGTCGTGTCGCCAACATGGAATTCAACCAGTTCCACCCCACCTGCCTGTTCCATGCGCGTGATCGCACCTTCCTGATTTCGGAGGCACTGCGCGGAGAAGGTGCGGTGTTACGTCTGCCGGATGGCAGCCGCTTCATGCCGAGCTACCACGAACTGGCCGAACTCGCCCCACGCGACATTGTTGCCCGTGCCATCGACGCCGAGATGAAGAAAACCGGCTGTGACTGCGTCTTCCTCGATATTTCGCACAAGCCGGCTGATTTCATCAAGGAGCACTTTCCCACCATCCACGCCCGCTGTCTGTCGCTCGGCATCGACATCTGCAAAGAGCCGATTCCCGTAGTACCTGCCGCGCATTACAGCTGTGGCGGCGTAATGGTTGATCGTAGCGGCAAGACTGACCTCGACAATCTCTACGCCATTGGAGAAACCAGTTTCACCGGACTTCATGGCGCCAATCGCATGGCCAGCAATTCGCTGCTCGAGTGTTTTGTGTTTGCCTTCTCTGCCAGCCAACACATCCTGGCAAGACTTGCTGCCACGCCAATGCCGACAGCGCTGCCGCTATGGGATGAAAGCCAGGTGACCGACTCGGATGAAGACATCGTGATTGCCCACAACTGGGACGAGATACGCCGCTTTATGTGGGATTATGTCGGCATAGTTCGCACCACCAAACGGCTGCATCGTGCGCAACACCGTATTGAATTGTTGCGCAGCGAGATCCACGAGTACTACAGCAATTACCGAATCAGTACACCGCTGCTCGAGCTGCGCAATCTGGCACTGGTGGCAGAGCTCATTATCAATTCAGCGCTCTCACGCCGCGAGAGCCGGGGCCTTCACTACTGTCTCGACTTTCCACACAGGGCTGACTCCGCTGTCGATACCGTGCTGGCGCCCCTCAATGCATCTCAAAG
The DNA here is from genome assembly GCA_903887045.1 of uncultured Gammaproteobacteria bacterium. GTDB lineage: Bacteria > Pseudomonadota > Gammaproteobacteria > Pseudomonadales > Pseudohongiellaceae > CAILUG01. The sequence goes on along the minus strand of CAISOD010000006.1, from coordinate 27,404 downwards.
CTGAGATGATGCAGCCAGTCGACTGGCGAGGATGAGATCGACCATCTCCTGCAAAGCGGTCGTTGGCGCCGGACCACGCCGCATAAACCACACGAACAGATCCTGGTCTTCATGCGCCAGCAAATCGCGGTAACACAGTACCTGCTCGGGCATTAGGTGCGGCAGCCGGTATTGCGAAAACGGCACAAGGATCAGATCGAGCTCGAGCATTCCTCGCCTGCTGTGCCAGGCCAGGCGTTTGATTTCTTCGGCGACTGTGCTCATGTGATTGCTCCCTGGATCATTTCAATTCGCTGCTCTTCGTCTGATTTGCAGACGGGCTTGATGCCTGGCCTATAATGTCGTTTTCATCGGCAATTCTACCGGCGTGGACAAACTTTACATGCACAGTTTCGTGATTGGCTCTGATGCTTTCGATGTAGTAACGGTCAGTGGCAAAGATGCGGAACGCTTTCTGCAGGGCCAACTCACCTGCAATGTGTGTGAGCTGGCCAACAATCATTGGACGCACGGCGCCTGCTGCAACAACAAGGGTCGCGTTATCGCCGCCTTCGTGCTGGTGCGCCACCGCGACAATTTCCACCTCTGCATGACACGTGGAGTGGCACCGCTGCTGATCGCTGCATTGCAGAAATTCCTGCCGTTTTATAAATGCACCATGGCACTGCAAGCAGGCAGCTATCACTTGTACGGCCTGGCTGGAGAGTGTGCCAACAAGGTGCGTGCATCCTGCACCGACAGTATCGGCAGCGGAAATACCGCTTTGCTGCAGCCTGCAGGCGACACTGAAGGCTGGCTGTGCTGGCTGGCCGGCGCCAATCCGTGCGCTTTGTGGTGGAGCGCGCAACCTGCTAGTGCCGTCATCCAGTTGTGCGAATCCGTTGCCGCAGGGACGAACGCTCAGTGGGAGGCACTCGGGCTGCTGCGCGGCCTCTACCCGTTCAGCTGGCAGGACAGTGGCGAGTACACGCCGCAGGATCTGCACTTCGACGCGAGCGGCCATGTCAGTTTCAGCAAGGGCTGCTACACCGGCCAGGAAATTGTGGCTCGCATGCATTACCGCGGAAAACCCAAGAAGCAGCTCTGCGTGCTCCTGCTGGCATCAACCCCGCCTCAAGATGACGCAAAACCAGTGCTCACCGATGCCACGGGCACCACGGTTGGCACGGTGCTGTTGACACGGCCATTGGGGGAACGCTGGCTGGCGCTGGCACAACTGCCAAGCGATTTCCCTGCAGCCTTCGACACACTGGCATGCGCCGGCCAAACGGTAGTTGCAGGCTGTGAATTCGATGAAACAGTGATCCAGTTATCAACTTTGTTTTCTCCATGAAAATCAATGCCATTTAGGCTGCATTGCGGCCTATAGTCCAGCGATACTGCGATTCCTGCCTGCCTTGCTTTCCATAGTCGCAAGGCCGTCGGGTTCGATCGCTGTCGGAGGCGGGTAACAGCTTCAGCAACAGGCTCGAAGGCTTCACCGGCAATGACACGCTGTTTGGCTCTGATGGCGAAGACATCCTGCTGGATACTTCAGGTGACAACTTCCTTGACGGTGGCAGGGGCTCGGATGAATTGAGCTTTAACACACTGGCGCATGCATCGAGCGTATCGGTAAACCTGACTGTCACAACACTGCAGGATACCGGGATCGGAATCAGCACTATTGTGAATATCGAACATCTGTCCGGAGGCGCTGGCAACGATATTTTCACAGGGAACTCAGGCAATAACCTCCTGCGTGGCAACGCCGGCAACGACACGTTGTTTGGTGGTGACGATAACGACTTGCTGGATGGTGGCGCAGACACTGACCGTATAGTCGGTGGTAACGGGAACGACACCTATACAGTCAACAACAGTGAAGATTCAGTGGTTGAAAGCGAAGCCGATAGCAATATTGGTGGATTCGATTTGGTCAATTCGATGAGGGCCAGTTACACCCTGCCGGCCAACGTGGAGAGTGACGCGATCCTCAATACTGGCGCTGCAAACATGTCGGGTAAAGGCCTGAACAACACCATCGATGCAGGCAGAGGCAACAACAGCATAGATGGCGGCGACGGGTCGGATACAGTCAATTATGTAAATGCGACCACTGGCGGTGCGGGCGTCACGGTCAGTCTTGCGATTACTACTGCACAAACCACTGGCGGCTCAGGCGATGACATCCTGCTGTCGATAGAACACCTGTTCGGCAGTCACGAGAACGACGTTTTGACCGGTAATGCCCTGGCCAATCGCTTGGACGGCAGCCACGGTAACGATATTTTGAGTGGAGGTACTGACAAGATCGTGCTCTCCAGCGAGATTTTTGCTGCGTTCAGGGCAAGCGGAACACTCACTGCCGCCAATTTCCTCAGCGGTGCCGCAGTAACTACTGCGCAGGATGCCGATGACTTGCTGATCCACAACTGGACCACCAACTTCATTTATTATGATGCCGATGGCAATGGTACTGCGCGTTCACCCATACCCTTTGCGCGGTTGGCTGATAGTGATTACAGCACTGTCACGATCAACGATTTTGAGCTTATTTCCAACGCTGGAGTGGTAGTCGGCAGCACGGGAGGCGACTCTCTTGTCGGCAGCAGCGGCCCCGACCTGCTCGACGGCGGTGAGGGCGGCGACTCCATCAATGGTGGCGATGGCGATGATATTCTGTTGGGCGGTACCGGCAACGATGTCGTAATTGGCGGTCCTGGCATCGATACTGCCAGCTACACCTCTGCCACCAGTAATGCCGTTGCGGAATTGCGCAGGGGCAAAGCCAGCGATGGCCAGGGTGGTAAAGACACTCTCTCGTCAATCGAGAACCTGCAGGGCGGCCCGCAGAACGACATTCTTGTAGGTGATGATGGTCCCAACTTTTCCGCGGCGAAGGTGGTGATGACATCCTTTACGGCAATGGCGGCAATGACTCCGTGCTCGGTGGTGCTGGCAACGATCTGCTGCGTGGCGGATCAGGCAGCAACTTCATCGACGGTGGCGCCGGCATCGACACCGTTGACTACTCGGCTGAACCGGAAAACGCAGATTTCCGCTTGGGGGAAGGCGTCGCCGACCTGGTCTATGGCGCCACTGATCTGATGGTCAATATAGAGAACGTAATCGGCGGTTACAGCATCGACTATATCGAAGTCAACGCCCTGGCCAACCCTCTCAAAGGTGGCGCGGGTGATGACGACCTGGTCGGTTTGGCCGGCGATGACACTCTTATCGGTGGTTCCGGTAATGATTTGCTATTCGGGGGACAAGGTCTCGACCTGCTCGTTGGCGGCCACGGCTCGGACGGATTTGTGTTCAACAGTACGCCGGGCTCATCCAACATCGACCAAATCATCGATTTCGATGCAGCAGTGGACTCACTGGTCTTTGATACCGTGGTGTTTAATGGTGGTGGGTGGGGGGCTGGAAAAATTGCTGCGGAATATTTCAGAGCAGTGCCCGACATCAGCCCGCCGAAGCGAGTAGTAGTTTCAATCTGGGCTACAACACCACCACTGGTGTGCTTTATTGCGATGCCGATGGAGGTGGGACAACCCATGCTCCACAGGCCATCGTGACATTGATAGGAGTCCCGACTCTCACCACTGGCGCAACTGGCAACTTATCCAGCTACAGCAGCGCTGTCTGAACATGATTCATGCTGCATCCTGAATAATTCTCAGTGGTGACAAGTGGTTACCTCAGTATAATGCGCCGGCTGTTTTCAATAACCCGGCATTATTAACGTAGGAGTAAGAGATGATGCTCAAAACCAATAAACTGACCCGCGCCATCATGGCTGTTTCGGCTGGCGTGCTGCTGGCAGTAGCTGCCAACGCACAGGAAACCGACAATCGCGCCAACGTCTATCTCGGGGCAAGCAACTACTTCTTTGATAACGAATCCCAGCTGGACAATGAATTTACCTGGATGTTCGGTGGTGAAATGCCAATTGGCACCCGCTGGGGCCTGGGCTTGGAAAACATCAGTGGTCAAGCCGACAGCACCGTCAAGAACTCGGAAAGCGACCTTACGCTCACCCGCATAGCTGCCAACTACCATCTACTGAAGACCGGCAATTGGCAGCCCTATATCGGCGCCGGCCTTGGTTATTACCGTTTGAAGCCTTCAATGGCTGGCCGCTCGGCTACCGATACGAATGTGGATATTGGCTTTGGCGTCAAGCGCTTCTTCAACAACAACTTCTTCGTTCGAGCTGAGGGCCGCCTCTACAACATGCAAGACGAAAATCTGCATGACCATGCAGTCAATCTTGCCTTGGGCTACGCATTTGGCGGAGCTGCCGCCAGCTCGCCTGCCGCTGCACGCGGCCCGGTTGATACCGACGGCGATGGCGTGCTCGATAGTGCTGATGCCTGCGCCAATACTCCTGCTGGCACCAAAGTTGACAGCCGCGGCTGCGAACTCGACAGCGATCGTGACGGCGTTGTTGATTCAAAAGACCAGTGCCCGGAGACGCCGACTACGCTGGCAGTAGACGCGAATGGCTGCCCGATCCTGGAAGCTCGTCAGATGCGCCAGGAATTGTTGGTGAATTTCGACACCGACAAGTCTGATGTCAAAGACGAGTTCGACAGCGAAATCGCCCGCTTTGCCCAGTTCATGCGTGATTATGCCAACACCAACGCGGTGATCGAGGGTCACACCGACAGCGACGGTAGTGATGGCTACAACCAGAGTCTGTCCGAACGTCGTGCGCGCGCAGTGATGAATGAACTGGTCAATCAGTACAACATCCCTGCCACCAGGCTATCAGCCACGGGCTTCGGCGAAAGCCGCCCGACAGCACCGAACACCAGCGCTGAAGGCAAGGAGCAGAACCGTCGCATTGAAGCTGAAATCAGTGTTGAGATTCAGGGACAGCGCCCGCGCTGATCGCCAAGTAAGCTGCAATAAAAAACCCGCCATCAGGCGGGTTTTTTATTTGGTCGGAGTGGCGGGATTTGAACCCACGACCCTTTGCCCCCCAGGCAAATGCGCTACCAAGCTGCGCTACACTCCGAAAACTTTCCTGACTCAGGAGAGGTGCTGGAGCGCCTCTTCGACCTCTTCGATCATTTCTCTCAACTGCTGCCCGCTCATCTGGGCTGCCGTCTGACCGTTCAGCATCACCACGCTGCTTGTTGCATGCACACCTCGGCCGGCACTGTCCGCTTTGACCGATAATTCGTCCAGCAGTGGGTTGGCAGCACCCGCCATCCGCTGTCTTGCCCCACCGATCGTGAATCCCTGCTCGTACAACAGCGTCCGGATCTGACGAATCAGTATGACATCCTGGCGCTGGTAATACCGCCTGTTGCCACGGCGCTTAACCGGCTTCAGCTGACTGAATTCTTGCTCCCAATAACGCAGTACGTGCGGCTTGACCTCGCACAGTTCGCTGACCTCACCAATGGTGAAATAGCGCTTTGCGGGGATCTCAGGCAGTTCAGCGTTATGACTTGGTTCCAGCATAGCTTTCCACCTTTGCTTTCAACTTTTGGCCTGGCCGGAAAGTCACTACCCGCCGGGCCCGTATCGGGATTTCCTCGCCGGTTTTGGGATTACGACCGGGACGCTGGCGCTTGTCCCTCAGGTCAAAATTGCCGAAACCGGACAATTTGACCTGCTCATTGGCTTCCAGCGCTTTGCGCACTTCTTCAAAAAACTGCTCTACCAATTCCTTGGCTTCCCGCTTGTTGAGCCCCATCTCATCGAACAGTCGCTCGGCCATTTCAGCTTTGGTCAGGGCAACAGGAATGGCTTCAGTCATATAACCTTCTAGGGGCAACTTGCTGCTGTTTAACAGCGGTCAAAGCTTGGCAGTGCGGCGTTTCCAAACTTAAGAAACTACCTTAACTCTGCATTAAATTTGGCTTCTAGTGCCTTGATACAGCTATCAATTATCGGGTTTATATCGTCATCGGCTAGCGTGCGCGAAGCATGTTGAAAGGTCAAGCCCAAGGCCAGACTTTTTTTGCCATTGCCGATGTTTTCCCCTTGATATACATCGAAAAGTACGAGGCTCTGCAGTGAATCACCAGCGGTTTGCGTCAGAATATCCAGCACCCCTTGTGCAGAAACTTCCTGCGCCACAACAACAGCAAGGTCGCGCCGAACCTGCGGAAAGCGTGACAACTCGCTGACAATCGGTATCGCAGCCATCCGCAACAGCGCAAAATCAAGCTCAGCAAGGTAGACTTTTCCAGGAATATCAAGTGATTGCTGCAATAAAGGGTGTAATGCCCCTACCCAGCCGACAACCTGCCCCTTGCGTTCAATTCGGGCAGTTTGGCCCGGCTGCAATGCTTTGTGGACCGCTTCCTTGAACTCGAACTCGGTTCTGACATTGGTCAATGCCAGCAGCTCTTCTATGTCACCCTTGATGTCGAAGAAGTCTACAGTTTGGGAGCTGGTAGCCCACTGCTCTTCGGCGCCGGCTCCCCACAAGATACAACTTACTTTAATTTTCTGCTCTATCTCATTGTTTTTATTTAAAAATGAAAGTCCACTTTCGAATGCGCGCAAACGAGTAACTTGTCGATTCTGATTATGCTTGAGCGTCTTCACAAGACCTGACCATAAGTTGGTCCGCATAACTGCAAGGTCCTGCGAGATAGGGTTGGCCAGTGCGGTGGGCTTGCCACCTTCGCCGAGTACCTCCTCCAGCTCGGAATCAACAAAACTATATGTCACCACTTCCTGATAGCCCAATGCAGTCAAGCGGGAACGCAGCTTGCGCATTCCAATCTGACTCTCTACCTGCCGGCGCAATGGCAAGCGGGCCATCGGGCTGGTGACAGGCAAATTGTCATATCCACTGATCCGGGCCAACTCTTCGATAAGATCGGCCTCAATACGGATGTCAAAGCGCCAGGAAGGCACACTGCAGGACCATCCTTCAGCACTGACCAACTGCGGCACAATCCCCAGCCGGCCCAGTATTTCCTCAACGGTGTTGTCTGACAGGCTGGCACCCAGCAGGCGTTGGATGCGATCACGGCGCAACGTGATGGGAGCAATTACCGGGACTGCAGCTTCCGCTACGATCACCGGACCCGGCTGCCCTCCTACCAGCTCGAGGAGCAGTTGTGTGGCCCGCTCCATTGCCAAGGCTGGCAGGTTGAAATCGACACCACGTTCATAGCGATGCCCGGCATCGGTGTGCAGGCCGTAACGACGTGCACGACCGGCTATTGCCAATGGGGCAAAAAAGGCACTTTCGAGGAATATGTCGGTCGTAAGTGGACCAACCGCACTCGCCTTGCCTCCCATTACTCCAGCCATTGCGATTGCGCCAGCCTGATCCGCAATAACTAGTACATCAGGGTCAAGTGCGACTTCCTTGCCATCAAGCAAGATCAGTTGCTCATCTATCTTGGCACGGCGAACGCGAATGTCGCCCTGCAGCTTGTTGAGATCGAATGCGTGCATGGGCTGCCCGAACTCCAGCAACACATAATTGGTGACGTCGACTACCGGCTCGATGCAGCGCAGCCCGCAACGTCTCAGCTTTTCCTGCATCCACAGTGGTGTTTCAACTTCAGTCCGGATATTGCGGATTACTCGCCCCAGGTAACGCGGGCAATCTGCTGCAGTTTCCAGCGTCACACCCTTGGTATCGGGCACGGTAGGGACCACCGGCGTGATAGCGGGTCCTACTACTGGCGTAAGAGTCAACACTCCTACTTCGCGCGCAAGTCCGGCAATACTGAGGCAATCCCCACGGTTCGGGGTCAGGTTTACTTCAGCCAACTGGTCGTCAAGCTGCAGATAGTTGTTCAGGTCGACACCAACAGGAGCTGCCACAGGCAACTCCAGCAAGCCTTCGGCTGACTCTGCCATTCCCAATTCAGCGGCTGAGCACAACATGCCATGTGATTCAACGCCACGTAATTTGGCGCGCTTGATCGTGAGTTCATCGCCAAGTTTGGCGCCGACTTTTGCAAACGGAACCTTAAGCCCAGCGCGCACGTTGGACGCGCCACACACCACCTGGAAAGTTGTCGTACCATCGGAAACGGAGCAGACATTGAGCTTGTCGGCATCAGGATGACGTACAACTGCAAGCACTTCCCCGACCACTACATTGCTTACAGCAATGGCGGCAGGTTCGGTTGCTTCAATCTCCAGTCCAGCCATCGTCAGCAGGCGCATCAACTGCTCTGAGCCAACCACCGGATCTACCCATTCCCGCAACCAGCGTTCACTGAATTTCATTGCATGTTTCCCGTGGACACCTAGCTGAACTGCTGCAGGAAACGCATGTCATTCTCGAACAACAGACGTAAATCCTTGATCTGGTAACGCAGCATCGCAAGGCGATCGACGCCCATGCCGAACGCGAGGCCGGTGTATTTTTCGGGATCTACATTGGAACAGGCCAGCACATTGGGATGCACCATTCCGCAGCCCATGATTTCGAGCCAACCTGTTTGCTTGCAAACACGACAACCCTGGCCTTTACAGGCCACACACTGCACATCGACTTCCGCAGACGGCTCTGTAAACGGGAAATACGAAGGCCGGAACCTCACAGCAAGTTCCGCTTCGAAAAACGCCTGCAGGAATTCAGCAATCAGGCCCTTGAGATCGGCAAAACTGACATTTTCATCAATCAGCAAACCTTCTACCTGATGGAACATCGGTGTATGCGTCATATCGGAATCGCAGCGATAGACGCGGCCCGGGCAGATTATGCGGAATGGCGGCTTACCGCTTTCCATCACTCGTACCTGCACCGTCGAAGTATGGGTTCTCAGCAAGGTAGTTGCATCGAAGTAGAATGTGTCATGCATGGCACGCGCAGGATGGTGCGCCGGAATATTGAGTGCACCAAAGTTATGGTAGTCGTCCTCAATCTCGGGACCCTCAACCACCTCAAAGCCTGATGCACCAAAGATGTCTTCGATTCGCTCTATTGTGCGTGTGACAGGGTGCAGGCCACCGGCCCTGCGGCGGCGGCCTGGCAACGTTATATCAACTTTTTCCTGAGTCAGTTTACGTGCAGCTTCGGCCTGATCGAGCTGTTCCCTGTGAAGAGAGATTGCTTCTAGCACCTGCAGCTTGGCGGCATTTATGGCAGCACCCGCAGCAGGACGCTGATCCGCAGGCAATGCACCCAGCGACTTCAATTGTTCGGTGAGAACACCTTTCTTGCCAAGATAATGCACACGCAACTGGTCCAATTCATCTGCAGAACCGGAAGCAGCTATAGTATCGAGAGCCTCCTGTACGGAGGTAGCAAGGGTATCCATCGGAATTCCAGCGATTCCGCCACCGATTCACCGGTGGCGGGACCGAACCACATCAAGCCAAAGCGGCCTTGGCTTTGGCGACAACTGCTGCGAACGCATCCTTGTCATGCACAGCCAAATCTGCCAGTACACGACGGTCAATTTCAATACAGGCTTTTTTCAGGCCGGCAATCAACTGACTGTAGGTAATGGCATTCACGCGAGCCTGGGCGTTGATACGGGTAATCCACAATGCACGGAATACACGCTTCTTTACCTTGCGATCACGATAGGCATATTGGCCGGCTTTGGTTACTGCCTGCTTGGCAACCCGGAAAATACTGCGACGGAAGTTGTAATAACCTTTTGCTTGCTTAAGGACTTTCTTGTGCCGACGGCGTGCGGTGACGCCACGTTTTACACGTGCCATTGTTACTTACCTCAATGAATTTGGCTGGATATCAATCTTCACGGAACATGCGTTTTACGCGGCCCACATCGGACTTGTGTACGGCCGAGGTGCCACGCAGCTGACGCTTACGTTTCGTGGTCATTTTGGTAAGGATATGGCTCTTGAAAGCGCTTTTGCGCTTGAAACCGGATCCGGTTTTCTTGATGCGCTTTGACGCACCACTGTGAACTTTCATTTTGGGCATTGTCGTACTCCGCATTAAGACCAGTCACTACGGGGACCAGTCTTCAGTTTGATTGATAGCAATAACTCACCCTCCGCTTCTTGCGGGTCGACCAAGTCAACACACAGGAAAGGTTTGCGAGTTACGGCTTCTTCTTTTTACCGGGGGCCAGCACCATGGTCAGTTGACGACCTTCCATTTTGGCTTCCTGCTCTACTGTTCCGAATTCAGCAAGGTCCACTTTCAGACGCTGCATCATTTCGGCCCCGATTTCCTGATGTGCCATTTCACGACCGCGAAAACGCAGAGTTATCTTGGCCTTGTCACCATCAGTAAGGAAACGGATCAGGTTGCGTAGTTTTACCTGATAGTCTCCTTCTTCCGTCCCTGGGCGAAACTTCATTTCTTTTATTTCAATTACTTTCTGCTTCTTGCGATTGGCAGCACGCTGCTTCTTCAGTTCGAAGACATGCTTGCCATAGTCCATGACTTTGCAAACGACAGGATCGGCTTCAGGCGATATGAGAACCAGATCCAGTTTGGCAGCGCGAGCTGTCTCCAACGCTTCCTTGATGCTGACGACACCTTTCTGGGTTCCGTCATCAAGGATCAGTCTTACCTGTGCCGCGTCGATCTCCTCATTGATGGGAGAGCGTTTGCTTTTGTCATTTTCCCGCTTGTTAATAGCCATTACCTCGCCTTGAAAATCTTTCTGGACAACCCGTTCGATCCAGTCGCTTACTCTGGCAGCCGCCCGAAACGCGCAACGTCCTGCTGTAAATGCTGGATGAAGCAGTCAATGGTCATGACCCCGAGGTCTTTGCCAGTTCTGTCGCGTACCGCGAGAGTGCCCGCTTCCACTTCCTTGTCGCCAGCTACCAGCAAGTACGGAATACGCTGAATCGTATGCTCGCGGATTTTAAAGCCGATCTTTTCATTTCTCAAGTCAGCTTCCGCGCGGAAGCCGTTGTTTTGCAAGGATTTCACAACACTTGCACAGTAGTCGGCCTGTTTATCAGTGATATTCATCACCACTACCTGCTGGGGAGCCAGCCAAGCGGGGAAAGACCCCTCGTAGTGTTCGATCAGGATGCCGATGAAACGCTCGAAGGAACCAAAAATAGCACGATGCAACATTACAGGCACATGGCGGGTGTTGTCCTCAGCCACGTATTCGGCGCCCAAACGACCTGGCATCGAGAAATCTACCTGGATCGTGCCACATTGACGGTTACGCCCCATGCAATCTTTCAGTGTGAACTCAATCTTGGGCCCGTAGAAGGCTCCCTCGCCCGGCTGCAGATCCCACGGCCGGCCGGTATTATTCAGCGCAGTTTCCAGCGCCTTCTCGGCTTCATCCCAGATCTCATCAGCACCAACCCGATTTACCGGGCGGGTGGACAGTTTGAGGGTGACATCGGTAAAGCCGAAGTCGTTGTAAACCTGTTCTACCAGGGCAATGAAGCTGGATACCTCAGACTGGATGTCTTCGCGCGCGCAGAAGATATGGGCATCATCCTGTGTAAACGAACGAACACGCATCAGTCCGTGCATGCTGCCGGATGGCTCATAGCGATGACAGGCGCCGAACTCGGCAAGGCGCAGCGGCAGATCACGGTAACTTTTAAGTCCCTGATTGAATACCTGTACATGACATGGGCAATTCATCGGTTTGATCGCATACATGCGGTTGTCTGACTCAACGCTGAACATTTCGTCCTTGAATTTCTGGGCGTGGCCGGATTTTTCCCACAGTGTGTAATCGACCAATTGCGGCGTATTGATTTCCTTGTAACCGTTGATTTTCCAGATTTCCTGCATGTAATGCCTGATGATCTGATAGATGGTCCAACCAGCGGGATGCCAGAACACCATACCAGGAGCTTCTTCCTGGAAATGGAACAGATCGAGCTTCTTGCCGATCTTGCGATGATCGCGACGCTCGGCTTCCTCAAGCATGGTCAGATAGCTTGTCAGCGCCTTTTTGTCTCCCCAAGCGGTGCCATAGATACGCTGCAACATCGCATTGCGTGAATCACCACGCCAGTACGCACCAGCGACCGACATCAATTTGAAGGCCTTGATATGGCCGGTAGATGGCACATGCGGCCCACGGCACAAATCAATGAATTCGCCTTGACGGTAGAACGACAACCCTTGTTCAGATGGAATACCGGAGATGATCTCGACTTTGTATTTCTCACCCATACCTTCAAACAGGGCTACAGCATCATTGCGTGTCATCAATGAACGGTCGACACGAATATCGGCACTGACCAAACGCTCCATCTCTTTCTCGATGGCTGACAGATCTTCTGGTGTGAACGGGCGTTCAAACGCAAAGTCGTAAAAGAAGCCGTTTTCGATTACAGGACCAATTGTTACCTGCGCGGCCGGGAACAAGTTCTTCACTGCATTCGCCATCAAATGCGCGCAGGAGTGGCGGATGACATCAATACCGTCAGCGTCACGCACAGTGATAATGCTGACTGCAGAATCCCGTTCTATCAGAAAGGAAGTATCAACCAGCTGACCGTCTACTTTCCCGGCGAGCGCCGCTTTGGCCAAGCCCGGACCGATGGATTCAGCAAGCTGTTGTATGGATACGGCGGCAGCAAATTCACGCTTGCTGCCATCAGGTAACGTGATAGCAATCATTTTTGTATGTCAAAAAGTGGTAGGCACGACCAGGTTCGAACTGGTGACCTCTACCATGTCAAGGTAGCGCTCTAACCAACTGAGCTACGCGCCTGCTTCAACTCGGAATTACCGTCCACCGGGGGGAGAATTTCCCTGCCGAACGGGTTGCCTCATGAGCAAAAAGGTTCGCGATTATATTGGGCAAGTGGTGAAACTACAAGGAATCGCCAGACTCTTGACACTGATTGCACCAATGCCTCCAAACACCCAGCCTACAGCATCAGCAGTGCCTGATTAAGACGGGCCAGTTCGTCCCGAATAGCAGCAGCTTCTTCGAATTCAAGGTTACGGGCATGTACGTGCATCTTGTCTTCCAGTTTGCTGATCTGCTGTTTCAACTCGGCCCCGGAAAGCATGATGTTGCGCTTGTTGCCCTTTTCCTTTTCTGCGCGGCCAGCCCCGGCGTTGGCCCTGGTTGCAGCAGGCTCGGATACTCCTCCCAGTTCCAATGTCTCCGAAATCGCCTTGCGCACGCTGCGCGGGGTTATGCCGTGCACTCGGTTGTATTCAGTCTGTATCTGTCGACGTTCGAGCGTGACTGCGATAGCCCGCTCCATCGAACCGGTCATCCTGTCGGCATAAAGGATCGCCTTGCCGTTGAGATTGCGCGCCGCCCTGCCAATGGTCTGGATCAGCGATCGCTCGGAACGCAGGAAGCCTTCCTTGTCAGCATCAGTAATTGCCACCAATGACACTTCCGGTATGTCCAACCCCTCGCGCAACAGGTTGATACCCACCAGCACATCAAAGACTCCGAGCCGCAAATCACGCAGGATTTCCATACGCTCAACAGTATCGATATCAGAATGCAGGTACCTCACCTTGATTCCGTGATCGGCAAGATAGTCGGTAAGATCTTCTGCCATGCGCTTGGTCAACACTGTTACCAGCACCCTTTCGCTCACAGCAATCCTGCGTTTGCATTCAGCCAGAAGGTCATCCACCTGATGCAGCGCCGGTCTCACTTCTGGTTCCGGATCGATAAGGCCGGTGGGGCGCACCACCTGCCGTACCAGTTGTCCCTGATGCTGCTCCTCATAGGTGCCAGGCGTGGCCGAGACAAAGATCAATTGCGGCGCCAATGCTTCCCACTCTTCGAAACGCAGTGGACGGTTGTCGAGTGCAGACGGCAGTCGAAAACCATATTGCACAAGTGTTTCCTTGCGTGATCTATCTCCTTTGAACATCGCGCCAACCTGCGGGATTCCCACATGGGATTCATCCACCACGACAAATGCATCCACCGGCAAATAATCGAATAGTGTCGGCGGCGGCTGACCAGACTCCCGCCCCGACAAATAGCGCGAATAATTTTCGATACCTGTGCAATAGCCCAATTCCTGGATCATCTCCAGATCGAACTGAGTACGCTGTTGTAAACGCTGGGCTTCAACCAGCTGGTTGTTTGCTTGCAGCACCAGCAGACGTTCACGCAACTCCACCTTGATCTCATCGACTGCACGCAGCATCCGGTCGCGCGGCGTTACGTAATGCGACTTCGGAAATACTGTCAGCTCGCGCTCACGGCTCTGGATCGCACCGGTCAACGGATCGAAATACGCCAGACTTTCAATTTCGTCATCGAACATTTCCACACGAATTGCACTGACATCGGATTCGGCCGGAAAAATATCAATAACATCTCCCCTAACACGATAGTGCGCACGATGCAGATCCATCTCATTACGGGTGTATTGCAGCTCTGCCAGTTTTTTCAACAAGGTTCGCTGATCAAGTTTGCTGCCAACCTTGAGCTGTAACACCATATCGAGATATGCAGTCGGATCGCCCAGACCGTATATGCACGACACTGTCGCCACCACCACTACATCCCGGCGCTGCAATAGCGATTTCGTCGCCGACAATCGCATCTGTTCGATATGCTCGTTGATCGTGGCATCTTTTTCGATGTAGGAATCAGACGACGGCACATAGGCTTCCGGCTGGTAGTAGTCGTAGTATGAAACAAAATACTCAATGGCATTCTCCGGAAAGAATTCCTTGAGCTCTCCATAGAGCTGGGCTGCAAGCGTTTTGTTGGGAGCCATCACCAGACACGGCCGTTGTGATTGCGCAATCACGTTGGCAATCGTGAAGGTTTTGCCAGAGCCGGTCACACCCAGCAGGGTCTGCGCTGCCAGACCATCGGAAAGTCCATCCAGTAATTTCTTGATAGCCTGCGGTTGGTCGCCTGCTGGGGGGAACGGGGAACGAAGCTTGAACTGTTGACTCATGCTGCAGATTCCCACGCGCATCCAAAAGCGGAATTCTAAGTCACTCCGCGAGTCAGGTCATGACAAGCATTGGAGGGACCTGTGGCCCGGGTTTTTCGATGAAGGCCGGTTGACCTCCCTGATAATTCTCATTACCATGCGCCGCTCTGAGATTGCTGCAATCGCCGTGCATTTCTGCAAGTTAGCGCTGCTGCCCAATAGCTCAATGGTAGAGTAGGTGACTGTTAATCACTTGGTTCCTGGTTCGAGCCCAGGTTGGGCAGCCAATCTCATTTTCGTTTACGACTCGAGTTGCTCCGACAAGACCTGCGCACTGGAATTGAGTGATTGGATCGACTACCGCGGGCACTTCTGAACTCTATCCTGCTTTGCTTCCCGTCCTTCCTCCAAAGTTCCCTGCTTCATCCATGATGCATTTCCTGTGTTGATTGTTACGCTTTGAACAAGGGGAGCACCTTGGCTTTGCGGGATTCAAGCGGATGGCCAGAAATTGCAATTTCGAATAGTGGATCACCCGCTGCTTCTTTCGAAACAAAGCCGCCAATAGCTTCTGACAACACGTCACGAATTACGCTGTGGTCCATTTCCAGACACGCCGCATCAAGTCTGGCCAGCAATACTTCGAGTTTCTCCCACGACAGGAAATCCTCTTCTGCCCGCATGATCTTGGGATGGTCGGTACCGGTAACCTGTTCGCCTATCAGCAGCTCCTCATACAGTTTCTCGCCCGGACGCAGGCCGGTGTACTCAAGAGCAATATCACCATTGGGTGTACGCTCGTCACGCACCATGAACCCCATCAAATGAATCATTTTGCGTGCGAGGTCAACAATGCGCACCGGCTGGTTCATGTCCAGCACAAACACATCACCACCTGATGCCATTGAGCCTGCCTGTATCACCAGTTGTGCAGCTTCCTGCACCGTCATGAAGTAGCGCGTAACTTCAGAATGGGTCACGGTAATCGGCCCGCCATGTGCGATCTGTTTCCTGAAAAGCGGAACCACTGAGCCTGACGATCCCAATACATTGCCAAAACGGACCATGGAGAATCGGGTACCTTTCTCACGTGCAGCCAGCGACTGCAGTATCTGCTCTGCAAAGCGCTTGGTCGCCCCCATTATATTTGCCGGCCGTACTGCCTTATCAGTCGAAATGAAAACGAAATTTTCAACGGCAAACTTCGCGGCTGCTTTCGCGAGCACTTGGGTTCCGAAAATATTGTTTCTCACACCCTCAACTACGTTCTTTTCCACCATCGGCACCTGCTTGTAAGCAGCCGCATGATAGACAGTACGCACGCTGAACTTCCTCAGCACATGTTCGACAAGCGCCTGGTGACACACCGAACCAAGCAACGCAGTAATTTTTATTTCTTTGCCTTCCTCCAGCAGACTGAGCATTTCACGCAGTTCGTTTTCAATGGTGTAGAGGCCGTACTCAGAGTTGTCGAGCAGTATCATATGGCTTGGGCGTAGCTTGATGATCTGCCTGCATAGTTCGGAACCGATCGACCCCCCCGCTCCTGTAATCAGCACATTGCCGGCCTCTATGCATGCAACCATCAATTGCGGATCTGGCGGGACGATATCCCTCCCAAGCAGATCCTCAATGTCGATATCACGGATTTCGTCAACTCTTACCTTGCCCGAAACCAAATCGAATAGGTCAGGCACAGTGCGGACATGAACGGGCAGTTTTTCCAGATTGTTGAGAATTTGCTTACGCTCGGCATGGGTTGCAGAGGGAATGGCAAGAAGGATCTGACGCACCGAGAAATTCTCGATCAACTCACGCAGCGAGAATGGCGCATATACCCGTATACCGTGGACTGTATTGCCTATACGGCCTTCGTCGTCGTCAATAAATGCCACTGGCATGTATTGATCACTGTTAACTATGGCTGCCACCAATTGCATGCCGGAACTGCCAGCACCATAGATGATAACCGGCTCACGCGGGCGAAAGTTCTGCATCATGCTGCGCATGGCCAACTTCACCGCAAAACGTACACCACCAATCATCAGCAGCGTCATCATCCAGAACACCAGAATGGCTTGCCCGGGAAAATTGAGCGCGCCTGTCAGGTATACCGCGCAGGTCGATACCAGTGTGCTTAGTGTGATTCCCTTGAGTATAACCAGTACGGACTGCAGCCCCATGTACAACAGCACAGTGCGGTACAAACCTGCAGTATAAAAAATGACCACGCTGCTGAATGCGCAGAAAAGGAAGTAGGTGACAAAATCACCAATCGGACTATTCGAGAAGTATTCCGGGCTGACAAGTATCACTGACAGCCACAGCGCGAACATGATGCATCCTGCATCCACTACCATGAGCAAAACCTGCTTCATGGTTCGTGAAAATTCCAGTGCACTGATTTTCATCGGTTCTTCCTCCTGCTCCGACTTAGCCACCCCGATACATCCATGCCGAAATATAGCAACTCTTGTCGAACGCACTGCTCTCTTATTGCACTGCTGCGTTGCCTCTCCACGTTCAGTCTTGGACATGCATATTTGCATGCTTGTGCCTTACCACCACCACTACAACGACAAGCGGAAGCCAAGCTACTACCAGCAGGGTGGGGCCCAGGGACGGCAGGCGGGTAGCCAGTAATGCCATCGGCAACAGCCACAGCAAGTTGATACTGGCATTACACACCACAACCAGCCCATGACTATTCCAAAGCACTGCAAGCAATTGATATGCATGGGTCTTGTGGGGATGGTACCACACGGCTCTTGCCAGCAACCGCCCCAAAAGGGTGGTGATACTGTCCACTACAAACGTGCCCGGCAGTATCAATAATGCCCACCATTCAAGTCCGAAGCGCTGAACTTGCAACAGCCCGCAAACAGCTATCGCGAACGCAGTGAAATAGCTCCCGGCATCTCCCATGAATATTTTGGCACGCGGCAAGTTGAACCAGAGAAAGCCACTAGTAGCCACGCCAAGCCCCAAGGCTGACAAGTCTGCGCTTCCTCCACCTGACAACGCCGTGACAAGGGTCATGCCGATGCATAAAAAAACAGCTTCAGAAGCTGCAAGCGCATCTATTCCGTCCATGAAATTGAACAGATTGATCCACGCCACCATTATCAGTGAAGCCAAAAGCGCCAACCAGACGCCGGACAAGGCTAAACCGACACCAAACTGCAAGGCAGGCAACTCCGAAAGGAAGGGCCACATGGCCATTACGGCTGCAATCTGCAACACAAGGCGGAGGCCTGCTGGCAAACTGAAAAGATCATCAAGCAGGCCTGTCAGCAACAACATACAACCGGCAAAAAGCAACCACCATCCGCCTGTTCCAAACAATGTTTGATCCCACCACAGGTAGCACAGAAATCCGGCAGCAACTCCGATTCCGCCACCACGCGGCGTGGGAATCTGGTGTGAGCTCCTGGTATTGGGGTGATCCACCCAGCGATGCTGATGCGCAAGCCAACACCAGATGCCTGTAGTCAGGCAGGCAGCAACAAAAACCATCGCTAGTTGCAGGATGAGGGGCATGAATTCCGGGGTAGTCGCAGTAGGCAGATAGGCACCGGAATTCTATTCTGCGACGCGGCCAGCGCAAACAGTAAAGGCATCTTTCGACGCCTTTACTGTTTGCTTTCTTTACTCGAGCTTGATGCGATCGCGGTTGGTAGTCAGCGTAGATTCGCCAATACCGTTTACATCCAGCAACTGATCAATGCTGGTGAATGGACCATGCTCCTCGCGGAATTGCACGATGGCTTTGGCCTTGGCTGCCCCCACCCCCACCAACACATCAGCAATGATTTGCTCATCGGCCATGTTGATATTCACTTGCTGCACAACATCTGACTTTTGGGGTTCCTGCGCCAAAGAAACCGCCGGCGTGCTTGCCAACAGCATCGTGACACTGCCAGCAAGCAAAAGATTAAATGCGTACTTGGTGAATTGACTGCTCATATTGTGTTCCTCCATGAATGATTGGCAGCGTGAATGCTGCCACCACAACATAGCAGAGACTTCAGAATTTGCCCTGGATTTCTTGCCGGATTGATTTGAGCTTCGCCAGAGGATCAGTGGCCTGCGTCACCGGGCGGCCAATCACGAGATAGTCACTCCCCATTGCAAGCGCACTTGCTGGAGTCTCGGTGCGCTTCTGGTCACCTGCACTGTCACCAGCTGGCCTGATGCCCGGCGTGACCAGCAGGAAGTCATTACCGAGTTGTTGCCGAAGCGGAGTGATCTCGCGCGCCGAACAGACTACACCGTGCATGCCTGAGTTGCGGGCAAGCGTAGCCAGTCTTACTACCTGCGACTCCGGCGTTGCCGGCACACCGGTTTCAGCCAGATCCTGCGCTGACATGCTGGTCAACACGGTGACAGCAATCAGCAGTGTCGATGGATGTTCACCCAATGCTTTTCTCGCTGCTTCCATCATTACGCGGCCACCGCCGGCATGTACGTTTACCATCCATACTCCGAGATCGGCAGCAGCAGCCACTGCGCCAGCAACGGTGTTGGGGATGTCATGGAACTTAAGATCGAGAAAAATTTCGAAGCCGGTCTTGCCTATTTGCTTCACCAGATCAGGTCCATAGCGCGTGAACATTTCCTTGCCGACTTTGACGCGACAAAGCTTGGGATCAAGTTTTCCCAGCAGTTCAAGTGCGGCACGAGAATCAGGAAAATCGAGTGCAACAATGAGAGGTTTGCTGTTTTTCATAACGGTGTCGACATATCCTCATGTTGGTAACTGATACGATCATCGAGCGGCTTCACCATGCCCCAGCGACCGCAACCAGGGCAGAGCCAATGCATGCTCTTGAGCTCAAAGCCACAATTCTCGCACCGATAATGCGGCGAGTTCTGCAGATGCTGGCCCAATAGACTGGAACCCAGTTCCAGCACTTTTACCTTTGTACTGATGTCACCCCGGACTGCCAGTGCCATCGCCTGCGCAAGCAGCGACAGCGAAGGCCGCGCTTTTAGTTGTAGCAGCAAGAAACCCAGCACTTCGTCTTCACCATGTGCATTGGCAATGCCCGCCATACTGTCGAGTATCTGGCGTGCTTCATTGCTGTGTTCAGTGTCTTCTTCTGCGAATGCTGCCACTTGCCTTTCAAGGCCGGCTTTTTGCAGGCTGCTGCGTAGCTCCTGTCCCGCTTCGTGTGCAAATGCCGGATCAAACTGGCTGACTTTCAGCAGCATCTTCATTGCTTCCCGCGGCGCACCTGCCAGGGATTCCAACCGTCCCTGCATCAAATAGATCCGCACGTTATGACGACATACCTGCTGCGCTTTAATCAACTCGTCCCGTGCGACATCAAGTTGCATCATCTTCAGGGCAATATCGGCCAGCTCACAATGGAAATGCGAAGCTTGCAGCTGTATTTCCTGCCTCCGATGTGGCGGGCATATCTTCTGCAATTCGCTTGCGGCCCGTAAAGCCTGCTGCCACTCCTTCTCTTTCTGGAACACGCTGATAGCCAGCCCAAGCACTACTTCACGGATGGCAGGCGGTGCATTTGCGAGTTCTTCCAGTAAGCGTTCTGCACGATCAAGCAGACCGGCCGAGATGAAGCTTCTTGCCAATTGGATTTTGATTTCACACTGTTCACGTCCAGAGAAATTGCCGATTTCCAGCAGTTGCTGATAGTGGGAAATGGAGCGGTCGACTTTGCCGCGACGACGCAGGAGCGTACCCAGCGCCAGGTGCGTCGCCAGTGTGTCGGAGTTGATCTCCAATGCTTCGATGAAGATGTCGATCGCATCATCCGGCTCATCGTTGAGCAGGTAATTGAGACCAACGAAGTAGTCCTGCTGTGAACTGCGTTTGAGACCGGGAAACTGATGGAACCGGGTGCGATAACCTGCCAGCCATGCAAGCCCTATGGCTACAAGAACCAGCAGAAAGGAAAAAAACGAAGTGGGCTGTTCCATGGTGTGGCGCTTTTCAGCGTGTACTCATCAACCGTCGACGGACGCGGAACTGCCTGAATACCGGGCTGTTCAATCGAGCTATTCAATACTGGCGTTGACCCTGTCGCGCAGCTCTTTACCGGGTTTGAAATGCGGTACGTACTTGCCACTTAGAACAACTGGTTCACCGGTTTTGGGATTACGGCCAGTTCTGGGCTCGCGGTAATGCAGTGAAAAACTGCCAAAACCACGGATTTCGATGCGACCACCATCTGAAAGCACATCGGTCATATAGTTAATGATGGCCTTGACTGCCAGTTCAATGTCTTTGGCCGACAGTTGGGTATGCCGTGCAGCAATTTGTTCGATTAGTTCAGATTTTGTCATAACTATCCTTAAGCGATCCCTTAAGTAATCGAGCTTACTGGCTTGAATCCCGCTCCGTCCGGTTGAACGAAGCAGGATTCCTGCTTGCAACTTGCCAACCGCAGGTGGGTCACTGGCCATCCAGTGCCCGCCTCCAGGTTATTTACTCTTTGTTCATCTTCGCCTTGATCAGATCGCCCACGGTAGCCGGCGCCGCAGCACTCATCTTGTTATTGTGCTCTTTGACCGAGTCCTTTTCCTCTTCGATTTCCTTCGCCTTGATGGACAGGCCCAGTACGCGGTTCTTGCGATCAACGTTGGTGATCATCAATTCCAGCTTGTCGCCGGCGTTGAGCACGTTACGCGCATCTTCAATGCGATCACGGCTGATTTCGGAAGCTTTGAGTACGCCTTCTACACCTTCTGCCAGCAAGATGACTGCTTCCTTGGCATCTACCGATTTCACAGTGCCTTTGACGACGGCACCTTTCTCGTTCGAGCTGAGGAAGTTGATGAACGGATCACCCGACAATTGCTTGACACCCAGCGAGATGCGTTCACGCTCGGGATCAATCGACAGAATGACTGTCTCCAGTTTATCGCCCTTGGTGAACTGGCGTACTGCCTGCTCGCCTGGCTCGTCCCATGAGATATCGGAAAGATGAACCAGACCGTCGATCTCACCTTCAAGTCCAATAAAGATACCGAAATCAGTGATCGACTTGATGTTGCCAGTGATGCGGTCGCCTTTCTGGAATTTGGAAGCAAAGGCATCCCACGGATTCTGTTTGCACTGTTTGATACCAAGGGAGATACGACGACGCTCCTGGTCGATATCGAGAATCATCACTTCCACTTCGTCGCCCAACTGGACGATCTTGGATGGATGGATGTTCTTGTTTGTCCAATCCATTTCGGACACGTGCACCAGACCTTCAACACCCTCTTCCAGCTCTGCAAAGCAGCCGTAGTCGGTCAGGTTGGTAATGACAGCCTTGACCTTGGTGTTTTCCGGATAGCGACGCTTGATTTCGACCCATGGATCT
Organism: uncultured Gammaproteobacteria bacterium; assembly: GCA_903887045.1. GTDB lineage: Bacteria > Pseudomonadota > Gammaproteobacteria > Pseudomonadales > Pseudohongiellaceae > CAILUG01. Next base: position 5,295 of record CAISOD010000006.1, on the reverse strand, counting down.
TCGCCAAGCTGTTTCAGGCCCAGCGATACACGGTTGCGCTCGCGATCGAACTTTAGGACCTTCACTTCCACTTCAGCACCAACGGCGACGATCTCGCTCGGATGCTTGATGCGTTTCCACGACATATCGGTAATGTGCAACAAGCCATCGATACCGCCGAGGTCAACGAAGGCGCCGTAATCGGTGAGGTTCTTGACCACACCTTTGACGCTCATACCTTCCTGCAGGCTGTTCAGTAGCGCATCACGCTCACCGGTGTTGACCGACTCGAGCACGGCACGACGCGATACCACGACGTTGTTGCGCTTCTGGTCCAGTTTGATGAGCTTGAATTCGAGTTCCTTGCCTTCCAGGTGCGTGGTGTCACGGATCGGACGGATGTCGACCAGGGAGCCGGGCAGGAATGCGCGGATGGTGTTGACGTCAACAGTAAAGCCGCCTTTTACCTTGCCGTTGATAATGCCGATGACCGGCGAGCCTTTCTCGAATGCTTCTTCGAGCACCAGCCAGGTCTCTGCACGCTTGGCTTTTTCACGCGACAGTTTGGTTTCACCATAACCATCTTCAACTGCTTCCAGCGACACTTTGACCCTGTCGCCAACTTGCAGCGTGAATTCGCCCGCGTCGCTGAGGAATTCGGATTTTGCTATTACACCTTCGGACTTGAGGCCGGCATGAACCGTAACCCATTCGTTGTCGATGTCGATGACGGTACCGGTTACGATGGAACCGGTTTGCATGTCCAGATCAACCAGACTCTGGGCAAAGAGATCGGCAAAGCTTTCGCCGCCGCTGTTTTCGATAGTGGAGATTGTAGTCATTGGGTTTCCTTTGACCTGTACGGCGTACGCTGACCCCGAACAGGTGCTTTCCGCATCCCAGCCGATACGGGAGGTCTGGTTGGAGAAACCCGGCGAGGGCTGGCAAGCCGGGCATTAATCGGCGCTGCTCCGGCGAGGCAGATACGGGTTAATTCGTACTCATGCCCCGTGACGACGGATCACTTGCCTGATGACAGCCATTACCTGCTCTATCGTCAGCGGACCGGTGTCTACGATCAGCGCGTCCTTTGCCGGTTTCAGAGGCGAGACGACCCGGGTGGAATCCCGCTCGTCCCGCTCCTGAATGTCGCGCAAAAGGCCGGGCAGGCTAACACCAACTTCCTTATCTTTCAACTGGTTATAACGTCTTTGCGCCCTGATCTCAGCACTGGCGGTAAGGTAAAACTTGCAGAGGGCATCCTGGAAAACCACGGTGCCCATATCGCGACCATCAGCCACCAGGCCGGGCGGGCGCCGGAAGCTGTACTGGCGCTGCAGCAGAGCCGTCCGCAGCGCTGGATTGGTCGCTACACGGGAGGCCATTACGCCGGACTCTTCCAGCCTGACCCGGCCTGAAATTTCCTTGCCATCCAGCAGAATGGAGCCCGGGAATACAGTCGAGAAATCGACTTCCATGGCGTTTGCGATACGGACAAGCCCGTCGGAATTGTCTACCGCAACCGCCTGATCTAGCGCAGCAACACCGACTATGCGGTACAACGCTCCACTATCGAGGATGTGCCATCCCAGCTCCTGCGCCAGCAAATGGGCAACGGTGCCCTTGCCGGTGCCGCTGGGACCATCAATCGTGATGACCGCAGCCGGCGTCATGCCTGACCGCTGCGCTGACTGAGCGGAATACCGCAGCGCTGTACCAGTTCAGCAAAACCGGGGAATGAAGTGGCAACATTGTTGCAGTCGAGTATGGTCAGCGGACCGCTGGCGCGCAGTGAGGCCATCGTAAACGACATGGCTATCCGATGGTCGCCATGGCTGTTGATTGTCCCGGCGCCCAGTTTGCCACCCTGCCCTACTCCGTTGATTACGATGCCATCCGGCTTCACTTCATGTTTGACACCCAGCACTGCCAACCCGTCGGCCATGGTCTGGATGCGGTCGCTTTCCTTCACCCGCAGTTCTTCTGCGCCGGTCAGGGTAGTGATGCCGTCGGCACAGGCGGCAGCAATGAACAGCGCCGGAAATTCATCGATTGCCAGCGGCACCTGGTCTTCTGCAATGACAATGCCGTGCAAAGGTGCGTACCTGACACGCAGATCGGCCACCGGTTCTCCGCCGGCAACATATTCGCTCAGTGTATGGATGTCGGCTCCCATGGCGCGCAGGACGTTGATGACACCGACGCGGGTCGGGTTGATACCAACATGGCGCAGCGTGAGTTCGGCACCGGGACAGATGCTGGCACCAACGAGGAAGAATGCTGCAGATGAAATATCGGCCGGCACGTCGATATGGCCAGCCTTCAATTTGCCACCACCCTTGATACGTATCTCATTACCGTTGACGTTCACGTCATAACCAAACCCCTGCAGCATGCGCTCGGTGTGATCGCGGCAAGGCGCCGGCTCGGTCAATCTGGTCTCGCCATGCGCATACATGGCAGCCAGCAGCAGACATGATTTGACTTGCGCACTCGCCATCGGCATCGCGTAATCGATACCTTGCAGCGATGCTGGCGTGATATGGATAGGACACACGCCTCCATCCTGCAGCACCAGATCGGCACCCATGCGTCTGAGCGGCTCAGCCACGCGTTTCATCGGACGTTTTGATAGCGAACTGTCGCCGGTCAACACACTATTGAAGCGCTGCCCGGCCAACAAGCCCGAAAGAAGACGCATCGAGGTGCCGGAATTGCCGAGATAAAGCGCCTGCTGCGGCGCCTGCAAGCCATGCATACCAACTCCGTGGATAACTAGCTTGCCGGAATCCGGACGTTCGATCTTGACGCCCATGTCACGAAAGGCCTGTAGCGTGCACAGCGCGTCTTCGCCTTCAAGAAAACCTTCGACGGTCGTCACGCCATCGGCAAGTGAACCCAGCATGATCGAGCGATGCGAAATCGATTTATCGCCCGGTACGCGGATTTCACCCCGCAGAATGCCTCCACATTGCACCTGGTACACCAGATCATGCTGTTCGAGCGCATTGGAAGCATTGGCCATATCTTTACCCACCTTACTCACTAAACTCACTTTGCCCGTCTGGGTGTATGGCCTGTTTGCGCAGCTGAGCTGTAGGCCAGGAATACATCGCGCGAAGCATTGGCGCGCCTAAAAATTTTGTGCAGTTCATCCGCATCGCGCTTGATTACCACTTCGCGCAGTCGCTGCAAGTCGTCGATGTATTCGTCAAGGATTCGTACCGTCGCATCCGCGTTGGTTACGAATATATCGCGCCACATCACCGGATCGCTCGAGGCTATACGGGTGAAATCACGAAAACCGCCGGCAGCGTAGCGGAAAATTTCTTCGCGGGTACCTTGCTGCGACAGCGTATCCACCAGTGCGAATGCCAACAAATGCGGCAGGTGGCTGGTAGCAGCCAACACTTCATCGTGGTGTTCAACACTCATGCGAACCACTTCAGCGCCAGCGGTGCTCCACAAATCGGCCACCATCTTTACTGCTTGAGGATTGGTGTGGGGGAGCGGCGTCAGGATGACTTTGCGACCGTGGTACAAGTCAGCCTTCGATGCCGCATAGCCACTTTGCTCGGAGCCAGCGATTGGATGGCCCAGAACGAAATTGGGTGGCACTGTGCCAAACACACGAATTGCTGAGTCAACTACGGCGCCTTTCACACTGGCGACATCAGTGACCACTGTTTGCGAAGTCAATACGTTCGCCAGATCACGCAGGTTCTGTTCGATTGCAAGTACCGGCATTCCCAGTACGACCAGATCGGCATCAATACACAGCTCCAGCGCCGAGTTGCTCCACCCATCAATACTTCCATCCATCATTGCCTGCTGTAACACAGGCGCATTACGGCCGACCGCAAAAATACGTGTTTGCGGCTCAGTTGTTTTCAATGAACGTGCAAGCGAACCGCCTATCAAACCGAGACCGATGATCACGATCTTCTTGCCGGCAAATGAAGTTGTCATACGACCACTGCCTGCGGATAGGATCCCAGCCATTTCACATCAAGCTTCAAGTGCTGTAATGCCTTCAGCGTAGCCTTGATGTTGTCGTCGTCGACATGACCGTCGAAATCAACATAAAACGCATAAGACCATGCACCTTTGCGTGAAGGCCGCGTTTCCAGTTTGGTGAGGCTGACGCCATGGCGGTAGAACGGCTCCAGTGCGTGAAACAGCGTACCGGGCTCGTTGGGTGCTGACACCAGCAATGAAGTCCTGTCGCGGCCGCTGGCTTTGGTAGTGCAGTGAGGGCACAGCAGCAAAAACCGGGTAGTGTTGTCCTGTGAATCCTCGATCGAGTCCGCCAGCACCTGCAAACCATAGAGTTGCGCTGCAGTCCGGCCCGCTATAGCAGCGACCCCCGGCGTGTTAGCAGCGATACGGGCAGCCTCGGCATTGCTGCTGACGGGAATGCAATCCACGCCGACAAAATTGGTTTGCAAATAGTGACGACACTGACCAAGCGATTGCTGATGGGACACGATCGTGGCGATGTCAGTCGGAGAGCAGCCGGGACTCAACAGCAAACAATGATGGATGCGCAGCAGATGCTCTGCACATATCTGTGCCTGCGAAGAGGCGAAAGCATCAAGCGTCACGGTGACAGAACCCTCCGAAGAGTTCTCTACCGGTACCACACCCCACGCCGCGCTCCTGCTTTCGACTGCCGCGAATACATCAACGATATCGGCAACTGGCTGCCAAGGCGCGACCTCACCGAACCAGTATTGCGCTGCCGCGTGTGAATATGTACCGGCGGGACCGAGAAAGGCCACTCCACCGGACGGGTCAAACTTGTTCCGGATCGGCATCGTCGTCGCTGATATCAAGGGCAGCATCGTCAACAGCATCGTTGTCAGCGGCGGCGTCTGCCATATCATCAATGACCGCCTCAGCCTGCTGATCAGCCGCAGGGGTGCCCTGCACTGCCGGCCGCTGTTTGGCACCATCATCATCAGGCTCTTCGACACGGACAACGCCGACGAAAAATTCTTCGTCTTTCAGCCGTATCAAGCGCACGCCCTGGGTATTACGCCCCTGCGACGAAATCTCATCGACACGGGTTCGCACCAAAGTGCCCTTGTCGCTTATCAGCATGATCTCGTCGCCATCGAATACCTGAATGGCACCCACAATAGCTCCGTTACGCTCACTGGACTGGATACCGATCACGCCCTGCCCACCGCGGCCGTGCACGGGAAACTCGTCAATACTGGTACGTTTGCCATAACCGTTAACGCTGACAGCAAGTATCTGGCCGCCTTGCTGGGGAATGATCATGTCGACCATATGATGGCCTTGCGGCAGGCG
>CAISOD010000005.1 GCA_903887045.1 uncultured Gammaproteobacteria bacterium | reverse complement strand
GCTGGAACGCCGCTTCCGATGACTGGCATACCACCAGCGCCACCGTGGATCTGCGTGAAGGCGGCGCCTTCAGTTCACGCTATGTAGCGGCAGGCAACTGATGTCGTTCGGCCGTTTTCAGCAATCACCCCGCAGGAGCACCCAAACGCGTCAACAGTTGGGCGGCTGCGTCCAGATTTATGTGCCGGGTAGCAGGAGAATTCGACGAAAAAAGCAGGCTGGATGATGGGCGTCTTGTAGTTGGTGAAAGTGCAAAAATTCTTCAATCGCCCATCAATTATCAGTGCAAGGTTGCCCCTCGTTACCCCGGTCTATATGCTCGGAACGGTGTTTTTGAGGGGTGACCATGTTGCGAATCAGTTTGTTGCTTTCCGCTTGTCTGGCCGGCGTCGTGCAGGCCCAGGAAGTGCCACGTACTTCATCCGGCAAACCTGATTTACAGGGCATCTGGCAGGTGAATGGCAGTGTGGGTTACGACCTTGAAGCCCACGTCGCCCGTCACGACATGCCGCCCGGCCTGGGCATTGTGGCCGAAGGCGCGATTCCCTACCTGCCAGCTGCACTGGCACAGAAGCAGTCCAATTTTACCGAGCGTGCCGCCCTCGATCCGCTCAACCGCTGCTGGCTGCCGGGCACGCCGCGTGTGATGTTGCTGGATTCGCCTTTCGAGATCTTCCAGACCGACACCGAGCTGGCGCTGACCTTTGAATGGCAGCAGGTGTATCGCGTTATCTACACCAATGGCGAGGCCTCCTTGTATGAAGGCATCGAATCGTGGATGGGGCATTCGCGCGGCCAATGGGAAGGCGACACGCTGGTAGTCACCGTCAAGGATTTCAACGATCGCAGCTGGCTCGATGCTGCCGGCAATCATCACAGTGCCGGTCTGCAGTTGGACGAGCGTTATCAGATGGTGGATGCCGACACCATCAATTACGAAGTCACGTTGACCGATCCGGCCGTGTACAGCAAACCGTGGACCATCCGCGCCGAGCTGCAGCGCCAGCCCGGCAAGCCGCGCATCCTGGAAAACCAGTGTCAGGCCGAGAAAGAAGAAGCCAACGGCGATTTCGAGCGGGTGGACTTCTCCTGGTATCCGGCTCCTGTACCGGCCGACAACATGCCGTTCAATGCAGCTGCCAGCAATCCACCGCCGCTGCCGGCCGTGGGTGCCGATATCCGCCGGCTGCCGAACGGCAAGCCTGATTTGAGCGGCTATTTCATGACCGATGCCGGTGGTGCCAACTATGGCCTCGAAGATACCCCGGGCGGTTTCCTGATGCCGGACGCTCGCGGCGTCGTCAAAGACCCGGCCGATGGCCAACTGCCTTATCAGGCGTGGGCGCGTGCCGAGCGCATAGAGCGTGAACTGCCGCATCGCGGTTATGATGACCCGACCGCGCACTGCTTCGTTGCCGGCATTCCGCGCTCGCTCTATGTGCCATCGCCTTTCCATATTGTGCAGACCGACAACAATCTGGTGTTCCTGCATGAGCGCATGGCATGGCGCCTGGTGGCACTCAATCGCACACAACATCTGCCTGACAATATCCGCTTGTGGCAGGGCGATTCAATCGGCCGCTGGCAGGGCGATACACTGGTGGTCGAGACCAGGAACTTCAACGGCAAGGGCTGGCACAACGAAGTGGGCGACATCATGAGCCATATGCAGACCATGGTCGAAACTTTCACGCCGGTCAGCGCCGACAAGGTGATCTACCGCGCCACCGTGAGCGATCCGATCCCTTACACGCAGCCCTGGACCATCGAGCTGCCGCTGGACCGCATGGCCGACGAGCTGCTGGAAGTCGCCTGCATGGAAGACAACAACGATCTGCAGCATCTGAAGGACGTGCGCGATGAATACCGTGCACAGCAAGGTAGTAACTGAATTTGTAACCCCACTCAGCGCAGGGCCGGGTGGGAAGTAGTACCTTCTGCGACTTGCCGTAAACCCGTCCATGGGGGCTTGGTCTTCAGCCGTCCAGGCCTCAGACAGTCGCTGAAGGCACTACTCCCCACCCGTCCACGAACATCCAAGGAGTCGTCATGAAAAAAACTGTCTGCCATCTGTTGTTGTGTGCCTGCTCGCTGTTGGCAGCGAGAGGTGTGCTTGCCCATCATTCTTTTTCCGCCGAGTACGACAACGAAAAGCCGATCACCCTAAGCGGCAAAGTGACCGAGATGAAGTGGTCTAATCCGCACGGCTGGATCTACATGGACGTCACTGGTGATGATGGCAAAGTCACCAACTGGGCGCTGGAAACCAGTGCTGCCAACGGACTCATCCGTCGGGGCTGGCGCAAGGAAGACCTGCCGGCTGGCACCGTGTTGCAGGTAGAGGGCTGGCAGGCGCGTAACGGCAGTTCCACCGGCAACATCCGCTCGGTGACCCTCAGTGATGGTCGCCGCCTGTTCGCAGGTACTTCCAACCAGGGTGCGCAGGAAGAGAAGTAGCTCGCGCGGAGTACTGCGGCAACTTGTCGAGCCTTCAAGTTTCTGGTTGCCAAGCGCTTGGGCCTCCTTTAATTTGCGGCCTGCACCATGAGATTGGTCGCAACAGCTGCTGAACGATAAACAGTCCGAAAACTACAACAACGACTATAACAACCATCAACACAACGGGGTACTCATGCAAACAGACCAAAACAAGACCTGGGACACTGCTTACGAATGGAAAATCATCCTTATACTCAGCCTGACCTTCGGTCTGGTAGGGCTCGATCGCTTCATCCTGCCGGTATTGTTTCCGAGCATGATGGAAGAGCTGGGGCTTACCATTGAAGATCTCGGCGATCTGGTTGGTATTCTTGCCATCTTCTGGGGTATATCGGCCTTTGCCATGGGTTTTCTGTCCGACCGCGTCGGACGTCGCAAAGTATTGATCCCGGCTGTCATCATCTTTTCGCTGATGTCTGCTTTCAGCGGCATGGTAGGTGGTCTGGTCGGACTGCTGCTGATTCGCGCAGTAATGGGCGTGGCTGAAGGTCCGGTAGCGTCGACTGGTGTAGCAGTGGCAGTTGAAGCCTCGCATCCCAAGCGTCGCGGTATGAACAATGGCATTTTCCAATGCATGATCTCGCTGATGGGAAATGCTGTGGGCCCCATCATTGCCACCCAGCTCTTGCTGGTCACCACCTGGCGCAACGTATTCATGCTGGTAGGTCTTCCCGGTCTGGTTATGGCAGTGGTGATGTGGTTTGTCATTCGTGAGCCGGCCACTGTCACCAATGCAAGCGCCACACCCCGTCCCTCGATTGGCTCGCTGTTCAAGCACCGCAACGTTCCGCTCGCCATGCTGACACTGATGTGCGCGATGGGTGGTGTATTCGTACTGGGTGCCATGATGCCCAACTATCTCACTGGTTACCTGCAGATGACGCCGCAGGACATGGGCCTGCTGACGGCAGCCATCGGCTTTGGTGGTTGCATCGGCCAGTTTGCAATGCCGACTGTTTCGGACTTCATTGGCCGCAAGGTAGCGACGCTGGTTTCGTATGTGCTGGGCGCAATATTCATTTACCTGTTCGCAGTCGCCGGCGCTGCCAGCTTTTCCACGTTGTTTATCCTGTTGTTCCTCGCTGCGCTGTTCAACTTTTCTGCGTTGGCGATCCTGGCAGGTCCGGTAGCCGCAGAAGCTGCTCCGATCGGCATGGTGGCGTCAGTGGCGGGCCTCGTTATCGGTGCCGGTGAAGTGTTCGGTGGCGGTGTGGCTCCCATAATCGCCGGTCGCATTGCAGGCACCTATGGCCTCGAAAACGTGTTCTGGTTCCCCATCGGCAGTTTGATTGTCGGTTTTCTGATTGCGCTGTTCCTGCAGGAAACTGCACCGAGGAAGACGGGAAAAATGTAGGCTGCTCCAATAATCTGCTGCACAAAAAAGCCGGGGCATGCCCCGGCTTTTCTTTGAATGAATTGTCAATGTTGCGACGGGGAGTGACGTGCGCATTGACTGGTGCGCAGTCATCGAGCGCCGCTGGTGCTGCTCATTTATCCCAATGGCTGCGATGCACTTCTACCACTTCAGCGACGGTCATTGCCTTGCTGCCGGTAATCATCTCGACGTGGCGGCTGCAAATGGCGAAGAACCCCTGCTTTATGGCCATTTCGTAGGTAATCATTTCATCGCTGGCCCAGGCATTGGTAGTGTCGTTCATCATGCCTTCCTGGTATTCACGGCTGACACCCATCGCATCAAACATCGCTTGTTTGTCGTCATGGCTTACCTGCTGATACACGATGGGTTTGCCGCTGACTGTGCTGCAGTGGGCGATCAAGTCGGCAAACGTATACAGTTGCGGCCCGGTGATTTCGTAGATGGCGTTGGCATGGCGCTGTGGATTGGCGAGTACGGCAGCGGCGGTGCGCGCGCAGTCGGCTTTCGCCACCGGCGCTACCAGCCCATCGCCGGTGCTGGCAGCAAAGGCGCCCATCGCAATCGCCATCGGTGCCAGCAGTTGTGGCACTACATCGGCGTACCAGGAATTGCGCAGTATCGTGAAAGTGAGGCCACTCTGCTGCAGCACCTGTTCGGTAGCGTAGTGTTCCTGGCCGGAAATCGACGGTGTTTGCGGCTGGATGCCGCAGCTTGAGGTGTACACGATATGCCGCACGCCGGCTGCCTTCGCTGCGTTGATCGCAGTGGTGTGTTGTTGAGCGCGCTTGCCGATGCTTAGCGTACTGATCAGCAACAAAACATCGCCGCCCGTCATGGCAAGCTGCAAAGCGGCAGCATCGTCGAAGCTGGCACGGCGTACTTGTGCGCCGTGGGCTTGTTCATTGGCGAGGCTGGCGGGATTTCGCGTCAACAGAATCAACTGCGCAGGCGCAATGGTTTGCAGCAGACAAGCAGTGACCTTGCGGCCCAGATCACCCGAGGCGCCACTTATAATGATATTCATGAAGAGACTTCCTGTTGTTGTAATTGTTGTTGTAATTGTTGTTGTAATTGTTGTTGTAATTGTTGTTGTTATTGGGTTGTCGATTTTACCGGCAGCATCGGTGCAGATGGTGTCTGCCGGCAGGTGTCAGCAAGAGCTTGCCGGTAATTCAAGTTTTGCAGTTGAGAACGACGCCGGTGCTGCACTTTGCGTACAGCCAAGTGCTTGCAGTGTCGGACTGTTGCGCACTGCATCGTCCGTGATGGTGTCGGTGCGCAGTTTGAGGTGGGCAAAGATATAACGGCTGGTTGGCAACGGCGCCAGCTGACCGCCATTGCCGGCTGCAGCCGGGAATACCTTCATGCGTACCGATGCGCGCACATTGCCGCCTATGGTCAGAATCTGCTGCGCTGGTTCACTCACTTCCACCACGATGTCGCAGTGGGTGCGGGCACCAACGCCGAGTTGGTTGCGGCGTTCGGCCAGGGTTTTGTACATGGGACGCAGTCCGCTGCATAACAAGTCACCGGGATTGATCTGCTGTTCGCCGGGTTGGTAAGCCACGAACAAAGCGGCGCTGTTCTCGCTGTCGCGTGCGCGTATCGCCTGATCAATGTAACTGTGATGGGCAATTGCGCGTTCGAATTGTTGCTGGCCGCCAGTGCCGCTTTCACACATCACCCACGAAATGAACGCGGCCGACCACGGATCGCGCCAGCGGGCGGCGAGCCCACTCTGTTGCCAGGCTTCATTCTGGCGTGCCCAGATCCATGCTGCATCAGGGATCGCGGCCCAATAGCCGCCGATGGTGTCGGCTACTTGTGCGACCTCAGCTGGATCGAGCGCCGGGAAGCGACCTGCGTTGTTGTTCTGATTGTTCTGATTGCCGTTGCGACTGGGTGCCGGCGGTGTTTGCCCATGCAGGTCGTCGACATTGAAACCGAACCATGCCCATTCCTGCACGGCAATGTCGACGATACGCCGACGCAAGCCCTTCAGATCGGGATTGGCAACGCAGGTGCGCGCCTTCAACTGCATCTGGCCCGGTTCGCCCTGCACCCACTCGGCAGGCGGTGTTACTGCCACCGTACTTATGCGGGCGAAGCTCGCCTGTTCCATCAAGCGCTGACGCGGCTGTTCTGGCTGCCCCGAAGCCAGCGCAGCGAACAGGGCAAGCAGCAGTGGTGTTTTGCGCAACATCGTCACGGCTTCGGTTTGAAGGCGAGCAACACGTTGCCCGGTACACCCATCAGGCCATAGCCGCTTTGCACGAACAGCATGCCGTTGGCTGCAACCACAGTGGCATTGTCGATGGCGCCGCCGTGTGCTTTCACACCGTTGGTAGTCTCAAACGAACGTGCCGTGTCGAAGGTGAAAATCGGCTCGCCGCTTTTGGTGTCGAACACCTTGATGAAGCCGTCGTTGGCGCCTTGCACCACGGCGCCATCAACCAACAGCGTAGCCGCCGACATGCCGAAGTTGGTGCCGCAGCTGCGGATTTCCTGTTGGCGGTTGCCGCTGCAGTCCGGTTGATGCAGATACTTCCACACGAAATTGCCGGTGTTGATATCGAGGGCGTACAGACCGGGAGACACCTCGTCTGCCGTGGGGCCGGTGCTCATGTTGTTGGCAGCGAATAGGGTGTTGCCGTCGAAGGCCATGCCCCAGTGCACACCACCCATGGCGCCACCGCCACCGATCTTGGTGTTCCACACCATCTCGCCGTTGTCGGGATTCAGCGCCCACACCACACCGTTTTTCTGGCCGGCCATAACCAACTGCGAGCCGTCGGCTTTGGTGGCCAACATGAGGCCGGCACCGAAGTCCCAGTCTTTGTTGATACTGGACGCGGGCGGGCAGTTGGGACCGTCGGGGGTGTTCATGCAACCGGTGAGGAAGATGTCGTTCGGCGTGGTCTGGTACTTCCAGGCCAGCGAACCATCGTCCATGCGGATGGCAAGGATGGCATCGCTGGTGTCGGTGGCGGGAGCAGAAGTGTTTTCGCCGGTACCAACGTAGATCAGGCGGCGCTTTTCATCGATCGCCGCCGCAGTCCAGATCGGGGCACCGGACGGGCCGTATTGCTGGGTACCGACCTTGCTGACCGTTGTCGGCTTGGCAGCTTCCATCGTGTGGTACACCCACAGGCGTTCGCCATCAGCTGCATTGAGGGCAACCACTGCACCGTGACTGGTACAGCATTCGTATTCAGGCGCAGCTCCCATGTTGAGCTCGCCTGACGAAATCGGCACGAACACCTTGTCTTCAAACAGTACTGGCATGGCAGTGACGTTGGACACGCTGGTGACCTTCACGGTGGCGGTCCAAAGCACTTCAGTGGTGACCGCATCCATCATCAGCACGTGGGCAGCGTTATCAGCAAACACCAGCACATGACGGCCATCGGGCAAGGTGTGATAACCGAGCGCTGTGCGCAGCGGCACGTCGTGTTCGTAGACCCATTGCACGCAAGGCGAATCACCGCTGATGTCGAGTGCAAACAATTGGCCGGAGTCAACTATCGAGATGTACATCGTGTTTCCCACCACCACTGGCTGCGCGCGCATGTTGGCGGTTTGCGGGAAGCCCAGTGCCCACGCCAGTTCCAGTTTGCCCATGTCGGCAGTGGTGAGGCCGGCCTGTGCGGAAGTAAGGCGACGGTTGTTGTGCGGATCAAAACCCCACTGGCCGATGGTAGGGGTGCCGGTGGAAACATTGGCGCGCGGAGCGTCGCAGCTGTGCGCAGCTATCCAGCTGTTGTCGATGTCGGCTGCGGCAGAGAGATACGACACCACATTGTCGATGTCGGTCGCGCTGAGATTGGCGGCCTGCACCTTCATCTTGCCATTCGTCAGTGCATACGACACTGCCCGTGGTCCCATCCGCTTGAGCGTATCCACCGGTGGCGACTTGGTGGCTTCAGGATTGTTGTGGCAGGTGGCGCAGGTACTGTCGTAGATGCTCTGGCCGGCCGTATTGATGTCAGCGCTGCGCACTTGCTGGCCCAGCGCGAACGAACTGGTGAAGAACAGCAGTGCTGCAAGACCGCTTGTTATTGTTTTCATGATGGCTTCCCCCTCAATGGTGAGCCGATTTAGCCAGTGAACAGGGCCAACAGGCAAGGCATGAAAGCGGTTGGGAAACCTTGATATCTCAGTCTGGCTTGCGTGCCGTCAACAGCAGCAGCTCACCACCCAGATAACCGAAGCGGGACGACCAGTAGAAGTGACTCTCGGCGCTGGCAAATCCCAGTGTGCGCAACTGCGAAAGCAGATCCCAGCCAAAGGTGTAGAAGCACAGGCAACCGCCTTCCGGATTGACTGGATCGCCGTGGTAGTCGGGTGGTTCCAGGTGCTCGATGCTGCCATCGTCGTTGAAGCGTGCGCGTACCAGCGTGCTTGGCAGCCCTTTGTGGAATGGCACGGTGAACAGCAGCGTGCCGCCGGGCTTCAGCACGCGCAAGGATTCCCGCAATGCGCTGAGGTAATCGGGAACATGTTCAAACACGTCGAACGACAACACGAAGTCGAAACTGTTGTCGGCAAAGGTCAGTTTGGTAACGCTCTCGTTGCGATAGCCGGTGACCGGGTCATTGCTGCCGTAGGCAATACGATCGCCGAAAAACTCGCTGCCGATCAGGTTGCGGTAGTGCTGGCGCATGTGGTGGTACAGCGGAGTGCTTTGCTCGGTCATATAGATGTCGGCAGCCTCGGAACAACCGAGATTGCGTTCGAGGAAATGCACCGACGCGCGCAGCCGGTTGTTGAGACCGCAGCGGGTGCATATGACATGCTCGCGCCAGTTGGGCACTCGTTTGCCATTGCGGATATTGCCGGGGGCATAATCAAAATTGGTTGTAAATGTTGCCGCATGGTTACAGACGTGGCAGCGGCCTTCGGTGATGAAGGAGTCGCCAGCGCCGATCAGCTTGTATTCCAGTTCCTCGCGACGCCGGTATTCCGGCACCAGTGCGCGGTGGAAATCCACGTAGGCTGCATAGGTGGAAAATGGCACCGTACAAATGGAACCTGGCGGCAAGCCCTGCAGGCGACGGTAGCCACGCGATACCAGCGAATCGTCGGAAGCAAGCAGGCGGGCGAGGGGAGGCAGCATTACGGAATACATCGTCAACTCAGGAATCCAGCAAGTGGCCGCATTGTTTGCAGTAGTGGGCGTCACGATCATGGCCGCGGCGGCTGCAGCCGGCACATATCACATTGTAGTCGCGCTCCTCGTCCTTGTGGCGGGTGCGGTAATCATTGATCAATTCCGAACTGACAATACCGGTGGGCACAGCAATGATGGCGTAGCCGGTGAGCATGGCGATTGATGCCAACAGTCGGCCGAAACCGGTGTGCGGGCTTATGTCGCCGTATCCCACCGTAGTCATGGTGACAATGGCCCAGTAGATACTCACAGGAATACTGGTAAACCCATTGGCCGGCCCCTCAACCACGTACATCAGCGAGCCGAAGATCACGTTGAGTACCATTACCGAAAACAGGAATACCAATATCTTGCGACGCGCTCCCGCAAGGGCACGCATCAGCACGTTGGCATCCTCCATGAACTGTACCAGCTTCAGAATGCGGAAGATCCGCAACACCCGACACAGACGCAGTACCAGCAGGTACTTTGCGCCGGGCACCAGCAATGAAATATAGGCAGGCAGGATTGCAAGCAGATCAACCAGACCGAAAAAGCTGAACGCATAGCGGCGTGGCGATTCGCTGCTGTACAAGCGCAGCAAATATTCGAGCGTAAACAGAACGGTGAATATCCACTCGAG
>CAISOD010000004.1 GCA_903887045.1 uncultured Gammaproteobacteria bacterium | reverse complement strand
CATGACAGTCAATTCGGGCATGACAGTCAATTCGGGCATGACGATTTACACTTCCATCAATGCGCCGGTGCTGTCGCCGAACTTCTCTTCCTTGATGCCGGCGCGCTGCATCAGCGTCAACAGCAGGTTGGCGTGTGGCGTGTCCTGTGGGTAAGCCAGATGCTGGCCACCCTTGATGGTGCCGCCGCCATGGCCGAATACGGCGCTCGGCAGCGGATCGTTGTTGTGCTTGTCGCTGTTGCTCATGTTGGCGCCGAACAGAATGATCGAGTTGTCGAGCACACTGCCGTTGCCTTCCGGCATCGAATCCAGTTTTTCCAGCAGATGGTTGAACAGGCTGGTGTGATAAGCCTGTACCAGCGTGAGCTTGGCCATCTTCTCCGGGTTCTCGCCATGGTGCGACAGCGGGTGGAAGGCTTCTGCCACGCCGATGTTGGTGTAGGTGCGCATGCTGACTTCCTTCTCCATCATGAAAGTGGCGACGTTGGTGAGATTCACCTGATACGCCAGCGCCATCATGTCGAACAGCGACTTCATGTGTTCGTCGTAGGTGGGCGGAATGCCAACCGGTGCCGAGGGAATGTCATCACCGAGATCCTGTGCCTGCATCTTGGTGACCCGCTGTTCTATCTCGCGTACCGACTCCAGATAATTGGCAACCATGTTGGCATCGGCAGGGCCGAGCTTGCGTTGCAAGGAGGCAGCTTCACCGACGATCGAATCAAGAATGCTGCCGGTCTGGTTGATGATGTTGGAGCGTTCGGCCGAATCATCGCCTTGACCGAACAACTGGAAGAACATCTTGCGTGGATTGTTCTCGATAGGCAGGCCCTGGTCTGGCGTGCGGAAAGCCAGCGAGCTGCCGAACGCGCAGGAGTAGCCAGCCGCGCAGGGACCGCCCACCGGAGTGCCGAGTTCTATCGACGGGAAAGTGGTAGTGCCGCCAATGTGACGGGCAGCGATCTGGTCACAGGTAATGCCCGCTGCCGGATCACTGAGGTCATGCGGGTTGACGCAGCGCAGCCATGTGCCCGCGATGATGCCGTGCGGATCGCTGCTTTCGGCCGGCTTGTTGCGCAGGCCGGAGACGATGGTCATCTTGTTCTTGAACTTCTCGGCCGGCTTCAGGATCAGTGGCATTTCAAAATCAGAACCGGTCGTCTTTGGCACCCAGTTTTTCATCACCGCACCGTGCGGGAAGAAGACGTAACCGAGTCGTGCTTGCGGATTGGCCGCTGTCTGCGCCCACGCCGTAGCGGCCGGAATCATTGCGTCCAGCAACGGGAGAGCAATGCTGGTACCGAGACCACGCAACAGGACGCGACGTGACAGGTGCTTCTTGGTGATAAACATGGGCTTATCCTCCTCGTTATTGGACTGAATTATTGGCGACTGCAGGGGCAGTGCCGATCTCGGGGACCGGCACGGTATTGCTCTGGAACAGGTTGGTGCGAATGATGGCAGCGACGATGGCCGAGAAACGGTAATCCTGTTGCGCCGCAGTACGCACGACTTGCCGTACCACCGGCATGTCACGCGCATCGAGCTTGCGACCGAGCGAGTAGATCAGCAGTTTCTCGGTGAGGCCCTGGACAAAGTTGGTCGGACGGGCGAGCAGGGCGGTGCGCAGCTGGTCGGGTCCGTCGACAGTGCTGCCGTTCGGCATGATGCCTGAGGTATCCATTGGGGTGCCGGTAAAGCGGTCGATGTCGCGCCATTTGCCGACGGCATCGAAGTTGTCGAGTGCGAAACCGAGCGGGTCCATGACCGAGTGGCAGGCGTTGCAGGTCGGGTTCTCGCGATGCTGTTCGAGACGCCCACGTACCGTGGTAGCCACCTGGCCTTTCTCGTCTTCTTTCAGCGCTGGTACGTTGGCCGGTGGCAACGGCGGTGGTGTACCCATGATCTGTTCGAGAATCCAGGCACCGCGCAATACCGGGCTGGTGCGGTTCGGATAGGCCGTGACCATCAACACGCCACCCTTGCCGAGCAGGCCGAAGCGGTGGCTGTCGGTCAGTTCAACGCGACGGAAACGATCGCCTTTCACCGTGGTGATGCCGTAATGCAGTGCCAGCCGCTCGTTGAGAAAACTGTAATCGGCATCCAGCAAGCGCATCACGCTCTGGTCACTGCGGAACACGCTGTCGATGAACAGGTTCAGCTCTTCCTTGAAGTCGGGACGCAAGTCACCGGCGCCGGCGGCATAGGGGAAGATGGTCGGATCAGGAATGATCTCGTCGAGCTTGCTCATCTTCAGCCACTGGTAGGCGAAGTTTTCGGCAAGACTGCTGGCGCGCGGGTCGGCAAGCATGCGGGTGATCTGGGCGTCCATAACAGCCTGATCTCGCAGTTTGTCGTCGATGCCGAGCTGCAACAGTTCTTCATCCGGGATGCTGCTCCACAGGAAGAACGACAGGCGCGAGGCCAGGTCGAGGCTGCTCAACTGGTAGACATCGCCTGGTTTGGCTGATTCCGGTGCCAGCTCGGCGCGATAAAGGAAGTTTGGACTCGCCAGCATGCGGGTGAGCGCGCGGCGCATGCCTTCATCGAACCCGGCCAGTTCGCGGCCCTGGTTGAAGAACTGCAGCAGTGGTGCCATGTCGTCAGCGTTGACCTCACGGCGATAGGCGCGCTGGGCCAGACTGGCAAGCACCTGTTCAGCGCACGCTGTTTCCTCGTCAGCAGCCGTTGGGTAGCAGGTGGCGAACAGCTTTTCACGGGTTGGAGTCTGGCTCATGCCGGCCGGGTTGAACGGACCACGCACTTCCACCGAGGGAATCGCGAGGATGCGATCCTGCACTGCGCCTGGAATGTAATGCTGTAGTTGATCGTCGGATTCGGCAAAGGTGCGGCGGACGAAGGTCACACCGACCTTGTGTGGACCTGCAGTGGTGTTGAAGCGGATGTCCTTGGTGCGGCCGTTGATGTCATCCATCGGCGGCCCCTGGTCCAAATCCAGTGCCACGCGGTCCTTGTCACCACCAAGTATGGTTTCGTACACCTTCTCGCCATCAACAGTGACGATCATCTTGTTTTCGAACTCGATGTTGTACATCCACGCATACAGATTGAAGTCGCCAACACTGACGGCGTATTCGCCATCGGCGGGGAACCAGTGTTCGATCAGCATGCCGCCACGCGTGCCGAGTGGCAGGCCTTCCACATGGAACTGCTGGTATCCGCCGCCTTCAGCGCGGGTAGGCAATGCTTGTTCTGGTTTGTACACCTGGCTGCCGAGCGCGGGGATCGGATCCCCCACTACTTGTTCGCTGATGACGCGGGCGGCCGACACGTACTGGTTGATGAACACCGGCGATACCGTAAGGGCGTCAGCCACGTTGTCAAAACCTTCGCTGGTGGAGTCCTGCGGCAGCATGTCGTTGGCGTTGATGGTGAGGCCGAACAGATCGCGGATGGCGTTGGCGTACTCCTTGCGGTTGAGGCGGTGAATCGCCACATGCGACGGATTCTCGTGGTCCTTGCCGGCTTCATCGAGATAGGTCTCCAGCCAGGCCACAAAGGTATCGGTCTGGTTTTCATCCGGGCGGATACGGTTCGGCGGCGGCATCATGCGGCCACGCAGCTTAACCAGTACTTTCTCGAACAGCGCGGGATTGTTCGGTACATCAGTCGGTTTTTGTCCGGTGAAGTCGACGCCGCCGAAGTAGTCGTCGAAGTTGTGACACTCGGTGCAGTACTGCTCGAAATAGCCCCAGAAGTTGTCGGCCTGCTTCAAAGCCTGGTAATCATGATTGGCGGATGGCACTTGTCCCATCACGCCGAAGCTCGTCAGAGCGAAGGCAGACAACACAACTGCACTCCACAGCGTTTTCGGCTGGAGAGCGGGTACATTTTTCACTTTCAGATTCTTCATGATTGTCATGTTGGGCTCACGCATCCGGAGTCAAGTGCGGGATAAGGCTCCAGTGCGCCTGCGTAATGAACGCGTCGGCTGAGCCATATTGGCTTTCCCACTGGGCGGCTGGTTTGGCGGCCACGGTCTGTTCCACCGTGTTGGCCTTTACGAACATGCCGCGCACACTGCTGAAAATTTCGGCGTACATCGCGTGCACGGTCTGCAACTCTGCTTTGGTAATCGGTTTGCCGTTGGCAGGAATAATCAGGGTGCCGTCGTTGGCGACGCTGAGCAGGGTTTCGAGTCCATCGACTACGCCACCGATCCAGCCGCCGCACCACCAGTCAAGATAGGGCCAGCCATCCGTGCTGAGCACGCCACCGGCATGCAACACATTGGCTTCCGGCAGGAACACGTACATGTCGCCATCGGTATGGGCTTGACGCAGCAAGCCGTACTCAACCTTCACTGAGCCCGTTGCGCCATTTCCGTGTTGGAAGTCACCGTAGTGATAGAAAGTTTCATTCGGGCGAGCCGATTCCGGCAGCGGCTCGTAGCCAGAGTCATCCAACAGCCGCTTGATGGGTGTGCCGAGCCACTGGCGGGTGTTCTCGTGCGCGAAGATGCGCGTCTTGCTGTTGCCGAGCAGCTCATTGAGGCCGGTCTGCTCCGGATGCCAGTGGGTATTGACCAGTGTGGTGATCTTGTTGGCTCCCATGGCATCTTCAATAGTGTCGCGCAGCTCACTGGCGCCGCTCTTGTGTCCGCCGTCGACGACCAGCAGGTCGCCGTTTGCCGCCTTGTTTACCAGTACGTTGCAAGCGCCGCCGGAGATCAATGCGGTGGTGGCGTTGAGGGACTGCACAATCAATGGTTTTGCCAGTGCCTCTGCCGCACGGGCGAACTGGGTAGTCAGCAGGGCAGGGGGCAGCATGGCAGCACTGCCAGCCAGCGTGGACAGGTGCAGGAAATTACGACGATTGAACATGGGAAATAATGCCGGTGGGATCGTTGATGTCATGGGTCGAAGTATAAACCCGGGCGGAGTATCAAGCCATGAGTGGGAAGCGTCCTTGTTATGAATCAAGAGCTGTTTTATGCTCGGCCGCGGCAAGTTCACTACTTGTGCACACTTGTTGCAGTTTATCGTCAAAACAGACCGCAGTTTTCTGCGTCAGCCATTACTTCCAAGCAGCCAAACCTAAAAGAAACCCAGGGGATTCCACATGACCGACCCGCGCGAAATCATAGACAAGTCAGCGATGACAAGCATGCAGTTCATCATTGTGGCGATCACGGTACTGCTCAATGCGATGGATGGCTTCGACGTACTCGCGATCAGTGTGTCGGGCCCCGGCATCCGCGGTGAGTTCGGGATCAACCAGGCCCAGCTTGGATTCGTGTTGTCGATGGAACTGATCGGCATGGCGATCGGCTCGGTATTCCTTGGTGGCTTGGCCGACAAGATCGGACGCCGCAATATGACGCTGGGCTGCCTCGCGGTGATGTCCACCGGCATGTTTCTCGCGACCACTGCCACGGATGTAACTACCTTGTCGTTGTGGCGCGTTTATACAGGCCTTGGTATTGGCGGCATGTTGTCGACTACCAACGCGGTAGTTGCTGAATTCTCCAGCATCAAACATCGTGGTCTTTGCATCTCGATGATGGTGATCGGTTATCCGCTCGGCGGAATTGTGTGCGGTGAAGTGGGCAAGGCTTTGTTGAATGACGGCGCTGCCAACTTCCGCGTGATGTTTACTGCAGGTGCCATACTGTCGGCTGCAATGATCCCGGTCTGCTACTTCCTGTTGCCCGAATCGGTGCACTGGCTCACCCGCAAGCAGCCTGAAAATGCGCTCAGCCGCATCAATGCTGCGCTGACCAAGATCGGCCAAAAGACAGTGGCTGCCTTGCCACAATTGACACCAGAAATGCGCAGCAAGTCGGTACTGGACATCTTCTCGCCGACCATGGTGGCGATGACGCTGCTGGCCACGGCCGCCTACTTCTTCCACATCATCACGTTCTACTACGTACTCAAATGGACCCCTACCATTGTCACCACGATGGGTATCCCGGCTGCCGCTGCTTCTGGCGTGCTGACCTGGGCCAACGTCGGCGGTGCGCTCGGTGGTGCCATGTTCGGCATACTGTCGCTGAAGATCGGGATCAAGCCCTTGTCGATCGGCATCCTTATCCTGACTATGGTGGGCGTTGCTGTATTCGGCCGCTCGGCACCTGAAGTTACCCAGCTGAGCTATCTGGCTGCGTTTGCCGGCTTCTTCGGCAACGCCGGTGTTTCCGGTCTGTATACCATCATCGCCTATGTGTTCCCGACCCACGTGCGTGCCACCGGCACCGGCTTTGTCATCGGCGTTGGCCGCGGTGGTGCCGTGTTGTCGCCAATCATTGCCGGCTACCTGTTGAATACCGGCTCCTCACTGGCGCAGGTTGGTATGGTCATGGGCATCTTCTCGGTGCTGGGCGCAGTCGCGCTGATGTTCCTGAAACTGGGCACCGACAAGCCGTCGGATGCACCGGTTACGGATGCAAAAGCCGCTGACATGAAGGCGTCGATGGCCTGAGGTTTGAGCGAGATGTAGTGAATTGAAAGAAGGGCAGAGCAATCTGCCCTTTTTTGTTTTGGTTAGTGGGGTTTATGTCAGCAGTCATCAAGATCGAAAATCTCAGCAAGGTGTATGCGTCGGGCTTCAAGGCGCTGGACAACGTCAGCCTGGACATCCGGCAGGGCGAGATCATTGCGCTGCTGGGCCCCAACGGCGCCGGCAAGACAACGCTGATCAGCATTGTCTGCGGCATCGTCAATCCGAGTGGCGGTCGTGTGTTGATCGACGGCTACGACATCATCAAGGACTATCGCGCCGCGCGCAGGTTGATAGGGCTGGTGCCGCAGGAATTGGCGACTGATTCGTTCGAAACGCCAACGGCGACGATGGCATTGAGCCGCGGGATATTCGGCAAGAAGCCGGATGCGGCGTTCATCGAATCTGTGTTGAAGTCGCTGTCGCTTTACGACAAGAAGGACAGCCGCATCATGGCACTGTCGGGTGGCATGAAGCGGCGCGTGATGATAGGCAAAGCACTGGCGCACGAGCCGCGAATCCTGTTTCTCGATGAGCCCACTGCCGGCGTTGATGTTGAGCTGCGCAAAGACATGTGGAATGTCGTGCGTGAACTGAAAAACAACGGCGTCACCATCATACTCACCACGCACTACATCGAAGAAGCCGAGGAAATGGCCGATCGCGTTGCTGTCATCAACAAGGGCGAAATCATCCTTGTTGAAGACAAGGACGTGTTGATGCGCAAACTCGGAGAGAAGCGATTGTATCTGCATCTGTTGCAGCCACTGACAGCGATACCGGCAGGTCTTTCCAACTTCAACCTGGCGCTGCAGAGCGAGGGCAAGACGCTGGTTTATACCTACGACACCCGTACCGGCAGTTCGGACATTACCCACTTGCTTGACGCAGTAGAGCAGGCCGGCCTGCGCTTCAACGATCTTGATACCCGCCAGAATTCGCTGGAAGAAATCTTCGTCAACCTGGTGAAGAAGTAGGAGCGTCGCCATGAACTATTACGCCATCCGCGCCATCTTCATGTTCGAAATGGGTCGTACTTTCCGCACGCTGGTGCAGAGTATTGTGTCACCGGTGCTGTCGACCTCGCTCTACTTCATCGTATTCGGCAGTGCGATCGGCTCTCGCATGACCGACATCGACGGTATTGCCTATGGTGCCTTTCTGGTACCGGGCCTCATCATGCTGTCGATTCTGACGGAAAGCATCAGCAACGCCTCGTTCGGTATCTACTTCCCGCGTTTCATCGGCACCATCTATGAAATCCTGTCGGCACCGGTGTCGCCGCTGGAAATCGTCATTGGCTATGTCGGGGCAGCCGCAGCCAAATCGTTGATGATAGGGTCCATCATCCTGCTGACGGCGTCGTTGTTCGTTGATATGCACATCCTGCACCCGTTCACGATGCTGCTGTTTCTCGTGCTGACGACGGTCACCTTCAGCATGTTCGGTTTCATCATCGGTATCTGGGCCGACAGCTGGGAAAAGCTGCAGATCATTCCGCTGCTGATCATCACCCCGCTGACCTTCCTTGGCGGCAGCTTTTATTCGATCAACATGCTGCCTCCAATATGGCAAACGCTGACACTGTTCAATCCGTTGGTGTACCTGATCAGCGGTTTCCGCTGGAGCTTCTACGAGATCTCAGACGTAGAAGTAGGCATCAGCCTGGCAATGACAGCCTTGTTCCTGCTGATATTCATGACCATCCTTTACTGGATATTCAAGACCGGCTATCGCCTGAAAAAGTAAGAGGTGCTGTATGAAGCGTATTCTTGATGTTGTTGTCTGTCTGACATTTGCGCTGGGGCTTGCCGGCTGCCAACCCGAAGCAGCTGCACCGGCTGAAGAGGGTGTTGTGGCACCGGAGACCGTGGCGTCCACTGCGGCTGTGGTGGCGGGTGTTCCCGGCCCCGACGAACATTCCTACGCGCGGCCCGACCAGGTGATTGTCAAACACCTTGCGCTGGACCTGTCGGTGGATTTCACCCAGCGCAGTTTGAGTGGCACGGCTACCTTGCAGCTCGAATGGCGCGATGCCGCTGCTGCCACTCTGGTACTCGACAGCCGTGAGCTGACTGTCACTGCAGCAGAAGCGCAGGATGCTGCGGGTAACTGGCAGGCATTGGGCTTTTCGTTCAGCGCGAACGATCCGATTCTGGGCAGTGCGTTGACTATAGACACAGTTGGTCAGCCCACTACCGTGCGTCTCACCTACAGCACTGCGCCAACTGCATCGGGCCTGCAGTGGCTGACGCCAGCGATGACACAGGGCAAACAACTGCCATTCATGTTCAGTCAATCGCAGCAGATCCATGCGCGTTCGTGGGTACCGCTGCAGGACACCACCCTGGTGCGTTTCACCTACGAAGGCAGGCTGCATACCCCAGCCGATGTGATGGCATTGATGAGCGCTGACAACGATCCTGCTGGTGTTCGCGACGGTGATTACACCTTCTCGATGCCGCAGCCGATTCCGTCTTACCTGTTGGCGATTGCGGCCGGCGATCTGGTATTCCAGCCGGTAAGCGACAGGGCAGGTGTGTGGGCCGAGCCATTGGTAGTGGCTGCTGCTGCTGCCGAGTTCGAAGACACCGAACGCATGATAAATACGGCTGAGGCGCTATATGGCCCTTATCGCTGGGACCGCTATGACATGCTGGTACTGCCACCGTCGTTTCCCTACGGCGGCATGGAAAATCCACGGCTGACTTTTTTGACTCCTACAGTCATTGTCGGCGACAAATCGCTGGTGTCACTGATCGCGCATGAGTTGGCGCACAGCTGGTCCGGCAATCTGGTGACCTTCGCGCTGACGCGGGATGCCTGGCTCAACGAGGGCATCACCTCGTATGTCGAAAACCGGCTGATTGAAGATTTGTACGGCAAGCAATGGGCCGACATGGAGAACATCATTGAGCGTAACGCCATTACCGAAGAGTTCACTCCGGAAAACCTGCCGCTGCAGCGGTTGGCGATAGAGCCCGGTGTGTTGAATGACCCTGATGACAACCTCAGCAGTACGGTTTACGCAAAAGGGGCGTGGTTCATGCAGTTCCTCGAACAACGTATCGGTCGTGCCGATTTTGACCGGTTCCTGCGTGGCTATTTCGACCATTTCGCTTTCCAGTCGCTGAGTTCACAGCAGTTCGCCGACTATGCGCGTACCAACCTGCTGCAGCAGTTTCCCGACAAAGTCACCCAGGCCGAATTCGATGCCTGGCTGTATCAGCCAGGTATTCCGGAATTTGCGCCGGCCACTGATTCGCCGCGCCTTGCTGCCGTTGATGCTGCACGCTCGGCGTGGATCGAAGCCGGTAACCTGCCGGCGACTACATCGACATCCGACTGGAGCACACTGGAATGGGTGCATTTTCTGGAAGGCATGCCGGCCACCTTGAGTGAGGCGCAACTGCTGGCGCTGGATGCTGCGTATGAATTTACCGGCACTGCCAATGCCGAACTGGCGCAACGGTGGTATCCGCTAACAGTGCGCAGCGGCTATCTGCAGGCAAGGCCGCAGATTGCGGAATTCCTGTCACGCGTGGGACGCCGCAAGCTGGTGATGCCGATTTACCAGGCACTGGCGGCAACGCCTGATGGCTTGCTGTTTGGCCGTGACACCTTCGCACAGGCGCGCACAGCACTGCACCCGATAACCGTCGGTTCAATTGAAACGGCGCTGCAGCTCACGCCAACGCAATAGCAGGAAAGGCAAACCATGAGTCCACTCGAACGGTTCCGGCTATTTTGTCTGGCAGCAATGATTGCGCTGCTGGCTGCCTGCGCCACACCAATCAACCAGGCTGACCAGAGCATTTCCCGTATTGATGCGTTGGCGCGGGACATCCAGCAACTGTCGCCAACAATTGGGCGGGAGGAGGCGTACGCTTTCGCCAAAGTGGCGGTGGAGACATCCGCCGAGCTGGGACGCAAATACGATGTGAAGCTGGTGCCCTGGCTGCACAACGCCAGCGTGGTGGTGGGCATGAAGGATCGCGGCCTCTGCTACGAATACGCCCGTGATCTGTATGCGAGCCTGAAATTCGTCGATAGCCGCAATCTGGCTATGCACTTTGTGCAAGCCAACCGCGGCAAGCTCAACGAGCATCACGCACTGGCAGTAACAGTCAAAGGTGCAGAGTGGAGTACCGGACTGGTGCTGGATGCCTGGCGTGGCGGCGGCAACCTGTATTCCGGCCCCGTTGGCGCTGACAAATATCCGTGGCTGTACGAACGACGCGATGCCTCCTTTGCCAACACCGCCGTTGCCGGGCCAGAGTGATGCGTTACCTCAAAGGCTGCTTCCTGCTCTTGCTGCTGCTGTTGCTGGGACCACTTTACCAGGCGTACTTCGGAGGCGAAGTGGTAGGCGCCCAGGGCGACTGGCAATCCGCCAGTCGTGACAGCACAGGGCTTGCGCCGTTGCCAGCGGATTATCCCGGCGCCGTGATCCAGATCTACGCCGCGCGTACTTACAGTTGGCGAGGCCATTTTGCCGTGCATACCTGGGTGGCCACCAAGGCTGCAGGCGCCGACAGTTACCTGGTGCACCAGGTCATCGGCTTCCGCAAGCGGCAGGGACTGAAGGTCATGCGGTCGCTGCCGGATGTGCCTGATCGTTATTGGTACGGTAATACACCAGAAGCCTTGGTCGACATTCGTGGTGCCGATGCCGAACAGTTGTTGCCGCAGGTATTGGCCGCTGTGCAGAGCTATGCCTATCCCGACAGTTACACCACCTGGCCGGGGCCCAACAGCAATACCTTCACGGCCCATGTTGGTCGCCAGGTACCGCAGTTGGGCTTGAAGTTGCCCGTCACGGCGGTAGGCAAGGACTACCTGCCCGGTGGCGCATTGTTTGCTGCCACGCCGAGTGGCAGTGGCTATCAGTTGTCGCTGTTCGGTGCGCTGGGATTGATGGCAGCCGCGGACGAAGGCTTTGAATTCAATGTGCTCGGGTTGTCAGCGGGATTTGACTGGCAACAGCCTGCTCTGAAACTGCCAGGCATTGGTCGTCTTGGTTGGTAGCGCAGTCTGGCGATGCGCCAGAGTGTTGCAGGGCAAGCGATCAGGCGCTGAACAAGTCAGGGATAGACAGATAACGTTCACCGGTGTCATAACAGAAACACAGCACGCGTGCTCCAGCCGGGACTGCTGCAAGCGTTTGCGCAACCGCTGCCAGCGTGGCGCCGGATGAAATGCCGAGCAACACACCTTCTTCTTTTGCTGCCCGCCGCACCATGTCGAAGGCGGCCTCTTCACTGACGGCGACAGTGCCGTCGAGTACGCTGCGATCCAGCACGGCAGGCACAAAACCGGCGCCAATACCCTGGATGCGGTGCAGACCTTTCTCCTTGCCGGCAATCACCTGCGATTTTTCCGGTTCGACCGCCAGCACTTTCAGTTGCGGGAATTTTGACTTCAGCACCTCAGCCACACCGGTGATGTGGCCACCAGTGCCAACGCCGGTAATCATGTAATCAAAACCCTCGGCGAAGTCGGCGAGGATTTCCTGCGCAGTGGTATCGCGATGTACGGCGACATTCACCGGGTTGGTGAATTGCGAAGGCATCCAGCTGTTCGGCGTGGCGGCCAGCAGGCGGGTGGCCTCTTCGATAGCGCCACCCATGCCTTTCTCGCGCGGCGTCAACACCAGCTCGGCACCGAGCGCCTTCATCACTTGGCGACGTTCAACCGACATTGATTCCGGCATTGTCAGAATCAGCCGGTAACCCTTCACGGTAGCCACCATCGCCAGGCCAATGCCGGTATTACCCGATGTTGGTTCGATGATGACACTGCCGGCTTTGAGTACGCCGCGATTTTCGGCATCTTCGATCATCGCTTTTGCAATGCGGTCCTTGATGCTGGCGCCGGGATTACTGCGCTCCAGCTTCATCCACACCTCCGCCTGTGCGCCGAACAGCTTGTTGATACGCAGATGCGGAGTATTGCCGATGGTGTCGAGGATGCTGGTGACTTTCATGCGCAGTCTTTCCTGTTTTCAGGCGGATTTCAGTTACTGAAGCCGTACAGCCGGTGAGGATTGTCTACCAGCAGTTTTTGCTGAAGCTCCGGCGTTGCTGCCATCAGCGGGATCAGATCAACCAGATCGCCGTCGTTCGGCATGTGTTCCTTGATATTCGGATGCGGCCAGTCGGTGCCCCACAACACGCGATCTGGCGCGAGCTGGATCAGCGACTTGGCAAACGGCATCGCATCAGTAAACGGCGGGCCATTAGACGAAATACGCTCGGCACCGCACACCTTGATCCAGCAGTTGTCGCGCTTGGCGAATTCCAGCAGGATCTTGAACGGTTGCTGATCGAGACCGTCTTTCGTCGGCACGCGTCCCATATGGTCGATGATGTAGGGCACCGGCAGGCCATCGAGCAGTTTTTCGTGGGTGACGAGATCGATGGCGTCAAAGTGCAGCACCACGTGCCATTTGAACGCCTTGATGCGATTGACGATCAAATGGAACTCATCCATGTCGGGAACGCCGCCCAGATGCTTGACGAAATTGAAGCGGCAGCCACGAATGCCTTGCTCGTTCAGTTTCTCGATCGCCTTCTCGTCAAAACTTTTGTCGATGTTGGCGACGCCACGATAGGCGCCGCCGCTTTGTGCAATGGCATCGATAATCGGATCGTTGTTGACGCCATGGCAACTGGCATTCACGAGCACGGCACGCGTCAGACCAAGGATGGACTGCAGTTGCTTGAATTGGTCGAGGCCAGCGTCCGGCGGGGTATAGGTACGATCAGGCGCGAAAGGGTATTGGGCAGCCGGTCCGAAGATGTGGCAATGCGAATCGGTGGCGTTCTTCGGTAGTTTGAACTTCGGTGTCTTGGTGTGGGGGTCGGGCGCCCGGCAGGGTTTGGTCATGGCGGTTGGACATCCAGAGTGGGGGTGCTGTTGCCGACTGCAAACTGGCCGCAGCACGATGGTAAAACAAGAAATATCGGACAAATTCGAGCCAATAATTTACCACAGGCCCTCCGCGACACGCGCTGTTTTTTTGCGGGTGCCAGGCACGGAAATGCTGTCGGTTTTCGTATTGATTGCAAGGTTGCAGCTGTTAATGGAGGGGCTTTTCCATTAGTCTTCGTCCGCTTTTTTGCCTGTTTTACTGCCTTGGCCGCCGATGTATCTGACTATCAAAACCATCCACATGACCTGTGCCCTTATAAGTTTTGTGGGCTTCCTGTTCCGGTCCTACCTGATGGTTATCGAGTCGCGCTGGCTCAACCACAAGGTGGTGCTGATTACACCGCATGTCATTGATACCTGCTTTCTGACCAGCGGTGCGGCGATGGCATTCATGGTGAATTTCGGTCTGTTCAACCAGTTCTGGCTCACCAGCAAGATCACCCTGCTGATGTGCTACCTGTTCTTTGCCGGTATGGCCCTCAACCGCGGTCGCACGAAGAGTATCCGTGTGGCCTCATTTTTCGCGGCTGTTGCCACCTTCGGCTACATCGTCGGTATCGCTGTCAATAAAACACCGGTGAGCTGGTTCAGCTGACAGAACGGCAAGCGCGGTGGCCGTTTTCCCGACTGCGGTGGTGTGATCGCTTGCACCTTGCACAATTGTTGCGATAGTCCCGGCACCGCCGCTCTTGGCGGCAGGTCTCCAACGGAACTTTCCATCGGAACCATGAGCGGAATGTCAGTCTTACTAGTCAAAACCTTTCCGCAGAAGCATCTGCTGATCTACTGCCTCGCGGCGGTGCTGCCGCTGATGGTGATGGGACTGCTGTTCAATATTCCGCTGGTCACCAATGGCAGCTTCTTTCCAGGCACAAACAACAAGCCGCTTGGCTATGTTGTCCAGTCGGAGTTCCTGGCGGCTGCCAGCGGCATCCTGCTGTTGATTCGGTTGCTGTTCACGATCAAACGCCGCGTGCTGCGGCTGGTCCCGAAAGTCCTGTTCGCGGTATCAGGCTTTGCTTGCGCCTGGGGTGGCCTACACAGTGGCGGGTACCACAGGCATGCTGTTCTATGTGGTGCTGGTGTTCGTGACATTCGGCGGCGGCACGCTGTTCATTTTTGATTGGCTTTACAGCGTTACCCGTACCTTTCTGACCTTGCTGCGCGGGTCGGTAGCGCTGTTGCTGTATGTCACGCTGCAACTGCAGTTCGGACTCGATATCGATATAGAGTTGTGGAAGAACACCAGTGACGCTATCACCTTTGGTGCCGCCTATTTCTACATCCTGTGCTTGTTGGAAGTGGTGTTGTATCCACCGCTCAAATGGCATATGGAATACCGCCTGCGCGATGAGCAACGCTACTCACGGGCGCTGGATGGCTTCGGCAGGGCGCTCAACTAGCAGGCGTGTTACGGCTGCTTGTCGTACACGCGTTTGAGTTCGATGTCTTCGCTGAAGGTGCCAGGGCGCGCGATCAACTCCACCTGCAGTCGGGCACCGCCTTCGAGCAGGGTGTAGGTCTCGCTTACATGGCCGCCATCCCGCGGATGGGCTTCCACCAGAAAGCGGCCGTTTTCCCAATGCCCCAGCGAAAAATCTTCCACGCTGTCGAGCGCTGTGAGACTGACAGCGCGGCTGCGGTTGTCGGTGTAGACGGCGCGGCTGTAACCATCGGCGTATTCGAAGTTGTAGCCGTCGTCGATGGTGGTAACCGTCAGCACCGGGTCGTACGACAAGCGGTCATACAATTCCTGGTCTGCGGGACCACCGCGGTAGCGATCCTTGCGGCGATCGAACCAACTGCGGCGCACGCGTTCGCCAGCGGCTCGCAACGCACGTTCGACTTGCTTGTCGGTGTTGTCGCTGAGTTCTTCGTTGATGCGCCAGTGACCGTAAATGACAGGATTCGCGTCCTGGGCAGTGGAAAACGCACAACAGCCCAACAGCAGGGGAAGCAACAGCTTGCGCAGCGCGGCAAGGAGTGGAAAGGGGAGGATCTTCACGGCGGGACTCCGCAGTTCGGGTTGTAGAGCCCACAGTGCCTGCGGGGAATGCCGCCGTCAATTGGCTCGCGCGGCGCCTCAGCGTGCCATTGACCGGATTCTGCCGGCTTGCTGGCAACTTGCAGGTCCATCGGGCAAACTCTGTTCACCTTTCGAGCCTGTCCAGACGCTTCTACCAGGGGACTGCCATGACAATAAAACCAACGGCGCTCATTCATAGCTCACTGCTTACTCTTGTCGCCTTGCTGGCTGGTTGTGGAGATCAATCCGAACCTTCTGCCACTGCAGATATGGCCACGACCGGCGCTGAAATCGCCACCTTGCAGCAGCAAGTCGCTACACTGGAAACACGTGTACAACAGGTGAAGGACGCGAACGCCATCAAGAGACTGCAGCGCACCTACGGGTATTACGTGGAAGAAGGCTTGTGGGATGACGCGGTGAACCTGTTTGCCGATAACGCTACCCTGGAACTGGCACGGGATGGTGTCTACATCGGCAAGGAGCGCATTCGCCAGTATTACTACGCGCTCGGCAATGGCCAGTTGGGGCTGCGTGAAGGCCAGCTCAACGAACAACTGCAGGTCATGCCAGTGGTGACGTTGGGTGAGGATGGCACCACGGCCAGCGCGCGATGGCGCAATATTCTGCTGACTGGCCAGCTAGGTGAACATGCCGAGTGGGGCGAGGGTCCGTTCGAGAACGAATATGTGAAGGAAAACGGCGTTTGGAAATTCAGCAAGGTGCGCTGGCAGCAGGCGATCCTGGTCCCGTATGCAGGCGGCTGGGCCAAGCACGAGGATTACAACAAGGGCATCTGGGTGTCCGACAAACTGCCGCCCGATGCGCCGCCGACTGATGATCATCGCTGGTGGCCAGAAACCTATCTGCCGCCGTTCCACTTCAGTAATCCAGTGGCGACCTATGTGCCGGAGTCCGCACCCGCTGCCGACATCGAAGCTGCCTCTGCAGGAGTGACTCCATGAAACGCAATCCACTCTTTGCCAAAACAACCATTGCAGTTACTGCACTCGCGGCTGCCATTAGCGCCACACTGTTGGCGCAGGACAGCACTACTGAGGTGCAAGTACTGGCCCAGCGCGTTGCCACGCTGCAGGCGGAAGTAGTCAACCTCGAAGCCGAGAATGAAATAGAGAATCTGCAAGGCATCTTCGGCTTTTACTACGACAAGAACCAATGGCAGCAAGCCGCTGATCTTTTTACCGAAGACGCCACGCTGGAGTGGGGCGGTTCCGGTGTTTATGCCGGCAAAGCGCGAATCCTGGCCTGGCTGCAAAGCCACGGTGCCGAAGGTCCGCAGGCAGGCGTGCTGAACGACCAGATGCAACTACAGCCGATTGTTACCGTGGCCCCCGATGGCCTTACGGCCAAGGCACGTTGGCATCTGTTTTCCCAGGAAGCAAAGCACAGTGTCGAACACTACTGGGGCACCGGCATTTACGAGAACGAATACCGCAACGAAGATGGTGTGTGGAAGCTCAGCAAGCTGAAACTGTATTCGTCGATGCGTACGCCATACGACGACGGCTGGGGTGTTACTGCGCTGCCGCGCAGCACTCCCGACACTGACTTGCCGCCGGACCAAGCGCCGACAATTGACTACGCCAACTACCCGGCCGTATTCGTGCCACCGTTCCACTACGATCATCCAGTGACAGGCGTGCCGGTCGTGGCCGTGCCCGCTGCTGATGCAGTTACCTCACTGGCAGACACTGCCGCTATCAGCAGCGCACTCAACACGCTCAATGTGCGCATAGGCCTGTTGCAGGACGCTGATGCCGTAGAACGCCTGCACACAATCTACGGCTACTACCTGGCGCACAACCAATGGGACGAACTGACCGGTATCTTCACCGAGGACGGCACCATAGAGATCGCCTTGCGTGGCGTGTACAAGGGGCGTGCCAGTGTGCGGCGCAATCTTGATCTCTATGGCGTGCAGAATGAACTGCACGGCACGCTGCACAACCACATGCAATATCAGCCGGTGATTCATATCGCTGCGGATGGCCAGAGCGCCTTGATGCGCTCACGCGCGTGGAGCCTGATGGGCAATTACGGCGGCGTTGGCCGCTTCATGGGCGGTACCTACGAGAACCGCTTCGAGAAGCGCGACGGCGTGTGGCAGTTACATATGGATCAGCAGATCAACACGTATTTCGCGGTGTATGACACTGGCTGGAAGGATCTCGAATGGCGTCCGGCACCGGGCATCACCGACACCAATCCACCTGATGCACCGCCAACGATCTACTTCGAAATGTATCCGCGCGCATTCCTGCCACCGTACCACTACCAGAATCCGGTGACCGGGCGCTAGAAACTGCTCAGTCCCTGCCGGTACCGTTGGAGGAGAATCGGGTGCCATCTTCCAACATCAGCTCCCGCAGGAACATGGTGTTGGGACGCACACCCTTGCGACCCGTTACCTTGACCTTGCTGCCGATCGCCACCGCATCCAGGTTGACGCCTTTGCGTTCAAAGGTCGACCTCGCATCGCTTTCTATCAGCCAGAACGGCGCTTCACTTTCGGCAGCGTCGATCTTTACCACGATTGATGTGTGCGGATTCTGAAAACGGATCTGTTCGATGGTGCCTGCCACTTCAATGATTTCCTGGGTGAAGTTGGTGGCAGTCGAATGATGCGCCAGCGTAGAGTCGCCCGACAGCAATGCTGCCACTACAAACAGGTACTTCATGGTTTGGCTCCCCCGGTTGCTTCGGCATTCAGTTGTTCGAACCAGTCGTAATCGGCATCGGTACAGTTGTAGACCGGCACCGAGGTTTCGCCGGTAGCCGCCAGCCGGTGCAGGATGCGGTAGTCACCAACGAACAGCACTGGATCGCGATAGACCAGCTCCAGCATCAGGTGCTCGCCCTCACGCCAGAAGGTTTCAGTAGCACTGCCACCATCGCCCTGCGGATAGCCGGTGCCGGTGCGGATGTAACCGGCACTGTGGCCAGTCGAAGCGATGCGTAGCTTTTCGCCATCAATCTCGTAGGTTTGCGTGCCCAGTGCCGGAAACCGGGTATCTTGCAGATTGCGGGCGAGAGTGGGTGCAGCTCCAGACCCCTCTGCTGACGGTGTGCGCCGCACATCAAACAGTTCATGTTCCAGTTGCAGGTTGTCATCCACCAGATGAATGCCGGTGCGGCTGTTGGGATTGCCCCAGATGCGGCCAAGACTGGCAGGTTCGCAGCGCAGGCTCGGGTCGTCGTTCAACAGGTCATAGGCCGCTTGCACGGCCATACCCTGTGCGGTCAAAGGTGCCGGTGTTTCTTCAACGATGCGGTCGAGAATCCATACGCCCTCGAAACTCTGTTGGGCCTGCAGTGCGCCAGTGATGAATACCGCGCTAACTGCCAACAGTGCACGCTTCATTGCGGGAATCCTTGTCATGGCGCCGGCCACATCATGTTGCCCTTTTCATCAAGCAGACCCATTTGCTTCAGCTTGGCAACGTACTGCTCGCCGGCACGTGCCGAAGGCGAGCCATTGAGATTGGCGGCAGCGGTGATGTTCATGGCGCTGAAAGTACCCTTGGCGATATCTATCATGTCAGTGAAGCGCATATTCGAACGCATTGGTCCATCATTGATCTGGATTGCGCGTGGCCATAGCTGGGGAATACCACGAACGTGTTTCCATGCCTGGATTTTAAGGGTGTCGCCTTCCTTGAAATCTTCCTTGGCAAAGCCGTGGTCGATCTGTATCTGCACCGGATGGCTGGCAACTCGCCATTTTTCACCGGCGGGAATGTCGCCGCCGGTGACGACGAATTCAATCGCAATGTGGGGGTTACCCCATTGAACGCGCGAGATGGTGCCTTCGACATAGAGCGTGGGTGAATCGAAGGCACCGAATTCAGCCTGGGTGTTATGGTGTGCCAGTGCTGTAGATAGCGGCAGCAAGGCCACAACGGCGGTCAGTAGTGCGCAGCAGAATTTCTGCATGGAAGAATCCTCGTGCTATCGGTGAATGGCGATCAATAGATTGCGATCATTAATTACGATCAGTGGATAGAGAGACATTGGGCATTACAGCGCACCGAGGCATCGGTACCGTCGCCTTGCACGGCGTGCAGTTCCCAGAAGCCGGTGAACTCATCAATGCTTACGCGGCAAGACAACTGGTCGCCGGCATCACTGAAACCCCTTACATCGACTTCAGTAAGAAAGCACACGGCGTTATCGCTGGAAACCAGGGGCTTTACATCATCTGCTGGTCCGGGGCGTGGTCTGCCATCAGCGCCGACACCGTCGAGCCATGCGTCCTCTTCAGGTGGTATTGAGATTTCCAGCGCGGGCGGCGTGAAACGCGCCTGCAAAGCCGGATGAGTAGCGAGTTGCCCGGCCAATAAATCCAGTTCGGCAGCCCCTTCGTTATCGGGCTGATCGGTAAGCCTGGATGCGAGGAGACTCGTCGCTGTTGCAACTACTATGGTTACCAGTACTTGGCGCCACATCGTCAATGTCCTCAAGGGGTGGTTGGGCTATAGCCGGCTTCTATCCATAGTTTTGCCGACTCCATTGTGCAAGGTGCAGTTACCACATCACGGTTGCTGACCTTGACCCAACGATGGGTGAAGGTGGCTGGTGTTGCCAGGTAGACCGGGTCGGTCACAGTGACCTTGAGCTCTACACCGAGACCACCATCGACCATTCGAAGTTCTTCGCGCAGCTGCTTTTGTTCACTTGAATCAATACCGGTATGGGTACCCCAGCGATCCGCTATGAAATTTCCGGTTTCAATAATGAGTGCGCCGTTCTCGAACCATCCCACCGAATGTCCCAATTTCGAAGGCGGACCAACAGGCGCGGTGCGATCCAGATGCACCAGACGTTGACCCTCCATCAGGTCACGTGCGATCACCAGCGTTTTGGCATCGAGGTAACTTATGGTGTGGGCATAAGGCAATGTCATCGACTTGGGCGGGCCGGGATCATGACAGTCAAGTACAGGGTTTTGGTCCTCACTGAAGCCGGCGACGAGTTGCTGGCCCTTGGTTGTCAGCGCCCAGCCTGTTGGCGGGAAGTAGGTTGGTTGGTCAGGCCCGCGGTTCCATGTGCCCGTGAAATCGGTTGACGGCGTGATGGCGCTGTCGCTGCTGTCTTCACTCTTGCCTACGCGGATACCATCGCGTTCTGCCCATTCGAGCGAACTGTAAGCGCGTGATTTGTTGCGGTCGTGTTGGCCTTCCCAGGTAATGCGATCACCGGGTTTGAAACTGTCCTTGGACCAACCCTGCGCCGCCATACCACCCGGATGCAGCATTTCAATACTGTACTCCACAACTTCGCCGGCAGGATTCGGCGCTTGTACCTTGAGAAAAACGTGCGGCATGCTCCAGCTGTACTTGGTTACTACTCCTGTCAGCACTCGTACATCGTTCTTGTCGAGCGAGGCATGGGAATGGTGGCTGTAGGCGTTGGGGGCCGCAAAGGCCGCCAGTGCCGCTGCAGTGATGAGTCTACGTGCTGAATGCATCGAGCATGTCTCCTCTGACAGTGACTGTAAGAAGCCGCTACAACATGGCTCTTGTTTGTTTGCTTATTGCGCGGGTCGGATTCTCAATACAACACCGTCCCTTTCCTCAGTGGCAACGTAGAGGAAGCCGTCGGGCCCCTGGCGTACATCTCGCATGCGCTGGTGCATATCGACCAGCAAGGTTTCGCGGCGCAGTTCTTCGTACTTCTCGTTGAGCACGATGCGTTCGAGATGGCCGGTGCCAGGAATTTCACCTGTGCGCAGCGAACCCACAAACAGGCCGCCCTTCCATTTGGGCATCACGTCACTGGTGTAGAAGGTCATGCCGGACACGGCGATGGCCGGCGTCCAGTACACCACGGGTGGTTGGTAGCCGAGGTGATTGGGGCCGTCGGATTGCCAGGGACCACTGTAGTCGCGACCCAGGCTAACCATGGGCCAGCCGTAGTTCTTGCCGGCTTCGATGATGTTGATTTCGTCGCCGCCATTGGGACCGTTTTCGTTCTGCCAAAGAGCACCAGTGGCCGGATGCACGGTCAGGCCGAGCGAGCTGCGATGGCCGAAGCTGTACACATCAGGCCGTGCATTGGCAGTGCCGACAAACGGATTGGTGCGCGGAATGGTGCCGTCGTCATTTATGTGCAGCACCTTGCCGCCGCCGGTACCGAGGTCTTGTGGATCGCGGCCGGCAGTGGCGATATACAGGGTTTTGTCATTGCTGAAGGCGATGCGGGCAGCGCCACTCACGGTAGGATCGTTACCGCCCCAGATGTCTTCGAAGCCTTCAATGGAGGTGCCGGTCCAGCGACCACGACCAATGGCGAGGCTCCGCTGGTCGGTACCGAATGGTTTGGTGTACGCAATGTAGACCAGCTGGTTGCCAGCGAAATCGGGGTGCAGGGCGATATCAAGGTAACCATGGGATACCGCGGGTTCTCCCGATACTCCGAAATAGACAGAGGGCGGAGTACCAGTGATTTCGGTGAGGACACCATCGCGCACCCTGTGCAATTTGCCGGGGCGCGATACCACCAGCATGTCGCCATCAGGAAGGAAAGTGAGCGCCATCGGGTATTCAATACCTCGTGCCGCTACCTCAACAGTAATGTCCATGCCTTCAGCTGTGGAGTAGTGCCATGGGCCGGCCCCCAGCTGTTGGTTGGCGATACCGGTAGGCGCCA
This sequence comes from uncultured Gammaproteobacteria bacterium, assembly GCA_903887045.1. Lineage (GTDB taxonomy): Bacteria > Pseudomonadota > Gammaproteobacteria > Pseudomonadales > Pseudohongiellaceae > CAILUG01. The sequence goes on along the minus strand of CAISOD010000004.1, from coordinate 8,076 downwards.
GCGGGATGTTGCCGCGGAACTCGACCTGTTGCTGGGCCAGTGCGGGCAGAGCCAATGAACTGGTTGCCAACAAGACTAACGCCGAAAGGCGGAACGGAGTGAAATTCATTGGATTCCCCTTGCTTTCTGATGGTGCGGTTTTTGTCTTTGTACCGCTTTGGTATCGCTGGAGAATAAATAAGCTCTGCTACAATCGCAAGTGATCCCGTACCGGAAATTACAGCATGAATTCATCCTTGCAGGCTGCCGTCGACAGCTTCATCGTCCGCGAAAAACTACCGATGGGCTACCTGCAGACTGTTGAGCATTGGTTCGTACCGTTGGCCGAAGATCTGCTGCGCAAAGCCGCAGTCAGCCATCGCACACTGATCGTCGGCATCAGTGGCAGCCAGGGCAGTGGCAAATCCACGTTGGCAGCGCTGTTGGTGGTGCTGCTGCGCGAGCTGATGGGCCTGCGCAGCATCAACCTGTCGCTCGACGATTTCTACCACACGCACCAGCACCGGCAACAACTGGCCCACACGGTACATCCCCTGCTGGCGACTCGAGGTGTACCTGGCACCCACGATGTTGAGCTTGCCGTGCAAACACTGAAAGCGCTGGGCCGCGGAGGTGAAGTTGCGATCCCGCGTTTCAACAAGGCCATCGACGATCGCGCTCCAATGGCCGACTGGCCGCGAGTGCTGGCGCCGCTTGATGTAGTCTTTCTCGAAGGCTGGTGCCTGTGCATTCCCTGTGAAGACGACAGTGCGCTGCAGAGTGCAGTCAATCCATTGGAAGCGCACGAAGACAGCGACGCCCGCTGGCGGCATTTTGTCAACGAACAGATCCGCGGCCCTTATGCCGAGTTCTACGGCATGGTCGATTTCCTCGTGATGTTGAAAGCACCGGACTTTGCCAAAGTCTACGAGTGGCGGCAGAACCAGGAAGACAAACTTGCTGCTGCAGTTGCGACAGGCCAGCACAGCAAGGTGATGAATCGCGAGCAGTTGCAGCGCTTTATTCAGCATTATGAGCGGCTTACGCGTCATGGACTCAAGGTGTTGCCGGCCAAGGCCGATGTAGTGTTCGAACTGACAGACCAGCAAACGATTGCTGGCAAGTTGAAAGGCTGACTTTGCGCTGAACCAATGAATACAACGAGAGAACCCATGTCAGATTTTCTGCAAGAACTGCAATCAAGACTCGGCTCACCACTGCTCATCAGCGCCGACATCAGCGCGCGCTACCAGCACGACTGGTCGTCGGAGCCGGCCGGTGTGCCGATCGCCGTTGCACGGCCTGGTTCAACCGGGGAAGTGGCAGCCATCATGCAAGTGTGTTCGCACCATGGCCAGAAGGTAGTGGTGCAGGGTGGCCTCAGCGGCTTGTGCGGTGGTGGCAATCCGCGCAGTGACGAACTGGCTATTTCGCTGGAACGCCTCAGTGGCATCGAAGAAATTGACCATGCATCAATGACGATGACGGTGAAGGCCGGCACGCCGTTGCAGCTGATCCAGGAAGCTGCCGCCAGTGCCGGCTTCGTGTTCCCGCTCGATCTGGGTGCACGTGGCAGTTGCAATATTGGCGGCAACATCTCGACCAATGCCGGAGGGAACCAGGTGCTGCGTTTCGGCATGACACGCAACCTTGTGCTTGGCCTCGAGGCTGTATTGGCGGACGGTACCGTCATTTCGTCAATGAACAAGATGCTTAAGAACAATGCTGCCTACGACCTCAAGCAGTTGTTCATTGGCAGCGAGGGTACGCTTGGTATCGTCACCCGTGCCGTGTTGCGCCTGTATCCGAAGGCGCAGAGTCGCTGCAGTGCATTGCTGGCTGTGAGCGAATTTCCGCAGGTGATTAGCCTGCTGCACAAGTTGACGCGCGACTTTGCCGGCAGTCTCAGTGCTTTCGAAGTGATGTGGCACAGCTACTATCACTTCATCACCGACAACGTGAAAGGCGTTACTTCGCCATTCGGTGAACGGCATCCGCTGTATGTACTGGTTGAACTGGAAGGCGGCGACAGCGAGCGAGATCAGGCGTTGTTCGAAACCAGTCTCGGTGCCGCCCTTGAACAGGGCCTTGCAGTGGATGCTGCGGTGGCCGGTTCCCAGCGCGAGCGGGAAGGCTTCTGGAAAATCCGCGATGGTGTGGCCGAAATCGGCCAGTTCATCCGCGATACTGCCAACTTCGATGTCAGCGTGCCCATCTCGTCAATGCAGTCGTTTCTCGCCGCCATTGAAAGCGAACTCGGCAGCAAGGTGCCGGCGGCGAAGATGCTGGTGTTCGGTCACATTGCCGACAGCAATCTGCATTTCATCTGCTACACCGGCAAGCGTGAAGACATCAAGACGATGTACCGCATCGTCTATGACACGGTGGGTCGCTTCCATGGTTCAGTGTCGGCTGAACACGGCATCGGCGTGCAGAAACTGAATTACCTGCACTACTCACGTTCGCCGGCTGAGCTGGCATTGATGCGCACGCTGAAACAGGCAATGGATCCGCAAGGGCTGCTGAACAACGGGCGTGTGCTGCCACCGGTCTGAATTCAGACCACTTCGTCAGTCCACACCTTGAAGCTGAGCAGTTTGTTGGGGCCGAACGTACTGGTAATTGCCACGTCTGCCGCATCACGGCCACGGGCAATCAGCACGCGGCCGATGTAGGGCTTGTTGTTGCGGGCATCGAAGGTGTGCCATTGACCACCGAGATAAACCTCGAACCAGGCAGCAAAATCCATGGTGCCGTACGGCGGCGGCATGCCGATGTCACTCAGATAGCCCGTGCAGTAACGTGCGGGAATGTTCAGGCAGCGGCAGAAGGCTATTGCCAGATGTGTGTAGTCGCGGCATACGCCCACTCGTTCATTGAATACTTCCTTCGCGGTCTTGGTAACGCGGGCATGCTGGTAACCGAATTCGATATGCCGGTTGACGTAGTCACACACAGCTTGCACACGGCCCCAGCCGGTGGGGCCGTTGCCGAACAACTGCCAGGCGGTCATCGTTAGCAGGTCGGTTTCGCAGTAGCGGCTGCCGAGCAGGAACAGCAGCGTTTCAGCGGGCAGCTCCTGCACCTCGTGTTGATACGCTGACTGCACTACCGGGTCAGGCTGGCCGCGATCATTCAGCAGCGCGTCCGTAGTCAGCATGAGCTGGCCATACGGAGCTACGATACGGCTGCACCAGTTGCCATAACTGTCATGGTAGGCAGTGACAGGAATCGGAGGAGAGGTATGCAGATGATCGGGAGTTACCAGATCGGAAGCGCGGCTGGCATGGACATGCAGGGTGAGAATCATCGGGGTGGGTTGCGGGCATTCGTAGACAATCTCGTAGCCAACTCGTATCTGCATGGTCAATTTCCGGGTAGGGGAACATCAATGAACCTGCTCACGTGGCTTGAGTGAGGGAGTCGAAGGACGCGACGACTATAGGCACAAGCAGCAATGATAGCCATGCCGGTGCCATAGCTGTGTTCGCTACCTCACATGAGCGCCGTCAGCACCCGTGCAGGAGTGAATGGAAAGGCAGTCATGCGTTTGCCGGTGGCATCGAAGAACGCATTGGCAATTGCCGCCGCCGCAGCAGCCATCACTTCTTCACCGGCGCCGAGAGGTTCCTGTTCGATATGCTGCACGATGACGGCAGTTACCTGCGGAGCCTCCATGAAGCGCAGAATCGGATAGCTCTGCCAATCGAGGCTGGTCACGTTGGTGGTGTTGAACGCCACTTCTTCATGCAGCATGCGGCTGGCTGTCTGGATCAACTGGCTGATGATCTGGTTTTCGACATTGGATGGATTGACAACACGGCCGGCATCAATGGCGCCATACAGATGCAGAATGCGAACCACGCCGGTACGTTTGTTCACTTCCAGCTCGGCAACGGCGCCGCCCCATGACGCAAGATGGGTGCCGAGGCCAATACCACGCCCGGTTACCACCTCGTCACTCGAGAGGTTCTGCGCAGCCTGCTTTGGTTGCCACTGGGCGGCGCGAGCGGCTCCATCAAGAACGCCCTGCCAACGATCGTCAGCGATGTTCTGCAACCTGAACTGATAGGGATCAATCCCCAGTTGAAATGCCAGATCGTCAATCGCCTGTTCCGATACGAAAGTCAGCGCCAGATCGAGTGGTGAACGCAGCCACGCACCCTTGAGGTAATCCACCCCGGGCACGTGGTGGTTCAGCAGCTTGATGTTGGGAATCCTGTACTGGCCACCCAGCACCAGCGGATTGATCTGCTGCGCTGCCATCGCCGGCCATTCGGCAGCTGGCGTGCCCTTGCTGGTTTGCTCTGTAGTTTCGACAAAACTCCAATGGTGCTGCCAGCCTTCGTATTCGTAGGTCAGCAGTTTGCCGTCAGCGGTGGCGCTGGCTTTCACCTTGCCGAGATGGGCGGGGCCATAGGTGTCCCAGCCATGTTCGTCCCAGCGCATGAACTGGAGTCGCACAGGTGCTCCGGCCAACTGGGACAACAGCGCTGCTGCCTGGGCGCAATCGTCCCAGCACGAATGGCCGAAAGTGCCGGCTCCTTCAACATACTGCACGCGCACTTGTGGTGGTTGCAGCCCGAGCAGTGCCGCCAGCTTGCCGCGCGTGCCGTACACGTCCTGGGTTGAGCACAGCACCAGTGCTGTGTCTGTTTGTACGTCGGCCAGGGCACAGTTGGGGGCGAACGGTACATGTGCCTGATATGGTCCGTAGCCAGTGAAGCCGGTAGTCACTGCAGCGGCGCTGATGACGCTCAAGTCGCCTTCTTCACGCGCCACACGATCATCCGGCGGTGACTGCTCCATGCGGACAAACAAGTCGGCATTGCCGGGTAGCGATTCCGGCTGGTTCCATGTCAGGTTGAGTTGCTGGGCAGCCCGGACTGCATCCCATTCGCGCGTGGCTACCACACCAACGAAATTACCCTGGCGCAACACACGAGCATCGCCTATGCCAGCTATCGAGCTTTCGTCGATGCTGACGACCTGTATGCCATCCTTGTAGGCGCCCTGGCCGCGAGGCCGCACGATGCGGCCATGCAACATGCCCGGCAGCCGCTGGTGCTGCATGAACTGGTAGGTGCCGTTGGCTTTTGGCGGGATGTCGTTGCGCGGCAGCGGTTTGGTGACCAGCTTGTAGCTGGAGGGGTCCTTTACCGGCGCAGTGCCAGTGAAGGCAAGATTGAACCTGCGGTCGCCGATCAGTTCGCCGTAGGTGGTGAACACATTGTCGTCGCCGCTGCCGGAGACGATGCCGTTTTCAACGCGCAAGCTGGCGAGCGGAATCTGCAATTGTGTTGCTGCCAAGGCCAGCAGCGCCTGCCGTGCTTCCGCTGCAGCGCGTTGCACCTGCGGGCCACCGCGCCGCATTGCCTGGCTGGAATAGGTGCCGCCCTGGTTGGGCGTAAGGTGAGTGTCGAGGCCAACAGTCCGGATCTGGTCCATGCCGAGATCAAGTTCTTCCGCTGCCACTTGCAGCAGCGCAGTCGATGCGCCCTGACCGAGTTCGGCAAAACCGATGTAGACGGTGGCGGTGTTGTCGCTGTGGATAGCGATCCAACTGTCGATCTGGTCGGCAGCAGGCGGGCCGGGCTGCGGTTCGCGCATTTGTGTCTGCGCTGTGGTGCCGCGTGGCAACAACGGAAACGTGACTACCAAGGCACCACCGGCTTTCAACAAGTCGCGGCGATTGAGCGTGAAGTTACTCATGCCTCACCTCTGATGGTGCTGGCTGCCAACTGGATGGCTTCGAGTATCTTCGGGTAAGTGCCGCAGCGGCACAGATGGCCATTCATCGCCGTACGGATTTCCTGCTCGGATGGGTTGGCGTTCAGCATCAACAGCTCAGTCGCCTTGATCTGCAGGCCGTTGCTGCAGTAACCACACTGTATCGCCTGCGTGTCGATCAATGCCTGTTGCAAAGGAGTGTAAGCGGGCGGACTTTGCAGTCCTTTGCTTTGCGCATAGAGCATTGGCAAACCCTCCAGCGTGGTGATCTGCTTGCCTGCTACTGCAGAGAGCGGCGTAACGCAGGAGCGCGTCTCTACGCCATCAACCAGCACCGAACACGATCCACATTGCGCCAGCCCGCAGCCGAAGCGCGGCCCCAGCAATTGCAGTTCGTCGGTCAGTACATAGAGCAGCGGGGTGGAAACATCGGCTGTGACGCCGACTTCGACACCGTTGAGCCTCAGGGTAGTAGCGGCAGCCATGGCAGGTTCCTCGGGAAGACCGGTGGCATACTAGAATAGCCAGTAGTCGCAAACCAACATATGTCGTCATGAACGTAGTGAGTCGGGCAGTGGTTGCTCTGTGGTCGCGTCAGTTCCCAAGGTTTGTCGACACAAGCGGTTCCACTGGGCCAACACCGGTTGGTAGGGGAATATTCCCGTCAGCGTGACTTTCAGGGGCGTTTAACTACGACGTCAAGGGCATATTGTTGTTTCGTCGACACTCCGTTAACAATGTAATCGAAATCTCATGCAAACATAGGATATGGCCATCTTGCATTGATAGTGTACGCCGCCGCTATGGTGATTGTGATCCTGTATTTCACCCGGTTTTGGTCGAACCGCAACCTGGAATGGGTAGTGCTTGTCGCGCCGTGTATCGTATTCACTGTGAACATTCTCGACTTCCTCGACATCCTCTGATGTCCCGGCAGTCAGCCTGCCCCCTGCGACAGCAGGGGCAGGGCTGTTGCCTCTGCACGTCCTCTCCCAAAACTTTCCAACTGCCGGGCCGCTGTTCCAAACAGGCAGGCCGCCAGGCTCCAGCTCACCAGCAACAACGCCAGTATCGCCAGTCCGATAACACGGCTGCCCAATAGTGGGCCGAAGTGATCACTGCACAGTCCGACAAACAATGGGCCCAGCGGCAGCGCCACCAGGTTGCTGACCAGCACCGAAAAGGCCTGCGCCAGGGCGCGTTGGTGTTCGCCGCCGAGCAGTTGTAACAGCGTCAGCACGGGGCCGACATTCATATGCATAAGCACCGTGATACCCAAGTGGAAGCACAGCGCAGGTATCGGCGACTCATTCAGCAACACCAGTGGCAACAACGGTAAAGCCAACAACAGTGACCACTGCCCCACGCGGGCATAAGCACTGCCGCTGCCATCACTATCGCTACGCTCAGCCACCCATCCACCCAGCAACGAACCCAGCAGGCCGCCACCGCCATACAGGCCTGCCATCCACAAGCCGATTTCAGCGCTTTGCATGCCGTGATGGCGGATAAAGTACGAAGGCAGCCACATGCCCGAACCGACTGCGCCAAGTGTGAACAGACAGGCAGCCATTACCACCCGTGCATAGCCTGGGCGGTGCCAGAGTTGTTTGCATTCACTGATAAAGTGGCGCGAGGGCAAACCATGGCCGCGTTTTTCCCGCACCGGATCGGCCAGTGTCAGCCAGATCAGCAGGCCCACCAACAGCCCAGGCAAGCCGGCGACCATCATCGCCATCCGCCAACCCCAGTGTTGGGCGACGACGCCGCCAACGAGAAAACCTGTAAGCACTCCCACCGGGATTGCCGACGCCAGCACAGCGCAGGCCCGGCCGCGTTTGGCTGGCGGAAAATAGTCAGCCAGCAGCGAAGTAGAGGGCGCATAGGCGCCGGCTTCCCCGAGTCCGACACCGACACGGGCAAGGAACAGTGTGGCAAAGCTGTGTGCCTGACCGCACAGTACTGTCATGCCGCTCCACAGCGTGATGGCGGTGGCAATGATGGCGCGGCGACTGTAATGCTCGGCCAGCCAGGCCACGGGAATGCCGAGGCCGCCATACAACAGTGCAAAGGCGAGACCACTCAGTAGCGCAAGCTGGGTATCGGTGAGAAGGAATTCGGCTTTGATCGGTTCCAGCAGTACGGCGAGAATCTGCAGATCGACGAAACGCAGCACGCCGGCGGCCCACAACAGGCCGAGCACATACCAGGAATAAAAGCGGGAGTGGCGCATACAGTTCCTCCATGAACCGTGGGTGATATCCTGCAGGCAGTGTAGCGGGCTCTGGCCAATTTGCCCGGAAATCTGAGCTGCGCGCTTTACCTGGCCATCAACTTGGTACATACCTATCAAAGCGAGCGGCAATT
>CAISOD010000003.1 GCA_903887045.1 uncultured Gammaproteobacteria bacterium | reverse complement strand
TGGCTGTTGGCGTTGGTGGCACTGTGTGGCCTTGCGGGCAGGAAGGTGCAGGCATGAGCAGCTCTGTTGCACTCTGGCATGAAGCCCGCTTCCAGCTGTCACGCACCTCGGTGCGCATTCTGCTATTGCTTGCGCTGGTGCTGTCGGCAAGCGCGGTGTTGCTGGGTATGGCTGAAGTTCGCCACCAGCGCGCCAGCATCGAACAACTGAAGGCGCTGGATATCCAGGAACGCAGCGCCATGTGGAAGAAGTTCAGTGACTGGGGCGACATCGCCTACGACGGTTTCCACTATACCTACAGCAGTCCTTCCGAGTTGGCGTTTGCCGCACTCGGTCAGCGCGACATCCTGCCGTGGCAACACCGAGTGCGCATGCTGGCACTGGAAGGGCAGATCCACGAGCGTGATCCGGCCAACCCCGAGCTGGCGCTGCTGGGACGTTTTGATTTTGCGCTGGTGGTCAGCCTGTTGCTGCCATTGCTGGTGATCGTGCTGTTGCACGACATCAAGGCTGGCGAACGCAGCGCCGGCCGCGACATCCTGTTGCTGGCCACTACCGGCGGTGAAGGTCTGTGGCAGCGGCGCGCCATGGTGCTCGCGCTGTTGTTGCTGTGCGCGCTGCTGCTGCCGTTCTGGTTCGGCGCGGTTTTCAGTGGCGCAGCGTTATCAGACTCAATTTCCACCACCGTAGCCGTGTTGTTGCACACGGCTTTCTGGAGTGTGGTGGCACTGCGGTTCGCGCGCGGCGATGCCACTGCGGAAGTTATCGCGTGTCGACTGGTAGGGCTGTGGTTTGTCGTTGCCATTGCGCTGCCCCTGCTCGGGCGGCTCGCCATCATTACAGCCACACCATTGCCGGAGCCTGGCGAGATACTGATGCTGCATCGCGAAGCGGTAAATGCGGCCTGGGACAAACCCAAGGCCGCCACCATGGAGCCGTTTGTCGCTGCCCATCCCGAATGGCGTGACAAGGCCGAGGTCTCCATCCCGTTCGAGTGGAAGTGGTATTACGCGTTTCAGCAGGTAGGGGACATGGAAGCTGCAGAAATGACTGCGCGTTACCGCACTGGTATTGAAGCGCGTGAGAAGGCCGCGTGGTGGTTGGGTGCGCTGTCACCCCCACTGCTGTTGAACAAGACGCTCAGCTGTCTTGCCCGCACTGATCTGGCAGCAGCGCTGGTCTATGAAGATGCCGTGCGTAGCTTCCACGCCAGCATGCGGCAGTTCTACTACCCGCTGCTGTTTGGCAATGTGCCGTTTGATGCGCAGCTGCTGGATGAGCATCCTGCTTTCCAGGAGGCGGAACGGTCCTGTGGCTCCTGAATGGAAACTTGTCCGACGCAGTCTAGCCATAGAAGGTTATGCGCTCTGCGTCGAACTCAAAGGCATTGGTGCTATTCACGGGTCTGACCTGCTTCCCATCGTTATTGCACCTCCTCAATCGCCCACAATCCCGCGTGCCCCGACTCATCCACCGCTGCCAGCAGGCTGCGGCCGGCCGTGTTGCACCAGCGCAGGCCGGCGAGCGGAGCTTCCATGCTGAACACGTAGGCAGGCGATGGGTCGGTAACCGCATGCCACAAGGCTACTTCGTGCTGTTTGCAGCCGGAGGCGAGCCAGCGGGTGCGTGGGTTGAGTGCAAGGTGGGTGATGGTGTCACGGTGGTGGTCCATCAACAGCGGTGGGCTGCCTTCGGGGCCGCCACCGCTGAAATGCCAGCCCACTACTTCGCTGGCACCGCCGGTAAGCAGCCACTTTGAGTCAGGGCTCCAGGTGAGTGCGCGCGGCTTGGCGGCATAGCCGCTCATGGCGGCATCCTTGCCGTTCTTCACTCGCCAGAAGTGCACGGCGTTGTCCTGGCAGGCAGCGGCAATCACCTTGCCGTCGGGACTGAAACTGCAGTTGAGCAGTGAACCCTGCCAGCGCAACCAGTTTGCACGCGGTGTTTTGTAGATGGCGCCTGTCACCAGCTTGATGCCCTGGTAACCAGCCAGCGCCAGTTCGGTACCGCGCGGGTGCCAGCAGATGCCTGTGACCGAGCCGGATTCAAACGGAATCCGGTTGATGGCCTTGCCGTAGCGGTCAAACACGTCCACCTGTTTGCCGGCAGCGATGGCGAGGAAATCACCACCCGGGCGCCACGCCACTTGTTGCACCCAGTCGGCTGCAGCCGGCAACGTGTGTTGCAGCAGCGGTGTGCCATCGTCGGTTGTCATGTCAGCGTGCCAGAGTTTGCACTGGGCCCGTTGATCACCACTGGCCAGCAGTGCTTCTTGCGGATGCCAGGCGAGATCCTGGATCGGCGTGGTGTGCGCCTGCCAACTGGCGCTCAGCGTGCCGCTGCTGCAGTCGATCAAGTGCAGCTTGCCGCTGCCGGTGCCGATGGCAAGCCAGTGACCATCGCTGGAAAAGCCACAGCAGGTCGGAAAATCATCCAGCCGTGACACAAACAACTGACGGGCCTGCAAACCTGCGCGTTTCATGACAACTCCTGCGGCGTGCCTGTCCTGCCTGTCATGTCCTCACCACACAGGCCTTGAACAGGCGTTCCAGCAGTTCGGGTTCCAGCTCGCGGCCTATGAACACCAGTCTGTTGGTGCGAGGGCTGTCGCCCCATGGCGCGCCGGCAGCGTCGTCCAGCAGCATGTGGACGCCCTGGAATATGTAACGGCGGTCATCGCCGGCAATGCTGACAATACCCTTGCTGCGAAACAGCGTCTGGCCCTGGCTTTGCAACAGTCGGCGCAAGACCGACATGAACAGCGCAGCATCCAGATCGCCGTCAAATTCCAGCGCCACTGAGCTGACGCTGTCGTCGTGGGTGTGGGCCGGGTTGAAGTTGTGTTCCGCTACCGGTGTCAGCGTGTTGCCGCTGGCATCGACTACCCGCAGATTGAATTCCTCCGGCATATGCTGGGTGTAAACGGCAAACAGCGAGCTGTTGCGCCACACCGCCGCTTCGCTGCCGCTGAAGCCCAGCGGAAAGCTGAAGCTGGTGCCGTTGATCAACTGCAGGGCTTGATGCTGCAGCAGGTTCATTGCTGCACCCGGCTGCAGCGCAGTCGGCTCTGCCGAAAAATCACGGAACACTGCCTCGGCGCCGGCCAGCAACGCCGCTTCAGACGGCTCGCGCAGCGGCAGCCAGAACAACGACAGCGAAGGGTCAGGCCCCGTCTGCATTTCAATTCGGTAGCCGTCGCCGGGCAGCAGATAGATACCGGCCCATTCGAACGGATACTCCGGTTCGAGGAATTCAGGCCGGCTTTCCAGCGCGCGCTGCAGATCGAAACCGCCGACATCAAGCACCACCGGCAGCGGTGTATCGGCCATGTGTACAAGCTGCAAACGGGCAACCGAATTGATGGCGCGGATGCGGCTTTCAATGGCCTGCAGTTCAGTCGGACTCACCAGGTCGATCTTGTTGAGCAGCAACACGTCGGCGAAGGCGATCTGCGCCACGGCTTCGTCGCTGTCCTGCAGATGCAGGTCAATGTGCCGCGCATCTACCAGCGTAATGATGCCGTCGAGTGCAAACTGGCTGCCGATTTCGTCGTCGACAAAAAATGTCTGTGCCACCGGGCCGGGATCGGCCATGCCGGTGGTTTCTACAATCACGCGATCGAACTTGTCGCGCCGTTTCACCAGGTTGCCGAGGATGCGGATGAGGTCGCCGCGCACGGTGCAGCAGATGCAGCCGTTGTTCATCTCGAAGATTTCCTCTTCGGCATTGATCACCAGATCCTGGTCGACACCGATCTCACCGAACTCGTTTTCGATGACGGCGATACGCAAACCATGGCTTTCACCGAGGATGCGGTTGAGCAGGGTGGTTTTGCCGCTGCCGAGAAAGCCGGTCAGCACGGTAACGGGAATGCGGGCGGGTGTTGAATTCGACATGGTTTATCCATTGAGGTGAGAAAGGGGAAACAGGCGCCAATACAGCCCGTTCGAGATGCCAAAGCCGAAAGACATGACATAAAGCATGCCCAACGCCAGAATGATGGCGCTGCTGGCCGGTGCGTTGGCGTGGAAGGAATACAGCAGCCCGCAGACACTGCCGACCAGGCAGAACAGCAGAGCCAACGCCATCAGCACCGGCAGCTCATTGCTCCAGAAGCGCGCTGCTGCTGCCGGCAGAATCATCATGCCAACGGCCATCAGTGTGCCCATCGCATGGAAGCCCATCACCAGATTCAACACGATCAACAACAGCAACACAGCATGGGCCGGCGCGCTGTGTTTGCTTACTGAACGCAGGAAGGCCGGATCGCAACACTCCAGTACCATTGGGCGGTAATACAGTGCGATGGTAAGCACGCTGAATGTTGCTATGCCGGCCAGCAGGCGCAGGGTGGCGCCATTGAGCGTAATAAGCGTGCCAAACAACGCATGCTCCAGATCAATATTGCTGTTGGCGCGCGAGAGCAAAAGCACGCCGAGCGCCAGCGACATCAGAGAGAACGCAGCCAGACTGGTATCCTCGCGACCTTTGCTTGAGCGAGTAACAAGCACTGACAGCAGTGCCACCAGCAAGCCTGCTACCAAACCGCCTATCGTCATCGTCAGCAACGACAAGCCACTCAGCAGATAGCCAGCCGCCACTCCTGGCAGAATGGCGTGCGAAATTGTATCGCCGCTCAGGCTCATATTGCGCAGTGTCATGAACAAGCCCACTGGTGTGCCCCCGAGTGCCATGGCAAAGCAGGCCACCAGTGCGCGCCGCATGAACTGGTAATCGGCAAATGGAGCCAGCAGGAAATCGGATAACAGGGTCAGCATGGTGTCTTCAAGCCCGCTTGCGAGTCAGGTGGCAGGGCTCGGCTGCCTCATCGAAGGCTTCACACATCTGGCGGGCCTTGAACATATTGGCGGCTGTCAGTACTTGCGTCGTTTTGCCGTGGGCAACCAGTTCACGCGCCAATAGCAGTGTTTCCGGAAAGTGAGCGCGCACGTTGTCGAGATCATGGGTTACCACAAGCACGGTACGTGCCTCGCCATGCCATTGGGTAACGACCATCATGAGGTCGGCAGCGGTTCTGGTGTCGATGGCATTGAACGGTTCGTCGAGCAGCACAACAGGTTTGTCCTGCAACAGCAGGCGTGCAAACAGCAGGCGTTGCATCTGCCCACCGGACAGCTTGCCGATCTGGCGCCGCTCGAAGTCGTTCAGCCCCACTTTGGCCAGGGCCTGTCCAATTGCTTCAGTGCTGCCAACCGGCAATCCTGCGAAGGCACCGCTTTGCTGCCACATACCGCTGGCGAGGAAATCGCCTGCATTGAGCGGGAAATCGCGATCGATGCTGCCGAGTTGCGGCAGGTAGGCAATATCCGCAGTGGTCAGCCGGTGCCGCAGCAATCGACCTTCCACCGGGGCCAGTTCGCCCATGATCGCCTTCAGCAGCGTGCTCTTGCCGCAGCCATTGGGCCCCACTACCGCAGTAAGGCTGCCACGACGGATGCGGGCAGACAGGTGATGCAGCGCAGGGTGGCGCTGATAAGCCAGGGTGAGGTCGTCGAATTCGAATGCGTACATGGTGTCGGGCCGGTGAAGTCATTGCGTCCAGCCAACCAACAGCCAGAGAGCGGCAATCAGCGGCAGGCATGGCAGCAGTCGCCATGCACAGCTGCTTGAGAACAGACTGCTGCTGTAGGCTGGAGGTTTGGTTGACGGATCGGCTTGCGGGTGGGTTGCAGGTTCTTTCATTAATAGAATGTTATAGTATAACAATAAGAGAATGCAAACCCTCAAGCGAAGTGCGGCCACTGATCGAAGCAGCACGCAAGATTTTTCTCGAAGCCATGGCCGACATCAAACACGGCATGATGATCGGTGCCGACAAGAACCTGTTCGTCGAACCGGTGATCTGGACGGTGGAGTACGTGCAGCGGAATAAGTACCGCTACCCGCAGACTACTTCCAACTGATCGGGTCACAGCGCCGGATTTAGTTGGTTGCGGCACGCTGTTGGTATACGTCCGGATTGGTGCATCGCGCGTATGAGAACCCTGATGGCTTTCGTCCGAGTGCACTGTCGATGACAAAACCTGCTTCCTCATTCCGCGGCAACAAGGCAACGCTGCCCAGCAAACCCTGCGTGGCCTGCGGACTGCCGATGACCTGGCGCCGTCGCTGGGCGCGCAACTGGGATGAGGTGAAGTTCTGCTCCAACGCCTGCCGGCGGAACAAGGCCGGCCGTGTTTGACTCACTGCCCCCGACGCGCAGCGCAGCGCTGGCGCACATTGCTCGCGTCCGGCCCGCAGCCTATGCGCGCACGCGCAACCATCTTGACGGCGCGGTAACAGGACTGTCGCCCTACATCACGCATGGTGTTGTCACCCTGCGCGAAGTGCTCGCCGGCGTGCTGCAGCGCGAGCCGTTGGATGTGCAACACAAGTTGGTGTTCGAACTGGGCTGGCGCGAGTTCTTCCGCCACGTCTGGAGTCATCGAGGTGATGAGATCCTGCAGTCGCTGCACGCCGGTCCGCGGCCTGACGCCGCCTACGATCCTGTGCTGCCGGCTGACATTCGAGAGGCCCGCACAGGTGTGGCGGTAATCGACAAGGCCGTACGCACGCTCTACGCTACCGGCACGCTACACAATCATGCCCGCATGTGGTTGGCCAGCTACGTGGTGCACCTGCGGCATGTGCACTGGCGTGCCGGCGCCGACTGGCTGTTAGCGCATCTGCTCGACGGTGACCTTGCCAGCAACCACCTCAGCTGGCAGTGGGTGGCAGGCACCGGTAGCAACAAGCCTTACCTGTTCAACGCCGACAACGTAGCGCGCTACGCTCCAGCTCACTGGCACAGTGCCGGCTCGGTGATTGATCAATCGTACGAGGCGCTGGATCAAGTTGCCCGCGGCATGCGGCCGGTTGCTGCAAGCGCTGATGTGGGTGCGGTAGTCGGAATTCCCGAACCTTCTTTGTTGGCGGCACCACCTGCGGATCTGGAGCTGCGTGCGCCAACTGCGAGCGCCGTCGACAGGTTGCGTGGTCGCGAGGTCTGGCTCGTGCATCCGTGGGCGTTGCGAGCAGCACCAGCCGACTTGCCAGACGACACCATCATCATCGGTGTGTACCCGCAAGAACATCATGCGGTGTGGCCTTGGCCCGAGTCACGATGGCGCTGGGTAGACGCGGCGATGGCAGCAGTGGCACCCGAGCGCTGGTATGTCGACAGTGCTTGTCTTGCCGAGGTGCTGGCTGCGGCGGCATGCGTGCGCAGCGTCGATGATCCGCACCTCACCCAGTGGCTTGCGCGCGTGGCGCAGCTACAACCTGCACCAGCGTTGTTTCCGGTGGTGGAGCGGCGCTGCGACAGTTTCTCGCAGTGGTGGACGCGTACCACACGTGGAAGCAAGCGCGCCGACGAGTTGCTGAAGATCTAGTCTTTCGATCCGCGCCTTACTGCGCTTTAGTTGGCACCAAGCCGCAGCAAGGCAGCGGCGGCGTCCCGATTGCCGCGCCCGGCCGCATTGCGGTACCAGCGCATGGCTGCTTCCCGATCCTGGCTTACCCCCAGTCCTTGCTCGAACAGATTGCCGAGCCGGTATTGCGGAATGGCGTCGCCGGCCTCGGCGGCCAGCCGCCACCACTGTGCCGCCAGCGCCGCATCCTGCACCACGCCGGTGCCCGCAAAGTGGATATTCCCAAGATTGTGCTGCGCCAGCACGTGGCCACGGTCTGCCGCCCGCCGATACCAGAATGCTGCTTCTGCGGCATCGACAGGCTTGCCCAAACCTTCGGCCCAGGCGGTGCCCAGCAGGAATTCAGCTTCGGCCTGACCCTGGCGGGCCAGTTGCTCGACTGCGGAAATCACGCTCGCCGCCAAAGTCTCGGCACGGGCTTTGTCGGCTGGATAGGTCATGCGGCCGGTCGAGTACACGCGCGCCAGCCACATCACCGAAAGCGCATCACCATCGGCGGCAGCGCGTTCAAGCAGTGAGCGGGCACGCACATCGTCCACCGTGCCGGTTTCGCCGGTATACCAGCGGCTGGCTTCGACCAGTGCGGGATCGAGTGCCGCAGGATCGACCACCGCAGGAGTGGCGCATGACACCAGCGCCATTGCCAGCAGCAAGGCCGGCAATGGTTGCCTGGTACTGTCTGATCGGGTGTAGCCAGCTGCTTTGCACATCTTTGCAGACCTTGAGAGCCTGCAGGAAGAGCAGGTACCAGCGACAATGCATTCAAGAAGCGTGCCGCAGGATAGCTTCAATGCCCGCCAACCGACTCCAACTGCCTGCTCAAAACGCCAGCTTGATACCTGCGCTCAGCTGGTGCTCGGTGCCTTCGTCGGCACCGATGCGGGCGCCGTAGTTGAGCCACCAGTTGAGCTTGTCGCTCTGCAGCTCCGTCAATGTCAGCGACACTTCGGTGTAGTCCTGCGCCAGGGTAGACACTGTCAGCGACTGCGACGCCATCGCGTGATTGGCACTGGCAAGTTTCGCGGTAGTGGTGAGGGTGTCATCAGCGTTCTGCTCATGCCATAGCACGCGCAACACGCCGCGCAGGTTGCCCATCGCCATTGCTGCTTCACCACCCATATGACCAAAAGCCTTGTCGCTGTCACTGGCAGCTACTGTGAGGTTGCTGCCACTGGCGCCGGTTTCGGTGTAGTTGTCGATGTCGGTGCTGAGCCATTGCACCCCAACCACCGGACCCAGCCGCAAGGCGCCGGTCTCGAACAGGTAACCGGCTTCAGCTGACAACAGCGTACTGTTGCCGCGCGTGTTGCCGGTGGCGGTGAGACCATAGGCTGCCGGGCGCATGATGTTGTCGAAATCGAGATTGCCGCCCGAGGCTGCTACGTTGACGAACACATTCGGAGTTGTGTACGAGCCATAAGCCGTCAACTGAAAGCTCTCATTGTCGGCGCCGTACATGCCGGCCAGACGGGAATCACCGCTGAAATAGCCGGCCGCAATGCCCACCAGGATGTTGTCTTCGGGTGTGGCATCAAGGCCAACCGTGAACTGGGTGCCTTGTAAACGCGGCATGAAACCATCTTCGTCACGCGAGCGACCGCTGACGTTGAGCCATACCGATTGTTGCACCTCGGTGTGACGCAAGGCAGTGAGATGCTGATTGATGGCGTCGGTGCTGGTAGTGGCCATGTCGCGTGCCGTCAGTTCATTGATGCCGAGTGAGACCGGTGCCGTGGTGTTCAATGCCTGCAGATGCTGCGAATCGACATAGGTTGGCAGCGTCAGCCGGTACACCAGGACCAGCGCATCGCTGTCGACAGGCTGCGCGCAGTTCTCGCCACCCACTGAGCAGTTGCTGGAGAGGAAGTCGTTGTCGTTGCCGATCATCAGGAAGTAATCCTGTGGTGCGCTTTCGTCCAGCACCGGCACCAGTGCCATGCCTTCCATTTTCTCGGTCAGCGTCAACCGCGTCGGCGTTACGTTGTTGATGTTGAGACCGAAGCGGTCCAACTGGGTGGTATTCAGCATGTTGACGACTTCCACCTGGCTCACCGGTTTGATCGAAGAATTCAGCACGCCATTGGGCGATATCGGTGTAGTAGTGGTTTCGAATGCCGTGCCGGCAATATTGGTGGCGCCGGTGGTGTCGACCAACAGGATGCTCTTGTAGACCGGGTTAAGGTTGGCCTGGCCAAGACCGTTGCCGTCACGCGCCAGCACCAGAAACTGGTTGTCGTTCAGTGCCAGCAGTTCGGATTGCGCAGCAGTGCGGTTGACTACGCCGCCGTTGCCGTTCGACGTAAACACCGGCAGCTGCAGCACGTAATGTGCAGTTGGTGCAGTTGGCGTGGCGTTGTTGGCGATGTCGTAGATCATCAAGCGGGTGTTGGTGCGGGTTTCCTGGCTGGTGCTGCTGTCCTGCATGGTGGCGCTCTGCAGCAGCGTCACGAGTTTCTTGTTGTCCGGTGTCAGCGCCAGGCCTTCCAGACCCTGATTGAGGCGGCGGCCGGTCACCGCATTGGTAACAGAGCTGAATGAGGTGCTGCCATCGGCTGTCTTCGGTGCTACCGCCGGCGGCGGCAGGATCGCACCGAGCATGCGGCCGGTTTTGTCGAAGTAGTACACGTTGGCGCCGTATTCATCCGACACGTACATGTTGCCGTTGTTGAGGATACGAATGCCTTCGGCGTCGAGTGCGATCTTGCCGGCGGCAGCGCCGGTGGTGGACCCCGGGAACTGTTTGCCACTCTGGGTGACGAATGCAGTGGCGCCAGTGCCTGGATCAAGCCCCGTGGTGAGGTTGCCGTTGAAGTCCCTGAAGAAGAAGCCGCCGGTTTGCGTCAGTACCAGCTGCTGCTGCGAGGCTGCGCTGACCGGCAGGTTGGTGCTGCTCGTATAGGGATTGAATGCCATTGCAAAGGTACTGATACGGCCGGGATAGTTGCTGAAGTTGACGCTGCCCACTCCGTTGGGGCCGCGGTCAGGCAGCGAGAACAAGGTACCGCTGTAACCATTGGCGGTCTTGCGCCAGCTGCCGGGCACGATGTCGAGCGCCGAGAACGCACCGAAGGTATCGCCGTTGAAATCACGGGTGGCGGTAGCAGACAAACGTGATGCGCCCTGCAGGCCGTGATTGACGAAGTTCTGGCCGTTCAAGCTGACCGTAGCAGCGCCGGTGGCAGTGGTGGTGTTGGGCCTGGTGTAGGCAGTGGGCTGGGCCGTCGCCAGCGTCGACGCGAAAGCGGCAAGTGCAATGGCGGTGGCGAGCGAAGTCTTGAAAGGAACAGCGGCGCGGGGCTTTATCATGGGTTTCTCACAGCATGCTTGGAAGGCGGGACAAGACAGCCGCAGGCAGGGAATGCCGCCTGCGACCGCAGCCGGCAAGCTAGAGAACATTTGTTGTAAACAGTTAAAGTGCGGATTAAGTGACTACGAGGTTTGTTCGATGATTACGCTTTATGGCATCCCCAATTGCGACACCGTGAAGAAGGCGCGCGCCTTTCTGGAGAAAAGTGGCGTGCCTTACCGTTTCCACGACTACAAGAAAGACGGCATTGATCTGGCCGTGTTGAAACGCTGCTGCAGTGACTTCGGTTACGAATCAGTGCTGAACCAGCGCGGCACCACCTGGCGCAAACTCGACGAGGCACAGCGCAGCAACCTGACACAAAGCAAGGCTTTGGAATTGATGGAGTCGCAGCCGTCGGTGATCAAGCGGCCGATCGTGGATACCGGCAAGACTTTGCTGCTGGGCTTTGATGAAGCCGCGTATCGCGGCCTCAGCCAAAACAAGTAAGGCGCTGCCGGTTCAATCCGGCACGTAAGCCATCGTCATGCTGCGCATGGCGAGTTCGAGGAACTTCGCGGTGTCGCCGTAGCTGGCTTCGTACTGCTTGAGCGGGTTGGCGGCCACGATGTCGTCCCAACCCATGCCGATGTTCAATTGTTCAGCCAGCGTCAGGTGCAGCTCGCTGTACATGTTGCGCATGCGGATCAGGGTGGTGCCGTTGGTGACAGGGCCGTGCGCCGGAACCACCACGGTGTCGGCGCTGACGATGTCGGCGAGTTTTTCGTAGGCGTTGAGCAAACCACCGATCCAGCCGCCCTGGCGAATGTCGAGCAGCGGCCACTGTCCGGTAGTTACCGGACCGCCGGTAATCAGCGTATCGAGCATCGGGAAATACAGGAACAGATCGCCGTCGGTGTGCGCTGCCGGCAACCAGCCGTAGACGATTTCCTGACCGGCGAATTTCATGCGGCCGTCTTCACGCAGGGTCTGGCCGGGAATACCGGCGTCGGCCAATGGGCCGTAGCGGCCTTCGTAGGCCGACGACATTACCGAATTCTGCAAATACATTTTGGTATTGGCGTGCGCAATGATGCGGCCGCCGGCAGCACCCACGGCTTCGTTGCAGCCGGTCTGCTCCGGATGGAAGTGGGTGTTGATCAGTGTGTGGACCTTGTTCTGGCCGCTGGCTTCGTATGCAGCTTGCAGCAATGCATCCGAATGCACAGCGAGTCCGCTGTCGATCATCAGCATGCCGTCTTCGGGTTTGCCGGGAATCACCACCACGTTGCAACCAGCGCCTTGCAAAAGTTTGGCGTAGCCGAGATCGGTGCGGATGATCTCGACGGGAGCGGCTACCTGTTGGGCGAATGCCGGTGCGATAAAAGCGCCGCCCAAGGTGGCGATACCGGCGGCAACTGCGCTGTCGCCAAGGAAGGAACGACGGGAATAATGCTTCATGGCTTTTCTTCTTTTACTGAATGGCGAGCTTACAGATGATCGAACGAGCCGGGCACCAAGGCGTTGGCTTCTGCCGCAGGATCGAGCGGGAAGATGCTCCATGGGTAATAGAACGGCGGGCCTACCAGCGGCCAGTAAGGCTCTGCCTCAAGTTCTACTGTGGCCCCAAGCATGCGCAATTGGTCGGCTACTTTGGTATTGGGTGGCTGCCGCATTTGCAGGAAGCCGACCTGGCCGTGCGCCATGGCGTAATCAAGCGCGGTGAGGCCATCGAAATCCTTCATGTTGATATCGGCACCACTCTGCACAAGCGCTTCGATCAGCCTGGCGTTGTTGGCGCGTACGGCGTAGTGCAGGGCAGAACCGCCACGTGTGCGTTGCAAATGATGATGCACCGCTACCACATTGAGATCGGCACCGGCGGCGACCAGCAGGTTCAACGCTTCCACCTGGCGATTTGGATTGCCGCGCGCGCCGGCGAGTGCTGAGACCGGCGACTGTCGATCAGCCTGCAACAGTTTGATGTCGGCGCCGTGCTGCAACAGCAACTGGATGCTTTCAACATCAGCATTGCCGGCAGCGGCAATCAGCGGAGTAGTGCCACGCGATGCACCGCCGCGCTGTTTGGATGGACGCAGAAACAACTGCATGTTCGGATTGGCACCGTTTTCCAGCAACATACGCACAACGGTGAGGCCGTCGGTTTCGTTGAGGGATTCGTTCGGTTGTTGCGGGTTGGCAGTGCGGCGGCCTATCGCAGCCAGCAAAGGCGCCTGACCGTAGACATCCCACTGCTGTACATCAGCACCGGCTTCGATCAGTTTTTTCGCGATGTCCCAGTGACTGTTGAGTGCGGCCAGCGTCAGTGGTGCCACACCTTCGGGATCAGGCAGGTCGAGATCAACTTTGTGTTTCACCAGTACGTCGATGCACTCAATGCAGTTTTCGCGTACCGAGTACAACAACGGTGTCAGACCGCCGGCATCCAGGCTCTTGGCGCGTCCTTCTTTGGTAAGGTGGCGACGGTAATCACGATTGATTGATTGGGCGTTGATGTTGGCGCCTTCTTCAAGCAGGTAATCCATCATCGCCGGATGGCGACGGGCCGATGCCCACATCAGCGCACTCTGCTGGCCCCACGCTTCAATGGCATTGACGTTGGCGCCCTTGTCCACCAACAGTTTGGCGGCGGCGACATTGCCGGTGCGTGCCACCAGCATCAGCGCGGTCTGGCCTTCAGGGTTGGGTGAATCGGGGTTGGCGCCGGCATCCAAAAGCAACTTGAGCATGTCGACGTTGGCCACTTCAGCCGCAAGTTGCATCGCGTTGCTGCCGTAGTTGTTGGCGGCCGCAACATCGGCACCGTCGGCAATCAGTGCTTTGGCGCGATCGACATCACCTTCATACACCGCCCACTGCAGCGCAGTGCTGCCATCGGGGCCGCGCCAGTCGGCGCCGGCATCGGCAGGTGCTTCAATTGCGAAGCCCTGGCAGCTTGCTGCCAACGCCAGTGCCAGCGTAATTGCCTTGAATTTCTTCAGATTTCCCACGATTCCCACCTTTGTCACTCTCTTCGCCATCTTGGGCAGCGATTGCTTGCCTGTGCGCCACTTACACTTCAGCGAAGGGGCCGGTGCTGTCGGCGAACTCGTCGACATGCACACCAGCGCGATCCAGCATCGTGTGCAACAACTGCGCATGCGGTGTGTCCTGCGGATAGTGCAAATGCTGACCGCCCTTGATGTTGCCGCCCTTGCCAATCAGTACCGATGGCAGCGGATCATTGTTGTGACGATCGCTGTTGCTCATGTTGGAGCCGAACAGGATGATCGAGTTGTCGAGCACGTTGCCGTTGCCGTCCGGAATTGCTTTCAGGCGTTCGGCGAAACGGGCCATACGGGCGGTCTGGTAGTTCTGCACCAGGATCAGCTTCTCGAACTTGTCCGGGTTGTTCTGGTGATGTGACAGCGGATGGAACGCCTCATCAACACCGACATTGGTGAACACGCGCATGCTGGCTTCCTTCACCATGCGCATCGAGGCGATGCGGGTCTGGTTGGTCTGGAAGGCGAGGGCGATCATTTCGAACTGGATATCCAGCAGCTCGGTGAAATCTTCCGGCGGTCCAATAGGCGAATCCGGCAGTTCGAGCAGCTCGCGTGCGCCGGCTTCGAGTTTCTGGATACGGGTTTCGACTTCGCGCACGGAGTCGAGGTAGTTGCTCACCAGCGCGCGGTCGGCGGCGTCGAGCTTCTGGTTCAGGCTGTTGGTGGCTTCGCGCACGTAGTCGAGCAGGCTGGTCGATTGCTGCAGGATGCCGATGCGTTCGTCGTAGGTGTCACCCTGGCCGAACATGGTATAGAACACTTTGCGCGGGTTGCCTTCCAGCGGCAGTGGCTGTTGCGGCGTGCGGTAGTTGATGGCGCCGCCGGGTTCGCCACACAGTTCCAGCGACGGCAGTGCCGTGCTCTGGCCGATCTGGCGTGCAGCAATCTGGTCGATCGACATGCCGCGGGTGCCGCCGGGAGCGCGATCACGGTTGTCCGGCGCGACTGCCGACAACCAGGTTTCTTCGATGATGCCGTGCGGGTTGGTGCTTTCGCCGCCCTTGTTGCGCAGACCACTCACCACAGTCACGTACTCGTTCAAGGGCTGCAGCGGTTTGAGGATGCGCGAGTATTCAAAGTTGGTACCGGTCTGCTTGGGCACCCAGTCCTGCATCACGGCACCGTGTGGAAAGTAGATGAATCCAAGGCGTGGATTCGGTGCGGCGGCAGTTTGCGCCAGCGCCGTGGAGGCCGGAATCATTGCATCCAGCAGTGGCAGCGCGATCGACACGCCGGCACCGCGCAGTACAGCCCTTCTGGAGAGGTGTTTTTTGCTGATGAACATGGTCGTTACCCTTTCAGTTCTTGTGGTAGTGGGGGACTACAGTGAGGCTTGTTTGGCAGCGCTGGTTTCTTCGCTGCTTGTTACGCTGCTTTCGCGCATCTGGAATGCATTGCTGCTGACGATCTCGGTAAGGATGCTCTCAAAGCGGTTGTCCTCGGCGGCGGCAGCATCAACGATGCGGCGCACGGTTGGCATGTCGCGATAGTCCACTTCACGGCCAAGCGCATAGGTCATCAGGTTCATCGTCAACGACTGCACCACCATGTCGGTGCGAGCCATCAGTGCAGCTGTCAGATCGGCAGCGCTCTGGATCGGCGTGCCGTCCGGCAGTACGCCAGTGGTGTCGATCTGCCCACGAGTGTCAGGATCGAATTCGCGGTACTGGCCAACGGTATTGAAGTTCTCCAGCGCCATGCCGAGTGGGTCCATGAAGCCGTGGCAGGCGAAGCAGGTCGGATTGGCGCGGTGCATCTCAAGCCGCTGGCGCACGGTCATCGCGGCCTGGCCAACGCCGTTTTCCGGCAGTGCTTCCACGTTTGGCGGTGGATTCGGCGCTGGTGTACCGAGCAACTTGTCGAGAATCCACACGCCGCGCAGTACTGGCGAGGTGCGGTTCGGGTTGGCGGTCAGCATCAGAATGGCGCCTTTGCCCAGCAGACCGCGACGGTTGGGATCGTTCAGCGTCACTTTGCGGAACTGGCTGCCTTTGACGTCCTGGATGCCGTAGTGCATTGCCAGACGTTCGTTGAGGTAGGTGTAGTCAGCGTCGATGAGTTTGGTCACCGGCTGGTCACTGCGCAGCACGCTGTCGATGAAGAGGTTCAACTCTTCCTTGAACATCGCGCGTGGATCAAGGCCGCGGCTGGCATAACGGAACAAGCCGGCATTCGGCGAAATTTCATCGAGCTTCGACAGGTGGAGCCATTGGGCGGCAAAGTCGGTAACCAGAGTCTTCGAACGTTCGTCGGCCAGCATGCGGCGCACCTGGGCACGCAGCACGTCTTTGTCCTGCAGTTTGTTGTCGTTGGCCAGTTGCAACAATTCTTCGTCGGGCACGCTGCTCCACAGGAAGAACGACAGCCGTGAGGCAAGTTCAAAATTGCTCAATGCCAGTGCAGTGGCGGTTTCGTTGCCGGTCTCGGCGCGGTAGACGAAGTGCGGGCTTACGAGAATGGCACTGAGGGCATCACGTACACCGGCTTCGAAATCCGCAGAGCCTGCGCGTGAGCGCTCATAGAAGCCCAGCAGTTCGCTGCGATCCTGTTCGGTCAGCGGACGACGGAACGCGCGCTCAGCCATGTTGGTGATGATCTGATCGGCGCAGGCGGCTTCGTCGGTGGATTCACGCGGATAGCACACGAAGATGCGCTTGCGGCTTTCGGTTTCGCTCATGCCGGTGACTTTCAGCGGGCCGCGGATCTGCAGAGCATGGATGGCGTGTACGCGATCCTGGCCGCCCTCAAGTGCAGGAATGCGGGTGCGTTCATCGCTTTCGGCCATCGAGCGCTGGATGAAGGTGATGGTGACATTGTGCTGGCCGGCGGGGGCCTGGAAGCGGATGTTCTTCAGGCGGGCATTGATCTGTGCCACGCCGTCGTCGAGGATCTGGTCGATCCACTTATGGTCGGGTTCGCCGCCGATTTCAGTGCGGTAGAACTCGACGCCATCAAGCAGTGCCACCACGGTGTTCTCGAATTCCATGTTCGGCACTTCGCGCGCGAGGGCGAGGTCACCGATGCTCAGTTCGTATTCGCCGTCGGCGAGGAAGTTGTGTTCTACCGACACTCCACCGCGGGTGCCGAACGGCATGCCCTGGTTGTGGCGCTGCTGCGAGCCGGTGCCATCAATGCCGCGCGGCGGCAACGAGATGATCATGTCGGCGACGTTGCCATAGGTTTCCATGATGGGAATCGGGCGCTCGTCGCCGATGGCATCGTGCGCGATCGAGCGGGCAGCGTTGAGGTACTGGTCGATGAAGGCGGGAGATACCTGCAGCGCTTCAGCATTGTTGTCGTAGCCGCCTTTGAGGTTGTCGACCGGCAGGTATTTGCTGGCGTCGATTTCGAGGCCTAGCAGGTCGCGGATGGCGTTGGAATATTCACGGCGATTCAGGCGGCGCAACGGCACGCGGCCGGCAGGCGCTTCATCGGCGTTGGCAGCGGTATCAATAGTGGTTTCCAGCCAGCTCACCAATTTGGTGATTTCTTCATTCGAGGGACGCTCGGCACCGGATGGTGGCATCAGGCCGCCGCGTAGTTTGCGCAGGGCGTTTTCCCATACTTTCGCGTCGTGTGAGATGTCGTCAGGCGACAGGGCGTCGAGGGCAAGACTGCCGGCCCAATCGTCGGTGTTGTGGCACTTGAAGCAATAGTCTTCAACCACCTGCCATTCGCTGGCGTCAGCGGCAAGCAAGGCAGCACCGGGAAACGTGGTGCCGAGGGCAAGCAGAATGGAAACGGGGAGTCGGCGAAGGATCATCTTGTTGTACTCTTTGTTTTCTGATTGAGCTGCGGGTTTCGCTATTTACTGGGCAGCTGAACACGCTAGTTTTGTTTTACGTTTGAAACGCGTGATCTTGTCTGATGGGAGTATGCCTTTTTTGCTGTATCGCTGCCACGGCCTTAACCTTTACAGACCGCTATCCAGTTTGCCTGCTGTCAGGCGGATCGTGGAAAAAACATGGAAGGCTGCACTCCCTGAAACAGGGGCAGGGCGGTCACTGGAATGAACATCTGCTCTATACTCCGGCGGCCCGGGACGGGGCTGTCGGAACAAGCGTCCTTTTACCGGTTATCACGCATCCACCAGACAGAAACCGAACAGAACCGAAAAACAATATCCACTAACAGCCCTGCAGAGGAAAACAGTATGTCCAGCTTCAAATCCACGCTTGCTGCCCTTGTCCTGACAACCGCCGCCGCTCCGGCGCTGGCGGCCCCTGAGTACGTCACCATTGCGATGGAAATCGACATTGCCAAACCTGCGAAAGAAGTATGGGCAAAAGTGGGCGCCTATTGCGATATCGCCAAATGGGCGAAGAACCTCGATTGCGTGATCACTTCCGGCGACGGTGGCATCGGCACCGTGCGTGACCTCGCCGGCGGTCGTATCAAGGAAATCCTGGTTGCACAGACCGAACTGTCGTATGGCTACACGCAGCCGGTGGTCGAAGGCCAGTTCTACAATCAATACCACGGCTTCATGGAAGCGCGTCCGGTTACCGCCACCACTTCCAAAATGCTCTACACACTGATGCTGGACGTATCTGACAAGGCCGATCAGGCTGCCAAGGATGCCGATGTCACGCGCCGTCGCACGCAGTTCGAAGGCCTGCTGAAAGTAATGAAAGACATGGCAGAGGCCCCATAAGCTGCCTGCTCAAAATCCTGGTGCAGGAAGTTACCTGAAGCACAAAGCACGATAAAAACAAGATCCCCGATAAACGGAGGCAGCATGTGCAAGATGAAGCTGGTACGACTCGGAATATTGGGTGCATTGGTCGCCAGTGCCGGGCGGTTGCAGGCTGCATCTTGTGAAAGCCTGGCCGCGCTTGCGCTGGACAACACCACCATCACCTCGGCGGCCATTGTGGCCGCCGGGGCCTTCCAGCCGGCTGCTGGCCCGGCAACTGCCTACCAGAATCTGCCGGGGTTCTGCCGTGTCACGGCGTCAATCGCACCCTCTGCTGATTCGGATATCCGTATCGAAGTCTGGCTGCCCATTGAAGGCTGGAACGGCAAATTCCAGGGCGTTGGCAATGGCGCCTGGCTGGGTTCAATCTCTACCCCTGCACTCGCCTCCGCTTTGGCTCGCGGTTATGCCGCTGCCAGCACCGACACCGGCCACACCGGTGGTAGTGCCAGCTTTGCCTTTGGGCATCCCGAAAAGCTCAGCGACTACGGTTATCGCGCCGTGCACGAGATGACAGTGCAGGGCAAGGCGCTCACTACCGCGTTCTACGATGGCAACGCACCGCAGCGCTCGTACTTCGTGGGTTGCTCGGCCGGCGGCAAGCAGGCGATGAAAGAAGTGCAGCTGTATCCCGCTGATTACGATGGTGTCGTGGCCGGTTCACCCGGACTCAACTGGTCGGGCCGCGCACTGCAAACGGTGTGGGTGGGGCAAGCGGTGGCCGAAGCACCGCTGCCGGCTGCAAAGTTTCCGCTAGTGCACAGCGCAGCCCTTGCTGCCTGTGACGCGCTCGATGGTGCCAAAGATGGCTTGATTGAAAATCCGCGCCGCTGCAATTTTGATCCGGTGGTGTTGCAGTGCGCTGCCGCCGGTGCTGCCACTTGTCTGACAGCCGGCGAAGTCGCCACAGTGCGCGCGATCTACAACGATGTGCAGATGAATCCCGGCAACAGGAAAGTCGTGGCTGGTCTTTCACCCGGCAGTGAACTTGGCTGGAACACCATGGCCGGCGAACGTCCGTTTGGCCCCGGTGTCGACCTGTTCCGCTACATCGTCTACAACAATGCCGAGTGGGATTTCCGCAGTTTCGACTGGCAGGCTGCTGCCGTGGAAGCAACCCGCAGTGCCAGCGCCATGATGGACGCGCTTGATACCAACCTGGCGCCATTCTTTGCGCGCGGCGGCCGCATCGTGTCGTACCACGGCTGGGGCGATCCGCAGATTTCACCCGGCAGCACAGTGGACTATTACGAAAGTGTGCTGGCTGCCGACGCCAGTGCCCGCGACAACTACCGTCTGTTCATGGTGCCCGGCATGGCGCACTGCGGCGGCGGCGAAGGCACTGATCAGTTCGACATGCTGACGACGTTGGAACAATGGGTTGAAAATGGCGATATGCCTGAATCAGTGCCGGCTGCCCGCGTGGTTGAAGGCAAGACTGTGCGCACACGGCCGCTGTGTGCGTGGCCGGAAACGGCAGCCTACGATGGCACTGGCAGTGTTGATGACGCCGCCAACTTTGCTTGCAGCAATCCTGCTGCGCGGGAATGACGATTTGCCCAAAGCTTGCTTGAAGTAGTCGGTCCATAACTTTCTGTCTCCAACTTTCTGTCTACAACTTTCAAGGAGTGAGTTCGAATGAACCTGGATAAGCTTGCCAACGGCCTGATGCTGACAGCGCTGATGACTTTGCCGATGGCCTCCGCAATCGCGCAGACGCTTGCGAAAATCGGCTTCGAAAGCGTTGGTCGCGCGTGGCCGCTTGCGCATGACTTGAACGGCTATCACATGACTGGCGCGACGCTGCGCCAGGGCCTCGGTAATCCGGCCTACCGTACGCAGATACCGTTTGATCCGCGGCGCGATCCGGAGACCGGGTTTGTGGGTGCAGCGCGCAACGGCGCCACGCCAGAGGGCATCGAAGCGCTCGCCGTCGACCTGTTCACCACCACAGACTTCTACCAGGATCGCGCGCTGTGGAGCGATCCCCGCTACTTCCGCTGCAACAGCTCTGCCGCGCTCGAGGATTTCCGGGACGAGGATGGTTTGATAGGGGACAAGCCACCGGCAGCGGCTCCGTGGGGATATTGCGACCGTGATTATCCGCGCGAGTCGATCGTGAGTCCGTACCCGTTCCTTACCGCGCAGGAACATTACGCGGCCTTGCTGGAGGAAACGCGCGGACGCGGTGGCCCGACCCAACATACCTACGCCACGGTGCCCGGCGAGTGGACAGGGCGCTACCAGCATCCCGCGCGTGCGGACAACCAGTACTGGATCCGGATGCGGCACGTGCAGATTCCCACTGTGCTGTCGCTGCTGACACCGGAATACCAGCAACGCATGGTGCAGGAGGCCTATCACCATGGACACAGCAATGCGCCGCAGTGGCCGTCGCAATACTGCTGGCCGGAAGGCTTCCTGCGCCGTTGGCACGAGTCCGCGCTGTGGGAACAATCCATCCTGGTGACCCCGAACCTGGTGCAGATCGAGGGTGGGGTGGCGCGCAACTTCATTACCAACATCCACATTGGCCGCGAATTCAATATGGACGGGCCCGTTCCCCGGCTCGGCGCCGACGTGCCGCGCTGGTACGGCGAGACCATCGGCTTCTGGGACGGCGATAGCCTGATTACCTGGACCTCCAATATCCAGGGTTGGTCCAGCCACGCGGCGTTCGAGTTTTCGAATCGCATGCAGACCATCGAGATCTACACTCCGAACCGGGATGAGAGCGGCAACTTCCCTGGCCTCAATCACGAGTCGGTACTGTACGACCGCGAAGCCCTTGTTGAACCCGTGCGCATCATTCGCAACATCACGCGGCAGAGTGGCTTCGAGGAAGGCGATCCGCAACCGTTCATCGAATGCGTGCAGTCCATTTTCCCGATTTCAGGCATTGGAACTCCGGTCAGCCCCGGTACGGTGATCGAGTACGAGGTTCCGGACATGTATGGGCGGCCCTGGGCGACGCTCTGGGAGCAATACCACGAACAAGGCATGCAGAAGCCGACAGTAGAAGACATCTTCAAATTCTGACCTTTGGTTTCATTGCGGGACTACCAACATTACGGAACTACCAACGAAGAGAGGTATGGACATGCAACGCATCAAACACCTTGCACTGCTGATCGCGATCGGTGCTGCTGCCACTGCCTACGCCCAGCCGCCGGTTGGCGACTTGCCAGACGGCGAAGGCAAGGAACTGCTGCAGACAGTCTGCTTTGCCTGTCATCCCGCATTCAACATTCTCGGCTCGGCCGGTTACGACACGCCGGCCGAATGTAAGGCCGTGTTCGGCACCATGGTGAAACTGCCGGAAGCGCAGGCCAACACCATTGCCGCTTATCTGGCCCAACACCTGCCGGCAAAAAACGTCCGCAAACCTGTATTGATAACCGGCAACGTCGAAATCGAAATACAGGAATGGCAAGCGCCCACACTCGGCCAGCGCTCGCGCGATCCAGTGGAGGCGGCCGATGGTTCGATCTGGTGGACCGGCATGTGGGCCTCACTGGTGGGACGGCTCGACCCGAAAACCGGCGAGATGGAAGAATTCAAACTCCCGGTCAGCGCGCGGCCGCACAGCATCGTGCCCGCCGCCGACGGCAGCATCTGGTACACCGGCAACAGCAACGGCACCATCGGCAAGCTTGATCCCGCCACCGGCCAGATCACGCAATTCACCACCACCGCTTCCGATCCGCACAGTGCCGCCTTTCACCCCAACGGCAAGCTGTACTTCACCGCGCAGAACTCCAACATGCTCGGCATGCTTGATCCGGCGACTGGCGAAGTAAAAGAAGTGCAGACAGAACCACGCCCATACGGCATCAAGGTAGCAAAGAGCGGCACGCTGTTTGTGGCGTACAACGGCACCAACAAGATCGGCGCCGTCGATCCGGAAACGCTCGCCGTGCGCTACTACGAGATTCCCAACACCGCCTCGCGCATCCGCCGGCTTGACATCGCCAGCGACGGCATCGTCTGGTACGTAAACTCCACGCAGGGCAAGGTTGGCCGGCTG
Source organism: uncultured Gammaproteobacteria bacterium (assembly GCA_903887045.1). Taxonomy (GTDB): domain Bacteria; phylum Pseudomonadota; class Gammaproteobacteria; order Pseudomonadales; family Pseudohongiellaceae; genus CAILUG01. The sequence continues at coordinate 10,335 of CAISOD010000003.1, read as the reverse complement.
AATCCGGCGACGGGTGAAATCAAGGAATGGGATTCACCGAGTGGTGCGCAGTCATCGCCTTATGCACTCGCGGTGATCGACGACAAGGTCTGGTACAACGAAAGCGGCGTGCGGCCCGACACGCTGGTGCGCTTCGATCCGGCGACGGAAAAATTCCAGAGCTGGGCGATTCCGTCCGGTGTCGGCATTGTCCGCAACATGTGGGTAACCAAGGACGGCAACTTGCTGATTCACCAGAGCAGCACCAACAAGATAGGGTTGGTTACCATCAAGGACTGACCATAGTGGGGGCAGCAGCGGGTTCTGTTGCCAACTCTTCAATCAACTTCGTCACCGCGGCATCCATGCCATAGATGGCCCCCGTGATGTTTTCCAGCACCAGATAACGCGTGCCGCTCTGGCGGTTGCGGTAAGCCTCCACCAGATCGTAGGTCCAGACCCGTGAGCGGGTATAAGCCTGGAAAAAATTCAGGAAGCCCGCGCGTTCGGCGCCATCAAAAAAGCTGTCGCCAAAGATCAACACGGGCGCCAGCAAGTCTTCTCGTGAGGTTGAAGTGACTGCTGCTGACTCGACGCCGGCTGGCAGCGGTGTCTGCGCAGTGAACTCTGTCGGCGTGCCGGTAAAACGCGCACCCACCGTGGTTTCAGTGCGTGGCCACAACAATGGCAAGGCGTTGGATTCACCACCCGACCAGTTGCCCATTTCCACGGTTTCCACCTGCCATTGATTGGCCAATGCCGGCTTTTGTTCCTGTTCCGCCATGGCTGCGAGCAAGGCTTGGAACACGCGGGCACTGGCAGGATCAGTCCAGTGAAAATCAGTCTGGTGGAAAATTTTCAGGCCTGACTGTTTGGCCTGCCGCAGTATCGGGCGCGAATCAATCACCTTGATTGCGCCGTTGGCCAGCAGTTCATCCATGTAAAGGTCGAAAAAACGGAACTGCAGGGCATGTTTGCCGCTGGCGGGCAGGAACTCCGGGTAGTAGTAGTCCTTTAGCGCCATCGGCAGGATGTAAAGGGTAATCCCGCGCGCTGCCAGCTGCGCGGAGAGCTGCTGCAGCCTTTGCGCCATCGCTTGTCGTTCCTGCTGGCTGATGCGCTCCAGACTCGGATTTTCCACATCGAGCACGCTGCGGTAGTACAGCCAGTTTTCCGGGCCTATGTGCACGCGATTGGAGTCATGGAACAAGGAGTACTGCACTTGCCCGTGCAATCGCACCCAAAAGTCCCGGGTAGGAAAACCGTCGGAAAACCAGCCATTGAATTGGGTTGAATATCCCAGCCAGTCCAGCTTTTCCTCGTTGAAGTAATCCGTCGCGACGGGTCGTGCTGTCAGTACGCGGTTTTCCGCCAGCGGCGGACTGATCGTATAACCCGTGATACCGCTCAATGCCGGCATCAGCAGCACGAGGACAAACAAAACAATGGGCAGCAAGCGAAATACCGGCATGCAAACTCCCTAGAATTGGAAATAAATGAACGGGTTGAAGCCATTCGCAGCGAGCGCAGCAATGGCCAATATCATGAACGCTACGCCGAGCAGTGCGCCACGCACACTCCAGTCTGTCTGCAAACGTTCCCGCAGCTGCCAGCGTTCCAGCGGCAAGGCCGCCACCAGGATGCCGCTTGTCACCAGAAACAGCGTGTATGGCGTGAAGGTGTACTGCCAGCCGAATCTGGCAATGCCGCTCTGGTCAACGAAGCTGAGTTTGCGCAGCACGATCCAGGCCTGGGCCAGAGTGTCGGCACGAAACAGCACCCAGCCGATCGATACGAGCAACAGTGTCAGTACCACACCAACAGCCCCTCGCAGTTCGATGTCGAACAAGCGCTTGAGCACGCGTTCCAGTGTAAGCAAGGCACCGTGGAAGGCGCCCCACAATACAAAGGTGAGTGCAGCGCCGTGCCACAGGCCGCAGAGCAGGAACACCACCCACAGATTCAACGAAGTGCGTAGCAGGCCATGGCGGTTGCCGCCCAGCGGGATATACAAATAGTCACGGAACCAGAGTGACAAGCTGACATGCCAGCGGCGCCAGAAATCGGTAATCGAGTGCGCGCGGTAGGGTTGCAGAAAGTTGTCGGGAAACTGGAAGCCGATCATCAGGCCAAGGCCAATCGCCATTTCAGAGTAGCCGGAAAAATCGAGAAAGATCTGCAGGCTGTAACCGAGGCTTGCCAGCCACGCCATCCAGTTGGTGACTTCTGCCGGCGGCTGGCTGTAGATGAAATCCACCACACGCCCAAGCGAATCTGCCAACACCAGCTTTTTGGCTAGCCCCATGCCGAAAAAGAAAATCCCCGCGTTGAACTGCGCGAGGCTCAGCGTTGCGTGTTGCAGGTTCTGCTTGATCTGGACGTAGCGCACGATGGGCCCGGCCACCAGCTGCGGGAACAGCAGTTTGTAGGCGGCAAAGGTGAGCAGGCTGGGTTCGGGCTGTGTCTCGCCTCGCCTCACGTCCAGCAAATAGGAAATGGCCTGGAAGGTATAGAAGGAAATCCCGGCCGGCAGGAACAGCTTGAACGCCGGCAGCGCGGTGGCAAAAAACGGCTGGAACAGCAGCTCGCTGGTGAGCGCCAGCAGGAAGTCGAGGTACTTGAACACCAGCAAGGGCAGCAGATTGACGATTACTCCCAGCGCCAACCACCCTTTGCCGGGTCTGCTGGCGTAGCCGCGGCGAGCATAGGCCCAGTTGAAAAGGATCGAACCCAACAGGATCAGCGTGTAGATGCCGCTGCCAAACACATAAAAGGCCAGACTGAAAACAACCAGATTGAGGTTGCGGGCAGTCAGACCGGCCCGGGCAGTAAGCAGGACTCCAAGCAGGAAAAGCGGCAGGAACAAAAACAGAAAGACTGCAGAACTGAAGACCATGTGCGGGGTTGTTTGCCTGAGGGATAACTATAGGCCGACGAAGCTAAAGTGACCCCGATCAACAAGCAATGGCTTTGTCAGATCGCAGGCAACGGGAGCGCGATTGACAGTCACTGCCACCCCTGGGTCAGAGGCCATGGAGGTTTTGTGCAAAACCCCTGCAACTTGTGGTGGATCAATTACAGCGCTGGCCCCGCAGCGCACCCTGCTGCTGACTTGTTCTGCCGGGACTTCCGCCATGGCCAACCGTTTCTCCATTCCCATGAGTATGCTGTTGCTGGCTGCCTCCGGCCCCGCCGCAATGGCTGCCGACGACAGCGCTGACGCCAGCAAAGACCTGATGGAGCAGTATTGCACCAAGTGCCACAACCTCGATGATTATGCCGGCGGGCTCGATCTCGAAGGCTTCGGCACCGACAACATTCACGAAGCTGCCGACATCGGCGAAAAGGTAATCAAACGGCTGCGTGCCGGCATGATGCCGCCAGTGGGCGAGCCGCGGCCGGATGTGGTCGCCATGAATGCCTACGCTGCCGCGTTGGAAACCGACATCGACAGCCACGCGCAGATACTCCCCGGTTCCCCCGGCATGCACCGGCTGAATCGGGTGGAGTACCAGAATGCCATCCGAGATCTGCTGGCGCTGAAGGTCAACCCGGCCGAATTTTTCCCTTCCGACGATTCCAGCAACGGTTTCGACAATCAGGCCGGCGCACTCAAGTTTTCGCCAGCCTTGCTGGAAGCCTATCTCTCGGCTGCCACCCAGATCAGCGCCCTGGCGGTGGGTTACAGCAGTGGCGTCAAGCAGACTCTCTATCGGGTAGCCGAAGACGCCAACCAGAATTTCCGCATTGATGGGCTGCCGTTCGGTACCCGCGGTGGTATCAAGTTCAGCCACAATTTCGCGGTGGACGGCGACTACCTGTTCAAGACCTTTGCCATCACGCTCGGCAACATGGGCAGCGATAGACCTTTCGGCGAAATCCGGGGCGAACAACTGGAAGTACTGGTTGATGGCGAACTGCTGAAGACCTTTGACTGGGACAGCGAGCTTGGCGTCACCCGCAATTCTTTCGAGCAGACCAACGAAGAAGAAATCGGCGTCAACCTGCCGACGCTGGATGTCACCGTGCCGGTGAGAGCCGGCGTACACGAGATCGCTGTCACCTTCATCGCCAGCAATTACGCGCCCGGCCTCGACATGAACAACGACTTCGAACGCAGCACGATAGAAACCGGCGGCTTGCCCGGCTTCACCTGGTATCCGCATGTTGGTTCGGTACGCGTTGAAGGCCCGTTCAACGTAACCGGTGTAACAGCGACGCCGGCGCGGCAGCAACTGTTCAGCTGCTACCCGTCCAACCACGACGAAGAAGCCGCTTGCGCGCGCGACATCATTGCCCACTTCGCGCCGCTGGCCTTCCGCGGTTACGCCACGCAGGACGACTTCGACAAACTCTATGCTTTCTTCGAGCAGGGCCGTGCAGTGCAGGGCGGTTTCGATGAAGGCATCATGTTGATGCTGCAACGGGTGCTGACTGATCCCAAGTTCATCTACCGTATCGAAAGTGAACCACAGCAGCTGCAGGCCGGTGAGAGTTATGCGTTGAGTGATCTCGATCTCGCCTCACGTTTGTCGTTCTTCTTGTGGAGCAGTATTCCTGATCAGGAGCTGCTGAACCTTGCCAACGCAGGCAAGTTGCGCGATCCCGCTGTGTTGCAGCAGCAAGTGCAGCGCCTGCTCAACGATCCGAAATCGGAAGCCTTCACTGCCAACTTCGCCGGCCAGTGGCTGGCGCTGCGCAATCTCGACGCGCAGGTGCCGGTGGTGAACCAGTTCCCTGACTTTGATGATCTGCTGCGTGATTCGATGCGGCGTGAAACCGAGTTGGTGTTCGACAGTCTGGTGCGGGAGAACCGTCCGCTGACCGACATCCTCACGGCTGACTACACCTTCGTGAATGAGCGCCTCGCGCTGCACTACGGCATCCCCGGCATCAAGGGTGAACGCTTCCGCCGGGTGGAACTCAAAGGTGAGCTGGCCATCCGTGCTGGCATTCTCGGCAAGGCCAGTTCGTTGATGGTGCCGTCGCAGCCTGGGCGTACTTCGCCGGTGAAACGCGGCTTCTGGGTGCTGGCGAGCATTCTTGGTGTGGAACCGCCACCACCACCGCCGAACGTGCCTATCGTGCAGCCAAAAGTGGCTGACAACGCCGGCAATGCCGATGTGCCGTCGATGCGTGAATGGATGGAAGGCCATCGCACCAATCCGGCGTGCCAGGGTTGTCACCGCATCATGGATCCCATCGGCTTTGCGCTGGAATCATTCGATGCCAACGGCAAGTTCCGCGTGGAGGAAAACGGCAAGACTATCGATACCGCATCAACGCTCTATAACGGCTTGCAGGTGGAAGGCGCTGCCGATCTCACCACCTTCCTGCTGGGTTACCAGGAAAGTCTGGCGCGCAATGTCACGCAGAAATTGCTGACCTACGCCATCGGCCGCGGCATGGAATATGGCGACATGCCACTGGTGCGGCAGGTACAGGGTAAAGCCCGTGACGACAACTACCGCTTCCAGAGCCTGATCGCAGCGGTGGTGCAGAGCGAAGCCTTCCTCAACAACCAGAAAACCGCCGATACCACAGCCGCTGTTGCGGCTGAATGATCCCCCGGTGGCGGGGCATGCAGTAGGAGTCCGGAAACTCCCTTTGCCCCGACACCAACTTTTCGGCCATGATCCACGGCTCTGGCAAAACAACAAAAACGGGAGAGTAACAGGTGGTAGACAAGGCTCATCGCAAGGTGATCCTGGCGGCATCGCTGGGCACGGTATTCGAGTGGTACGACTTTTACCTGTACGGCTCGCTGGCGGCGATCATCAGCCGGCAGTTCTTTTCCGGCGTCAACGAGACCACGGCATTCATCTTTGCCTTGATGGCCTTCGCTGCCGGTTTTGCCGTGCGGCCCTTCGGTGCGCTGGTGTTCGGTCGCCTTGGCGACCTTGTTGGCCGCAAGCAAACCTTCCTGATCACCATTGTCATCATGGGGCTGTCCACTGCGTTGGTTGGCTTGTTGCCGGGTTATGCCAGTCTGGGTGTGGCGGCACCGATCATCCTCGTGTTGTTGCGCATGTTGCAGGGCCTCGCGCTCGGCGGCGAATACGGCGGTGCTGCTACCTACGTGGCTGAACACGCACCGCCCGGCAAACGCGGGCTCTACACCAGCTGGATCCAGACCACGGCAACACTCGGGCTGTTCCTGTCGCTGTTGGTGATTCTGGCTTGCCGCAGCCTGTTCGGTGAGCAGTTCGAGGTGTGGGGATGGCGGGTGCCGTTCCTGCTTTCCATCGTGTTGTTGGCAGTGTCTGTCTACATCCGTTTGCAGTTGAGCGAGTCGCCGGTGTTTCTCGAAATGCAGTCGGAAGGCACGCTGTCGAAAGCACCGCTGAGTGAATCATTCACCCGTTGGCCGAATCTGAAACTGGTATTGCTGTCGCTGTTCGGTGGCACTGCCGGCGAAGCGGTGGTGTGGTACTGCGGCCAGTTCTATGCCTTGTTCTTTCTTACCCAGGTGCTGCGGGTAGAAGCCTTTACTGCCAACGTGCTGATTGCGGGTGCGTTATTGCTGGGCACGCCGTTTTTTATCGTGTTCGGTTCGCTGTCGGATCGCATCGGTCGCAAGCCGGTAGTGCTCGGTGGTTGTCTGCTGGCGGCGCTTACTTACTTTCCTTTGTTCGGTGCGCTCACGCATTACGCCAACCCGGCAATAGAAGCAGCAGCTACGGCGAATCCGGTGGTGGTGGTAGCGGATGCATCGACCTGCCAATTCCAGTTCGATCCGGTGGGTCGCGCGGTGTTTACGTCATCGTGTGATGTGGCGAAGGGGCAGCTGGCGCGGCTCGGTGTGCCATACACCAACGAAGATGCACCAGGCGCTGTGGCGCAAGTACGCATCGGCAGCAGTGTAGTGCCGTCGTTCGAAGGCGGTGGGCTTGCGGCTGCCGACTTCACCACGCGCAACGCCGAGTTTGGTCGCGTGCTCGGCTCGGCGCTGCAGAATGCAGGCTATCCGGCGGCGGCTGATCCGGCCGGCATCAATCATGCGATGGTGCTGGTGATCCTCACCGTGCTGGTGGTGTACGTGACGATGGTCTATGGCCCGATTGCCGCATGGCTGGTCGATCTGTTCCCGGCGCGCATCCGTTATACCTCGATGTCGTTGCCTTACCACATCGGCAATGGCTGGTTCGGCGGTTTCCTGCCCACAGTGGCGTTCGCGCTGGTGGCGTGGAGCGGCGATATGTATTACGGCCTGTGGTATCCGGTGATAGTAGCGGTAGCTACGGCGGTGATTGGCGCCATCTGGTTGCCGGAGGCCAGCAAGGAAGGCTTGCAGTGACAGTTCCCTGCGAGCTGCTGTTTGTCTATGGCTCATTGCTGAGTAGTTCCAGTCATCCGATGGCCCGTCAGCTGGCTGACGCTGCCACCCTGGTGGGAACAGCACGTTTTCACGGTCGCAAGTACCGGGTGGATTGGTACATTGGCGCAGTGCCTTCAGAAACGGTCAAGGATGTCGTTACCGGCGAGGTCTACCGTCTGCATGATGCGGCCACACTGTTGCCGCTGCTCGACGTGTATGAAGAAGCGGAACCGGCCTGGCCTGCGCCCGCCGAGTATCGCCGCGAGTTACGGCAGGTCAGGATGGCGCGGGGTGGCAGCAGGGTGAACTGCTGGATTTATTTGTACAACCGGCCGGTAGCGCTACTCGAACGTTTGCAATGAGAACGTTGGTCTCCATGGACATGAAACAAGCAGCGCCAGGCTCGCCAGGCCCTTTTGAAACGTACAACTGGGAGCTGGCATGCCCTCGTTGATGAGTGAATCGTCGGCGCTCGGGCAGCTGGGCGGGCAAGTGCTTGATCTCGGCGAATTCATGCAGCGCATTGCAGGGACGCAGCAGCGCATGATCCCGAGTGACGTAACGCTGTCCATTGACCGCGGTCCGACGGATGCCTGCGTGCCGCTGGTGCCCGTGAATCTTGAACGGGTAGTGTTGAAACTGATCGCAAATGCGCGCGACGCTATCGTCGGCGCCGGCAGCAGCCACATCAGTATCGGCCTGCAGGCGAACGATACGGTCACCCTGGCTGTGCGTGATAGTGGTTCCGGACTCGATGAATCCACCCGCCTGCACATGTTTGAACCCTTCTTCACCACCAAATCGATCGGTCGCGGCAGCGGACTTGGTCTCACGCTGCTGTTGCCGCGCGTGATTGATGAACGTCCCGCCCTGGCGTCGGATACACTCAAGCATCCCCAGCATCCAGCCAATATCGGGTTTGGCCGCACCATCTTTGTTGTCGACGATCAATTTGACGTGATGTGTCTCGACGGTGAAATACCCGGCGCCTCATCGGCAGCAGTGCTGGCGGCAATGCGTGCGTTGCGGCCTGAAGTGCCTGTATTGTTGTGCTCAGGTTATGTCGACGAAGAATTGCTGCTGCGCGGCATCCAGGTAGGTGAACTCACCTGCCTGCGCAAACCGTTCCATCCCTCCGAACTCGTGACTGCAATCCTGCAGAAGCTGGAGCCGCCGGGAACACTGGCTACGCAACATGGTGGCTGGTGTCATCGTGGGAATCGTGGCACTTCCCTTGGCAATGGCATTTGCGATTGCCTCGGGAGCCAGACCTGAGCAGGGACTCTACACCGCCATTATCGGTGGCGGCATCGTGACGCTGTTCGGTGGCAGTCGCGTTCAGATCGCAGGTCCAACCGGCGCCTTCGTGGTGATTCTGGCAGGAGTGACGGCCGAGTTCGGTATTGCAGGTTTGCAACTGGCCACACTGATGGCGGGCTTCATTCTTGTACTCATGGGCTGCCTGCGAATGGGCAGCGTGATCAAGTTCATCCCGGTGCCCGTGATAGTCGGATTTACTGCCGGGATCGGTGTGATCATTTTTGTTGGCCAGTGGCGCGACTTTCTCGGCTTGCCCAGCTCGGAAGGAGAGAGTTTCTACCAGCGACTGCCAAGTCTTCTCGGCCTGATGCCACAAGCAAATCCCAATACGGTATTGCTGGGAGTACTGAGCCTGCTACTCATTCACTTCGGGCCGCGGATCCGGGGGCTACACAAAATTCCGGGTCCCTTGCTAGCGCTTGTGGCAATCACTTCCATACAAGCGATTTTCAAATTGACCGGAGTGGCGACGATTGGCTCCGCCTTTGGCGGCCTACCAGCCGGCTTGCCGTCTCTGGAATTGCCTGAGTTTGAGTTTGAAAAAATGCAGGCGCTTATCGGCCCTGCCTTCACCATTGCCCTGCTGGGTGCCATCGAGTCCTTGCTGTCAGCTGTTGTTGCCGACGGCATGGCCAACACCAGGCATGACTAGAATCAGGAACTGCTCGGCCAAGGCATCGCCAACATGGTTGCACCGCTGTTTGGAGGCATTGCTGCCACGGGCGCTATCGCGATAACGGCGACCAACATCCGTAACGGTGCCAACAGTCCGCTGGCGGGGATTTTCCACGCTCTCACTTTGATTGGGGTGTTGTTGTTGCTGGCGCCGCTGGCTGCAAGCATACCGCTTTGTGTACTGGCAGCGATTCTGTTCGTGGTTGCCTGGAATATGAGTGAACCCCACCGGTTCATCGCAGTGCTGAAGACAGCGCCAACAGCGGATCGCGCAATAATGGTTATCACATTCCTGTTGACCATCTTTACCGATCTTGTGGTGGCAGTGAATGTCGGCGTGTTGCTCGCGATACTGCAGTTTCTGCGACGAATGACCGAGAGCGTTGAAACCCTTGCGGTAGGCCAGGATTCATTGCAACGGGAGCTCGCCGAATCCGGAATCACGCAGTTGCCTGACAAGGTGTTGGTGTTCGAGACTGCCGGGCCGCTGTTCTTTGCTGCTGCAGAAAACCTTGAGCAGGTGTTGTTGCAAACAAGTACCGATCCTGCAGTGATCATCCTGCGACTGCGAAAAGTACCGTTTCTCGACATCACAGCGATCCAGGCGCTGGAGCGGGTTGTGCACAAACTAAGGGCTCGCAACGTGGATGTGGTTCTCTGCGAAGCGAATCCAAGAGTGCTGGCGAAGCTGCAGAAAGCCGGAATCCTGCACTCTCCATTCCGCTGCCGGTATGCCAATGGATTGGCAGAGGCAATTGCGTGCAGCATGTGAAAAGTGACTTTTTTCATGGCGGGCATGCTTGCTGCAGCATGCTTGCGTTGGTATGCACCGCTTTGCTGGCCAGTGTGGGTGAGGCATTCCAGTTGCGCCAATCGCGTTGCTCCGGTGCTGCGTAACGCATTGGGTCCCACCACGTCGCGATCAGGGCGGTGGCTACTGTGCACTGATCACTTGGTGTGAGTGAGGGAAGTTCATCGATCAGGGCGGGTACAGCATCGGAGCCCAGTGCCAACAGGTAACTCAGATCCAACGGCCTTTGATC
>CAISOD010000002.1 GCA_903887045.1 uncultured Gammaproteobacteria bacterium | reverse complement strand
CGTGCCATCAATGTAGGAGGAACCACGTTGCGTGACTTTGTTGGCGGCGACGGCAAGCCCGGTTATTTCGCGCAAACGCTGCAGGTATACGGCCGTGGCGGCCAGACCTGTGTCAACTGCATGACCCCCTTGAAGGAAACCCGGCAGGGGCAACGGACCACGGTCTACTGTCCCCGCTGCCAGAGTTAGCCACTATACTGCGGCAAACCCAGCCTCCAGCGAAGAGGATCCACTCCATGCGCAAGTTACTGTTTTCAATCGGTTTGGCTCTCGGCGCGCCGGCCGCGCTGGCCCACCACTCGTTCGCCGTGCACTTTGTCGATGACAGGACCATTGAGGTGAATGGCACTGTCTCGGCGTTCCGCTTCAGCAACCCGCACGGGGTGCTGTCGTTTGACGTGAAGAAGGACGACGGCACCGTAGAACAATGGCGGGCCGAAACCAATTCACCGAGTGTGCTGCGCCGCCGCGGCTGGACCAAGGATTCGTTGAAGGCGGGCGACAGCATCAGGATTGTCGGTTTCCCCTCTCGCGATGGCACCCCCTACATGCGCATCAGCAAGATCACGTTTGCTGATGGCCACGAGCTGATCGGGCAAGGCCTGGCGGCACCCAGCCCGGACAACGACAAGGAATGATGACGATGAAATTGCACACACTGTCGGTTGCCATCTCCACCCTGCTGCTGTCGGCGTCTGTCTTCGCTGCGGACGCGGTGCCCTCGCTGGAAGGCTTCTGGAACCAGAGCTTCGCGCCGGGCACCGAAGCCGACATCCTGCGCAGCAAGCTGCCGGCGGATGCGATCCTTATCAACGACGCCGGCGGGCTGGAGCTGGGCGAAGGTGATTTCGGCGGCCTTGAACTCAGCGATTCCGCCAAGGCTGAAGTAGCCGCCTACGATTTCAAGGACGAACTCAGTCGCGAGTTCGCCTGCAACGTGCCATCGGTGGTGCTGAACATGCAGGCGCCGTTTCCGTTCGAGATCCTGCAGGACCAGAAGTTGATCGTGATGCGCCTGGAGTATTTCGACATGGTGCGCATCATCTTCATGGATGGGCGCCCGCATCCGCCGGCCGACGCGCCGCATTCGAAGGCCGGGCATTCGGTGGGGCATTGGGAAGGCGATGAACTGGTGGTGGATACCACCCACCTGGCGTCCGGCTCATTCATGAACAACGGCTTCTCGCACAGCGAGGACCTGCACCTGATCGAGCGCTTCCGTCTCAGCACTGATGGCAACACCTTGTATGCCACGCAGTTGTCGGAAGATCCGTCGGTGTTTGCCGGCAAGGCCGCGCGGCTGGTGACCTGGCGCAAGGGTAACGACTATATCTGGCCGTACGAGTGCGATCCGTCGTTCGGCGATCTCGACGCTACGGAATGAGTTTGCCGGTAAGGCGGGTGTACTTGTCCCGCAGCTGCTGTTCGGATTCGTCGTGGGCAGGATCTTTCGGAATGCAGGCTACCGGACACACGGCAACGCATTGGGGTTTGTCGAAATGGCCGATGCATTCAGTACAGCGGCTGGGGTCTATTTCGTAAATAAGCGGACCCAGGTAAATCGCCTGGTTCGGGCACACCGGTTCACACACATCGCAATTGATGCACTCACTGGTGATCAGCAGGCTCATGGCGTTACACCGGACGCCGCTTACTGCTTGCCGGCATATTCAGCGCGCATTGCAGCCGACACTTCCGGGGCTACGAATTTGCTGATGTCGCCGCCGTAAGCTGCAATTTCACGTACCAGCGTGGACGAGATGTAGGACAGATTCTCTGCCGGCGCCAAAAACACGGTTTCGATTTCCGGTGCCAATACGCGGTTCATGCCGACCAGCTGGAACTCGTATTCAAAGTCAGCCACGGTGCGCAAACCGCGCAGGATCAGCGTGGCGTCTTTCTGCTGCATGAATTCCGTCAACAGGCCGGTGAATCCACACACCTCAACATTCGGAATGTGTGCCAACACGGTTCTGCACAGCTCCACACGGCCTTCGAGCGACATCCGGCTGGCTTTCTGGGTGCTGGTACCAACACCAACAATGACGCGATCGAAAATGCGGACGGCACGCTCGACCAGATCGGTATGACCATTGGTGATCGGGTTGAAGGTACCGGGGTAGACGATAGTGCGCATGCAGGAAACTCGGCAGTGAGCGTGGTGCGATTATAGCGCAGCCGTGCTGCAGCCCCGGCGGCGCGGTAAACTGCTGTTTCCACATTTCTTGTCAGGACATCCCATGCGTCAGGCCACGATTTCCAAAGTGCTCCCCAAACCTGCGTTCAAGTACAGCCAGGTAGTGAAAGTAGGCCCGCACTATTATCTGAGCGGACTGCTGGGACAGGACCGGCAGACTGGCGCACTGGCCGGAGATGGTGTCGGCGAGCAAGCTGGCAGGATTCTCGAGAACGTGCAGCTGCTGATGCAGGAATACTCGCTCGGCTTCGAGCATATGGCGATGGCGCGCATCTTCACCACGCATATGGACAAGTTCGGCGAGATCAACGCTGCATGGGAGCAGGTGTTCAACAACATTCCGCATGCGCCGCCGGCACGTACGTCGGTCGGTGTTGCCGCGTTGCCCCTTGGCAGCAAAGTGGAAATCGAGTTTACGTTCTACAAAGAAGATTAAGCGATTACACGGGTCGCCTCAGCCAGTCCGTAGTACACATCACCGGCTTGCTTGTGGCGGGTGAGTTGCCAGGCGACGGGCAGCGCCAGTGTCGTCAGTGGCTGTCCTGCCTCCAGATAAACCAGCGCACCCGGCGCCAGCCAACCATGTTGCTGCAACAGCTCACAGCAGCGTGCGTGTGAGTTGTCGGCAAACGGCGGATCAACAAACACCACATCGAAGAGCTGCGACGCCGGTTTGTCGAGCCAGTGCAGCGCATCCTGTTGCAGCAGTTGCAAGCGATCGCTGCCAAGCAGACTGGCATTCTGACGCAGCGCTGCAGCAACGGGCGTCGCTGTTTCGAGCGCTGTGACACCAGAGGCGCCGCGCGACAACGCTTCGAAGCCGAGTGCGCCGCTACCGGCGAAGAGATCAAGACAGTGCGCACCCACAATGCGCAACTGCAGCCAGTTGAACAGGGTTTCGCGCACGCGGTCAGGTGTCGGGCGCAGTCCGGGCGCTTCTGGAAATTGCAACAAGCGCGAACGCCACTCGCCGCCGATGATGCGCACTCGGTTTCGGTTTGGGGGATTGCGGTTGGGGAGGGGGCGAGACATAGAGATCATGCTAGCATTGCGCTGTCACCAGAGTGCAGTACCTCTTATGTTTGGATTTGGAAAACGTCCGAAAACCGAAGCAGAGTCCGCCGCAGCTTCCGCCGCCGCCTCTCCTGATGCAACGCCGGATCAAGCGCTCGCTTACGCCCGGAACGCAGCACCTGTTACCTCAGCGGTTGAATCACCAAAAGCCGGTTTCTTCAGTCGCCTCAAGGCCGGCCTCAGCCGCACGCGCGATACGCTGGCACACAGTCTCGGCTCGCTGCTGCTCGGCAAAAAAGCCATCGACCAGGAGCTGCTGGACGAACTCGAAACCCGCTTGCTCACCTCTGATGTGGGCACCAAGGCCACCGCAAGTATCCTTGGTGAGTTGACTGAAAAGCTGAAACGCAATGAACTGGCCGATTCTGATGCGCTGTACGCAGCGCTGAAACAATTGCTGCAGGTGATGCTGCAACCTTCCGAAGCGCCGCTCCATATCCCCGCCAATAGCGGCAAGCCGTTCGTGATATTGATGGTCGGCGTCAACGGCGTCGGCAAAACCACCACCATAGGCAAGCTGGCCAAGCGCTTCCAGGCTCAGGGCAGGAGTGTAATGCTCGCTGCGGGCGACACCTTTCGCGCGGCGGCAGTGGAACAGTTGCAGGTGTGGGGCGACCGCAACAACGTGCCGGTTGTCGCGCAGCACACCGGCGCCGACAGTGCCTCGGTAATCTTTGATGCCTATCAAAGCGCACTCGCCAAAAAAACCGACATCCTCATCGCCGACACTGCCGGCCGCCTGCACAACAAGAGCAACCTGATGCAGGAACTGGAAAAAGTAGTGCGCGTCTTGAAGAAACTCGACCCGGCTATTCCGCACGAAACCCTGTTGGTGCTTGATGCGACTACGGGCCAGAACGCGCTTAGCCAGGCGCGCAGCTTTACCGACAGCGTCAATGTGAGTGGTCTCGTGCTCAGCAAGCTTGATGGCACTGCCCGCGGTGGCATGGTGTTCGCCATCGCCAAAGAATTGGGCCTGCCGCTGCGCTTCATCGGCGTTGGCGAAAAAGCCGAAGACCTCAGGCCATTTGTGGCGGCTGAATTCGTCAGCGCCTTGTTTGCTGGAACTGACGATGAAAGCAAGTAGACCGTTTTCACCATGATAAAGTTTGATGATGTCAGTAAACGCTACCCCTCCGGCCACGAAGCGCTGAGCCACGTCAGCTTTGCGCTCGACGATGGCGAGCTCGCCTTCGTCACTGGCCACAGCGGTGCCGGCAAGAGCACCTTGCTCAAACTCATCATGCGCATGGAGTTGCCGAGCAGCGGCCAGCTTGTCATCAACGGCCAGAATCTCAACAAGATCGCGCGCGAACAATTGCCGTACTACCGCCGTACCATCGGCCTCGTGTTCCAGGATCATCAGCTTTTGTTCGATCGCAGCGTGTACGACAACGTAGCGCTGCCGCTGCAGATCGCCGGTTACGATCCACGTGAAGCCTCGCGCCGCGTACGTGCCGCGCTCGACAAGGTGGGACTGTTGCGCAAGGAAACCCAGAATCCGCTGGCGCTGTCCGCCGGAGAGCAGCAGCGTGTCGGCATTGCCCGCGCGGTCGTCAACAAACCTTCCTTGCTGTTGGCGGATGAGCCAACCGGCAACCTCGATCCCGAACTTGCTGTTGAAGTGATGGGATTGTTTGAACAATTCAGTCAGGTCGGCGTCAGCGTACTTATTGCCACCCACGACCACCATCTGATTTCGCGCATGCGCCATCGTCGGCTGCAGCTTGAGCAAGGTCGTCTCATTGCCGGCAGTCCTGTGCAGAGCTCGGTGCAGAGCTCGGTGCAGAGTTCCGTCAAGAGTCCGGTGAAGGGAACGCATTGATGGCAGCGCAACGCGACCACCGCCCGCGCACTGAGCCGCGCCCGGCAACAGCAGCTCAACCTCTCGGCATGTTTGCAGCAGCACTGGCGCAGCATCAGGGCGCGGCTGTCGACAGCCTGCACAAGCTGCTTATCGACAGGGTAAGTACACTGTTGACCTGCACCGTGATGGGAATTGCGCTGGCGTTGCCACTGGCGCTATGGCTGCTGTTGCAGAATCTAACGCTGCTCGGTACCGGCGTTGATCGCACCGGCAGCATCTCGCTCTTCATGCAGCAAGACGACCCAGCCGCGCTGCACAACCTGGTGGCGCAGCTGAAAGCGCGCGACGATGTCGCCGAAGCTACGCTGATCACGCCCGAACAAGCGCTGCAGGAGTTCGAGCAGAAATCGGGCTTTGGCGAAGCGTTGGCCGGGCTCGACGAGAACCCGCTGCCGCCAGTGATCACAGTAGAGCCTGCATCCGATGATGGCGCTGAAGTCACTGCTTTGTACGAATACCTGCAGACACTGCCCGGCCTTGATGTAGCGCAGCTCGACCTGCAATGGCTGCAGCGTCTGCAGGCCGCAGTACAACTGGCAAGCCAGCTGGCGCTGTGGCTCACCGCGCTGCTGGGTTTGGGTGTGGTGCTGGTCATTGGCAACACAATAAGGCTGGCTATCGCCAACCGCAGCGCCGAGATTGTCGTCATCAAACTGGTGGGTGGTACCGATGCCTATGTCGCCCGACCATTTCTTTATACGGGTTTCTGGTACGGCGTTGGCGGTGGCTTGATTGCGCTGGTGTTGGTGGAGATCAGTCTATGGACTTTTGGGAGTCCGTTGACGCGACTGTTGACCAGCTACGACCCTGCCTTCCAACTTGGTGGTCTTGGTCTGCAGGGTGGCTTCCTGGTGGTGGTGGCCTCCGGCGCGCTGGGCTGGCTCGGCTCGGCCGTTTCAGTGATACGTCATCTGCGCGCAATCGAACCGCGCTGATAATCGCTCAGCAACAGAAGGCGCTTTCCCGTGATACCCACACTTCCTGTGCAGTTGCTATCAACCGCGCAGGCGCACTATTCTTCCGCCACTCAACCGTTACACCAGCAAAACGCATAACCAAAACACATCAAGACAAAGAGGAACCACTATGACCCTGCTATCGCTGCTCATGATTCTTGTACGCTGGAGCCACCTGTTATTCGGTATCGCCTGGATCGGGATGCTCTACTACTTCAACTTCGTGCAGGGCGGCTACTTCAAGGCAGCCACGCCGGAAGCCCTCAAGGACGCCAAGGCCAAGCTGGCGCCCAGCGCGCTGTGGTGGTTCCGCTGGGGCGCCATGTTCACCTTCATTACCGGTCTGGTGCTGCTTGGTTATGTGCACGCCAATGGCCAGCTCAACGGCTACATCATCATGGGTGCGCTGCTCGCCACCATCATGTTCCTCAACGTGTGGCTGGTGATCTGGCCCAACCAGAAAATCGCCCTCGGCATCGTGCAGGGCGGTGATGCTGCCGCCGCTGGCGCCAAGGCAGCGCTGGCTTCACGCCACAACGTACTCTTCTCCGGCCCGATGGCGCTCGGCATGCTGGCCGGCCCGCACTTCATCGGCTCTGCCGCCGGTTACGGTCATCCGAGCCTGACAATGGGCGGCTGGATTGTCATTGCACTGATCGCTGCACTCGAAGCCAATGCGCTGTTCGGCAAGCAGAGCGTACTGACCACCGTCAAAGGCGTGATCACCAGCAGCATCGTGCTGGCGTTTGTGATCATGGGCTTGCTCGAATTCATGTAAGCAAAAGGCGTTGCATCAAAAAAAGCGGCCGGGAAACCAGCCGCTTTTTTTATGCCTGCAAAAATTTTGATTGGATTAAAACGCGAGAACTATAGTGAAGATGTCAGCCGGGCACGCTGAACAGCATCCTGAAATCGGCAAGACTTGAAAAGCCGGGGGTGATACATGAAATAGGCAGTCGTGATTGAGCAGGGCGCAGCCAGCTTCGGTTCGTACGCGCCTGATCTGGCAGATCAACAACACCTGCGTACACCATCCCACTTTCGCTTCTGCTCTTCGCGGAAAAACGCCGTGCGATCCAGTGGTGCTTCGCCCGGGTGCGCTACCGCGTGATGCTGCAAATAGCGCTCAAACGCATCGTCGCCACTGAGTTCACGCAGCGCGGCCCATGCGGCAATTCCTGCCTGTTTCACTTTCAGCAGCGATTCCATCTCAACCTTCTGCCAGCTGTGTTGGTTCGTAGGGAGTTTCCGATACGGCAGGCGTTTGCTTTCCGCGCAAAAACGCCAAGCAGATGCGCGCAGTTTCGATAACCACGATCCAGCTGACTATGAGGAAGAAGGCAGTGAGTGCGGCGTCGAGCTGATCGTTGAAGATCAGGCGTTCTGTTTGTGCGACTGCATCGCCGGTGATGCTGCCGCTGGCGATCTGTGCTTTCAGATCATCGGCATGAACGAGAAAGCCAATGCGCAGTTCTGGGCTGAACAGTTTCTCCCACGCTGCTGCGCTGGTAACTATGACAAGCCACACCAGTGGCGCCGCTGTTACCCATGCATACCGCGCGCGACCGGATTTGACGATGATGGCGGTAGCCACACACAGCGCAATTGCCGCCAGCATCTGGTTGGCGATGCCGAACAGTGGCCACAGGCTGTTGATGCCGCCGAGCGGATCAATGGTGCCGTTGTAAAGGAAGTAGCCCCAACCGAGCACAACCAGGCCACTGCAGAGGAACACACTCGGATACCAGGAGGTGCGGCCCATCGCGGGGACAATGTTGCCGAGCAGGTCCTGCAACATGAAGCGCGCCACGCGGGTGCCGGCGTCAACAGTGGTGAGAATGAACAAGGCTTCAAACATGATCGCGAAGTGGTACCACACCGCGAGCAGCGAACTGCCGAAGGCACTGGCGAAGATACTCGCCATGCCAACCGCCAGCGACGGTGCACCACCGGTACGTGCGAAGAGAGAACTTTCACCCATCTGCTGTGCCAGCGTTTGCATTTGCTCAACAGTGACTGGATAGCCCCAGCCGCTGATGGTGGCAACCGCTTGAGCGGCTTGCGCACCAACAAGACCGGCCGGGCTGTTGATTGCAAAGTAGATGCCGGGTTCCAGCACGCAGGCTGCAATCATCGCCATGATGGCGACGAACGATTCCATTGCCATTGCGCCATAGCCGATGAAACGGGCATCTTTTTCGTTCATGAGCAGTTTCGGTGTGGTGCCCGACGAAATCAGCGCGTGGAAACCGGAGATGGCCCCACAGGCGATGGTGATGAATACGAACGGGAAAATCTTGCCGCCGAACACCGGCCCGGTGCCGTCGATGAACTGTGTCAGTGCCGGCATCTGCAGTTCCGGGCGCAGTACCAGTATCGCCATGGCGAGCAGGAAGATGGTGCCGATTTTCATGAAAGTGGAGAGGTAGTCGCGTGGCGCCAGCAGCAACCACACCGGCAACACTGCAGCGATGAAGCCGTACACGATGATCATCAACGCCAGTGGCGGGCCGTCGTAGTCGAACCATGTACGCAGGGTTTCACTGGCGTCTATCCACTGGCCACCGAACACGGCGAGCAACAGCAGGGAGAAACCGAGCAAGGAACCTTCGATGACGCGACCTGGGCGAATGTTGCGCATGTAGAGGCCGATCAGCATCGCAATCGGAATCGTGGCAGCTACTGTAGAAGTCGCCCACGGGCTGTGACGCATCGCGTTGACGACAACAAGGCCAAGCACCGCAATCAGGATGATCATGATGGCCAGTACGCCGACCAGCGCCGCTGCACCACCGATCGCACCGAGTTCATCACGCGCCATCTGGCCCAGCGAGCGGCCGTTGCGGCGGATCGAACAGAACAGGATGACGAAGTCCTGCACGCAGCCGCCAAGCACTGCGCCAATCAATATCCACAAAGTACCCGGCAGATAACCGAATTGCGCCGCCAGGGTCGGGCCAACGAGCGGGCCAGGGCCGGCGATAGCGGCAAAGTGATGGCCGAATACGATCCAGCGATGGGTTGGGATGAAATCGCGGCCATCGGCGAGGCGTTCAGCGGGTGTGGCGCGGGTGGCGTCGAGTGCCAGCACCTTGGCGGCAATGAATGCGCTGTAGAAGCGGTAGCCGAGGGCGTACACGCAAATGGCAGCAACTATAAGCCACAGGCTGTTGATCGATTCGCCACGATTGAAGGCGATGCCGCCGAGCGCGCCGGCGCCGAGCAAGGCGATGAGTGGCCACATCAGGTAGCGGGTGGCAAAAGCGATGGGAGTGGCAGTGGTCATGGCGGCGTCTGCTGTTGGAGTAGTTGTTGTTGGAATACCGGGCCAGCATTCTCTTTGGCGAACCTGTCGTGAATCAAGCAAGAAGCGAGAAACCGTGGTGAAAAGCCTGGAGTTGAGCTGGTATTGGCACCCGGGTTGGATTTAAATTTATCAATGTAAATAGAAAACATCTTTTGTGTGGAGTGGCTATGAACAAGCGGATGCAAGGATTTGCGTTGTTGGCTGCACGGTTGGCTGCACTGTTGGTGCCTTTACTGTGGGTAACCACTGCGCAGGCGCAGCAACAAACCGCCGCGCAAGTGAATCAGCCCGACGGCTGGAATGCTGATCTTCTATTGCCGGAGCCGCAAGACCTTAACGCCGACCCCAGCATCCTCGAATTCAATCTGGAGGCTGTGGTGAAGGAGATGGAAATCCTGCCGGGCAAGAAGACGCAGGTATGGACCTACAACGGCTATCTGCCGGGGCCGTTGATCAGGCTGAAAGTGGGCGACCGGCTGATCGTGCATTTCAAGAACTCATTGCCGGCCCCCACCAGCATTCACTGGCACGGACTGCGCATCACCAATGCGATGGACGGCGTGCCGGGCTTCACCCAGGCCATGATCAATCCGGGCGAAGAATTCACTTACGACTATGTGGTGCCTGATGCCGGCACCTTCTGGTACCACCCGCATGTCGATTCGGCGGCACAGGTGGGTTATGGCCTCTATGGCCCGATGGTCGTGGACGACCCGCAAGCGAAAGCAGTACCGGGCGATGAGTTGATATTGCTGCTTTCTGACATGAGCCTCACTGAAGACGGCCAATTGCAGGATCCGAAGGTCGGCGGCCGTTTCGGTGACCTGTTCGGACGTGAAGGCAATGTGCTGTTGGTGAACGGCAAAGTAATGCCCACGCTGAAAATGCGGCAAGGCAAGCAGCAGCGCTGGCGCGTGATCAATGCGGCAAGGACACGCTATTACACGCTGCGCTATCGCCGCTCGCCCTTGGTGATTCTGGGTGGTCAGGCGGGTATGGCGTCCCGCACCCGCACCGTTAATGAGCTCAAAGTTGTGCCAGGTGAGCGGTTCGACTTCGTATTCACGCCGCCGGATGATCCCGGCACCGAGGGGGTCCTCAAGTGGTACCCGACCGATCGCGGTTACGGCAGTACCTACAACCGCTTGGCAGAGGATCTGGTACGCATGGTGACTGTCGACGAACCCGCGGTGACGCCGGAAGCGGTGCCGGAACTACTGCGCAGTGATATCGCTCCGCTCGACATCACGGGGGCCAAAGAGCAAACACTCAACCTGACTATTGGCTATGACCAAAACGACGACGTCAGCATGGGCATCAACGGTGTGCATCACGAACATGCCGTACCGATCATCGCCAAGGTGGGTGCAACCCAGGTATGGACTGTGCGCAACGACACCGACTTCTCGCACCCGTTTCACATGCACGGCTTCTTCTTTCAGGTGCTGGACCCGGTCGAGGGTGTGCTGGAATGGAAGGACACGGTCGATGTGCCGCAGCATACCGAACTGAAACTGGCAGTGCAGTTTGATAACCGTCCGGGCATGTGGATGTATCACTGCCACATCCTTGATCACGCCGAAGTCGGCATGATGGGACATCTGCACGTAGAGCCGTAAT
>CAISOD010000001.1 GCA_903887045.1 uncultured Gammaproteobacteria bacterium | reverse complement strand
TCAGGCCATCCATGGCCTTCGACGGTTTTGTACAGCACCACTGGCAGCCGGAGCCTTCACAGTGCCCTCATAAATCAATCCGGGGAGGCGCCTGTTTGCCCTGAATCATATCCGCAGCTTTTTCAGCCACCATGACGACCCCAGCATTCGAATTGCCACTCACCATGCGCGGAAAGATTGACGCATCCACCACCCGCAGCGCTTCCACACCGCGCACCCGCAACGTCGGATCAACCACCGCATTGTTGTCAGTCCCCATACGGCACGAACCACCGGGGTGATGCACGGCGCTGGTCATGCGTTTGATGTAGTCGCGCAGTTCGTCGTCGCTGTCGAGTGAAGGACCCGGCAGGATTTCAGTCGCTTGATACTTTGCCAGCTGCGGCATCGCCAATATGCGGCGGGCGATGCGCAGGCCGCGCAACAGCGGCTCGATGTCGGCGCTGTCGCGCAGGAATGCATTGTCGATCAGCGGGGCCGCGTTGGGATTGTTGCTGGCGATGGTAACGCTGCCGCGGCTCTTGGGCTGCAACAGTATCGAATTGATGCCGAAGCCGTGGCCACGCGGAAAGGCCTGGCCCGGTTGCGGGCGGTTGGCGGGCATCAACACGAATTGCACGTCGGGGCGCTCGAGGCCTTCGGCGGTGCGCAGGAAGCCGGTGACTTCAAACAGGTTGCCGGCGATCTGGCCTTTACGGGCGAACAGGTATTGCAGCAGGCTCCAGAAATTGCGCGGCAGCACGCTGGGCGAGATGCTGTACGACTCAGTGTTCTTTGTTGTCATCTGCACCACGGCCGATGGGTGGTCGTGCAGGTTTTGCCCCACGCCGGCACGATGCAGTTTTACGTCTATGCCAAGCCGGTGCAGCCAGGTGGCATCGCCTATGCCGCTGTGTTGCAGGATGGCAGGGGAGCCGTAAGCGCCGGCACTCAGCAGCACTTCGCGCCGGGCATGCAGGGTTTCGCGCACTCCGCCGCGTTCCAGCGTAACGCCAGTGGCGCGGCCTTCGGCAATCTCGATGCGGTGCACAAGGCTGTCGGTGAAGATGTGCAGGTTCTGCCGGTTGCGAACAGGATCCAGAAATGCGGTAACGCCGGATACGCGGCGGCCGTTGTGGATGGCGTTCTGGCGTACGTCGAAGCCAACCGGATCGCGTACACCGTTGAAGTCGGCGCAGCGGCCGTAGCCTAACGCGCTGGTGGCAGCGAGGAACGGATGGATCATCGGGTTGTACTGACGCACATGCGAGATGTGCATTTCACCAGTGGTGCCGTGCCACGGCGAATCGCGGTAGTCGTCATTGTTTTCCGAGCGCAGGAAGTAAGGCAGTACCTCGGCGAAGCTCCAGCCGGCATTGCCCAGCTCGGCCCATTCGTCGAAATCGCGCGGGTGGCCACGGAAGTACACCATGCCGTTGGTGGAGCTGCAGCCGCCAAGGATGCGGCCACGCGGCAGCAGGATCTGGCGGCCGCCGAGCTGTGGTTGCGGCACTGACTTGTAGCCCCAGCCATAACGCGGGTGAAACATCAGTGTGCCCACCAGCGAAGGTACATGCGCCAGCGGCGTAGTGTCCGGCGGGCCGGCTTCGATCAGTGCCACGCTGATGTCTGGATTGGCGCTGAGGCGGTTGGCCAGCACACAGCCAGCGGTGCCGGCACCGATGATGAGGTAGTCGAACTGGTGGCCGAACTGCTTGCTGCTCATTGCCGCCGCCCGCTTACAACACAGCTGAAGCCGCGATATCCGACAACCGCTGGAAGCGTTCGATGTTGGGTGCCTGCTGCATGATGCCGGCGGACAAATAGACAAACGTGAGGTCGGTTTCCGGATCGACCCAGAACAGCGTGCTGCCGGAGCCATAGTTGCCGTAGGTGCCAGGCGAAGGCAGCGTGCCGAACAGGTTGGGGCACACGAGTTCGCCGCGCAGACAGAAGCCGAGACCGATGTAGGCCGGGTAAGGTTCCCAGCCGTTGTTGATCGCCACGGCCTTGTAGAGTTCGTTGGGTTTGTCGCCGGTCCAGTTCTGGGTGGCGAGCCCGATCATGGCTGGCGACAGGATACGCGCGCCGTTCAGAGTACCGCCGCGCCGCAGCATTTCAGCAAACCTGAACAGATCGGGCACAGTGGAAATGCCGCCGACCCAGGGCATTTCCGCGTGTTCGTCCTTGAAGGCGCCTTGTGGATCGTTGTTGTGGCGGCTCAGGTGTTCCTGCGGTGGTTTGCCACGGAAGTCGGGGAAGATGTGGCGAGCGGCAAGGTCTTTGCGCTGGCCGATGGCAGTGTCGTTCATACCGAGCGGCGTCAGCACTTCGTCCTGCAGAATCTGGCGGTAGCTGCGCTGTTTGGGATCGGTACGGCGCACGGCTTCGCCCATCAAGGCGTGGTTGAACAGCGGTGAGTAGTGGCACTTGATGCCAGGCGGATCCACCGGCCGCACGTACTGGCAGATGGCGGCGATGATTTCGTCGAGCCGGTCGATGAACATGCCGGGTTTCGGAATCCACAGCGCCGGCAGACCACTCTGGTGCGTCAGCAGGTGGAAGAAGGTGATGCGATCGCGCATCGGGCCGTTGAATTCAGGGATTACTTCACACACGCGGGTGGTCAGCGCGAACTGGCCGAGTTCGATGGCACGCAGAGTGAGCACGGTGGTGAAGGCTTTGGTCAGCGAGAACAAGGAGAACACTGAATCGAGTTCGAGTTTGCGCGCGTGATCAGCGCCCGACCAGCCGAAGGCTTCCTGCAGTGCTATTTCGCCCTGGTGGGCCACCAGAACGACGGCACCGAAGTATTTGTCGGCAGAGATGTCTTGCTGGATGGTTTCGCGCAGATGCTGCAGGCGGTCGGCATCAAGACCTTTTATTGTTGTTGTCATGGTCTGTCCTGGAGTGGGTAGCGGTGCGGTCAGTCGATGAAGATATCGCGGAAGGAAAGGTAAACGGAAATATAGAACATGGGAATAATCACCAGCAGCGCGAGTCCGAAGGTGAACACTGTCAATATACCCAGCACCGTCAGACACAGGCTGTAGATGAGAAAGGGCCACACGTTCTTGAGACAGGCCTGCATCGACAGCAGCAATGATTGCTGCACGCCCATGTTGCCGAAAACAATCAATGCTGGTGCAAACCACACGGCAGCGTACACCGGGATCGTCAGTGCCATCGCGACCAGGCCGCGCAGCAACAGGGAATTCATGTCCTGGCCAAGCAGCAGGGCCTGCGGGTCGGGTGCTTGCAGCAGTTGCACGGCAAGGGAGCCGACGGTGATGCCGACAATGACCAGCATGATGCCGCCTGCAACCACTCCACTGAGCACCAAGCGGCCCAGCTTGGGGCCAAAGCCGGCAAACAGATGGGCCACCTTCACCTTCCCGCCATTGCGCTGGGCGTGTACAGCCAGCAACAAGCCCGCGCCCCATACTGGTTGCAGCAAGCCGTTGGCGATATTGAGCAAGGGAATCAAATTGATGACAAACCAAAGCGCGGCACCAGCGATACACAACAACAACCACGAAACGGGGGCGGCCTTGAAGGCGTCCCAGGCTTCCGTCAGCCAGGCGGCACCGCGATCGCCGATGACTACACGCGGCTCGTGCACGATGAGCATGGGTTCATTGGCAGCAGGAGGAGCTGCTTGCAGTGGGGGAGTGTAATTGTCAACGTCCATGCAGGTATCCTCGCGGTGTTTCCGCCCGACTGTACAAGAGACCAATGACCGAAGTACACAGCTTCCCGCCCATTGCGGCTGCCGACGCAACACGCTTGATTCTGGGCTCGATGCCGGGCGTGGCGTCGCTCACTGCCGGCCGCTATTACGCACATGCGCGCAACGGTTTCTGGCCCTTGATGGAGGCAGTGCTGGGAATGCCGACAGGGCTGGATTACACCGCCCGTTGCGAGGTGTTGGTCAAGCAGCGCATTGCACTGTGGGATGTGCTGCAGCGCTGCGAGCGCCCGGGCAGTCTTGATTCTGCGATCGCGCGGCAGACCACGGTGGCCAACGACTTTGCGACCTTCCTGCAACAACACCCGCAGATACACTCGGTGTACTTCAATGGACAGACTGCGGCCACCCTGTGGAAACGGCTGGTAGTGCCGATGTTGCCAGCCACGCTGCAACTGGCCACGCAGGTGCTGCCGTCCTCTAGCCCGGCACATGCCGGTATGTCGCTGGCCGAGAAACGGCAGCGCTGGCAATGCGTGGAACTGGTGTAAGTTTCAAAATTTTTCCAAATTCTCCTGGCTTGAAAAACCACCACGCGCTCCTACTTTCCCCGCAGGTGGCATGGTGCCGGCTGCTCTGCTCACGTTGAAAGGTCAGACGCTGGAGGCAAAACTGCCCAGCGAAGCCGAAGTGCGCGTATCAATGCTGGGCTGGACCGAAGCCGACAAAGCCGATGCGGTGGTGCAGCAGTACCAGCAATACCTTGCTGACAAAGACGCCAAAAAATTCAACGAATTCCTGCAAACCCAGGATACCCGTGGTTATTTGTTCACCAGGGAAGCCACCGGTTACACCTTGAAGTACGCGTGGAAGAGCGACGATGCAATCACCCCGCGCATGCTGCTGCTGGTAACGCCAGGAGCAAACGTCTCCGACCCCTTTGGTGGGGATGGAGGGATTTCAGCCGGCGGCCTTGTGGTGGGTGACAACGGTGGCTTCGTGGTCTTCGTCATTGAGGACGAGCTCACCGGTAGTGCGCAGCGCAATGCCGGCTGCGTTGGCTTCGTCGGTGTCGATGTGCATTTCGGTGACAAAGCCGGGCTTCACCCGTACCAGGGTATGGCTGAAATCGACGGCACGTTCGTCGCTGCCTACCTTGATGTCGACAAAATCGCCATCGCGTACTTGCAATATGTCGGCATCAGCCGGGCTCATATGCAGATGACGCGCGGCGACTATCAGACCCTTGGTGACATGATCACCGGCCGGGCCGCGCAGTGTGACTATCGGCGTATCGGCCAACTGGCCCGATGGCCGCAACGGCGCTTCGATACCGAGCGTGAAGGTATCGGTGCGCGAGACTTCGATCTGGGTGGCGTTGCGGGTGGGGCCGAGGACGCGCACATTGGCAAAGTTGCCCTTGGGGCCGATCACCGTCACCGTTTCCTTCGCTGCCCAGCCGTCGGGCTGGCTCAGCTGGCGCTCAAGTTGTAACTGGTGGCCCTCGCCGAACAAAGCCTCCACTGCTTCTTGAGACAGATGTACATGCCGTGCCGATACTGCCACCGGAATACGCACGCTGCTTTTCATCGCTGAACGCTCCAGCAGAGCAGCCGTTTCGCGCGCGATCATGTACTGCTCATTGGTGCGGGTGACCAGCACCCGCACGCGGGAATCAGCAGCCTGTACCGCCACAACGCTGAAATCGGCCGGTGCCTGCACCAGGTTGCGGTCGGCATCAAGCCACAGACCAAGAAAGCCGAGCCGTTCGCAGATGCGTCGTCGCATGTCAGCTGAGTTCTCGCCGATGCCGCCGGTAAAGATGACTGCATCGAGGCCTCCCATCGCGGCTGCATAGGCACCGATGTATTTGCGTACCCGGTAGGCGTAGAGCTGCAGCGCCAGCTGGGCCTCGGTATCGCCGGCAGCAGCGCGGGCTTCAATGGCTTCCATGTCATTGCTGCCGGCGAGAGCCACCAGACCGGATTCGTTGTTCAAGGCATGCTCAACCGCATTCGCATCAAGACCGAATTCACGCGCAAGAAAGCTGAAAGCGCCTGGATCCAGATCGCCGCTGCGCGTTCCCATCACCAGCCCTTCCATCGGTGTCATGCCCATCGACGTATCGATTGAATGGCCGTGGGCGATTGCACACACACTGGCGCCATTGCCGAGATGACAACTGACTATCCGCAGCTCGTGCAGTGGCTTGTGCAACGCTTCTGCTGCCCGCAAGGCGACATAGTGATGCGAGGTGCCGTGGAAACCGTAACGTCGCAGACCACGCTCGCGCCACGCCTTCGGCACTGCATAGGTATGGGCAGCGGCCGGCATTGTCTGGTGGAAAGCGGTATCAAATACCGCCACTTGCGGCAGCGTGGGCCACAATGCCCGGCACTGGCGTATCGCAGCCAGTGCGATCGGGTTGTGCAAAGGCGCCCGTTCGCCACAGGCGTCGATGGCCAGTTCGACACTGTCATCAATCAAGGTGGCGCCATGAAAGCGGGCACCGCCATGCACCACACGATGGCCGATGGCATCAAATGCCTCATGGCCGTAATTCTGCAGCACCGCTGGCACCTGTTCCACCGCCTCAGCGAGCGAAGTGGCATGAGAACGAACGGTCACCTCACCGGCAGTTTCACCGCCGGTGCGCGACGTCAGCAGGCAGCCAGTGGCGGAAAACTTTGAGAACTCGGCCTTGAAGATGCGACTGTCAGCCAGGCTCAGATCGAAGATGCCGAACTTGAGGCTGGAACTGCCGGTATTGATGACAAGAACTTTCAAGCAGATGGCTCCCGAGCCAGGATTGTGGCTGCACTATCTCACACAATTGTGGCCATACTGATCAGGTTCAAGGTTGGCTTTCCCTCATCACGTGCAAGGTTCTTGTCGACTGTGAAAATCGCCTGCCAGTCGTTCAATCCTTCGGGATCCACCAATACTTGCGCGATGGTCCACACGCCGGCGTCGTCGTCCTGGGTGACATAGGTGTGTTTGTGGTTGCGGGCTTCCGGGTCCAGCGTCAGCCGTTCGTGCTCCTGGTAATAGGCTTCGGTCAGCTCCAGTAGCTGGTCTTCAGTCCACGGCGCCACCAGCTCCGCTGCCGCATCGTAGCGGCCGGCAGCCAGTGAACGCAGGAAGCGGAAAATCTCGATACGGATAAGGGCGGTGAACTCGCGTTTGTTCTTCGTGATGTCGATCGCTTCGGGTGCCTTGTCGGCGTCGTCTTCCAGCGGCTTCCAGTCGGGATTCTTCAGGCGTTCCCATTCATCCAGCAGGCTGCTGTCGGTACCGCGCAAAAGGCCGGCGAGCCAGTCTTCGATTTCCTGCACATCTTCGTTCTTGCTGGCCGGCGGCACTGTTTGCGCCAGCACCTTGTGCACACTGGAAATATGGCGCAACAAGACGCCTTCGGCCCGTTCAAGTTCATACAGCTTCACGTAGCCGGCAAAATCCACGTAGTTCTCTACCATCTCGCGCACAATGCTCTTGGGGCGGATGCTTTCCTGTCCCACCCACGGATGCAGCGTGCAGAAAGTGGCGAAGGTGCCGTAGATGAATTCACGCTGGGGTTTTGGATATTCCAGCTCGTCGAGCTTGGCAATGCGTTCTTCAAACTCGATGCCCTGCTGTTTCATCTCCGCCATCTTCTCGGTTTTGAGTGCGTCGAGTTGGCGGCGCAGGATGAGGTCGGGATTTTCGAGAATGGATTCGATCAGCGTGAGGATGTCGAGTGGATAAGTGGGGCTGGCGCTATCAAGCAGCGCCAGTGTGTCGAGCAGGTAGAGCGAGAGCGTGTGGTTGAGCGAGAAGTCGTCCTGCAGATCGATATTCAGCCGCAGCTTGCCGCCGTTGGCGTGTTCAGCCTTCGGTCTGATCTCGATGATCTTGCGTTCCAGCAGCGAGCGGAACAATTGCCACGCGCGTGTCCTGTGCGCCTTTTTCTGCGCGGTGGTTTCATGGCTGTCGGCAATGAGGTGCTGCATGGCGCGACAGCCATCGCCCTTGCGGCTCAGCACTTGCAGCAGCATGGCGTGGGTTACCTGGAAGCGCGATACCAATGGCTCCGGCGGTGCTGACTGCAGTTTGGTAAAGGTTTCGCCCGACCACGCCACAAAGCCTTCCGGCGGTTTGCGCTTCACCAGCTTCTTCAATTTCTTGGCGTCGCCAGCCGCTTTGGCTTCCTGCTTGGCATTCTCCACCACATGTTCCGGCGCCATTGCCACCACGTAGCCAATGTCGTCAAAGCCTTTGCGGCCGGCGCGGCCGGTGATCTGGTGGAAATCACGCGCAGTCAAGGTGGCGACTTTGGCGCCGCTGTACTTGGTGAGCCGTGTCAGCAGCACGGTGCGGATGGGAACATTGACGCCTACGCCGAGGGTGTCGGTGCCACAGATGATTTTCAGCAGTCCCTTTTGCGCCAGCTGTTCTACCAACACGCGATACTTCGGCAACAGCCCGGCGTGGTGCAGGCCTATTCCGTGACGCAAGAAGCGTTTGAAGTCCTTGCCGTAGGGGCTGGTGAATTTCACCCCGATGAGTGCTTCGGCAATGGCGGCTTTCTCGTCGGCACTGCAGTAGTTCTGGCTCATCAGGTTCTGCGTGGTTTGCGCTGCATCGTTCTGCGTGAAGTG